>CADEEC010000005.1 GCA_902826255.1 uncultured Hyphomicrobiales bacterium | reverse complement strand
GACGTGGGAGGTGAAGCGGTGAGCAGCCCACAGTTGTCATCCTCGGGCGTGTCCCGAGGATCCAGCGTTCAACGAACTTCGGAGCAAACCGATAGATGGATGGTCGGGACAAGCCCGACCATGACAACATCTTAGGGAGGTCATACGAATGTCCGGCATTGATCACACCTCGCTCAGCGTCACCGACTTCGCCAAGGCCAAGGCGTTCTATACTGCGGCGCTCGCCCCGCTCGGCATCACGGTGCTGATGGAGTTTCCCAAGGCGGTGACGGGCAACTTCGACATCGCCGGGCTCGGCTCCAACGGCAAGCCGTTCTTCTGGCTGGCGGATGGGGGCAAGACGTCGCCGTACATCCATATCGCCTTCGTCGCCGGCACCCGGGCCGAGGTCGATGCCTTCTACAAGGCAGCCATGGCCGCCGGCGGAAAGGATAACGGCGCGCCGGGTTTGCGGCCCATGTACCATCCCAATTACTACGGTGCGTTCGTGATCGATGCGGACGGGCACAACGTCGAGGCCGTGTGTCATGCACCGGAGTAGGTGAAGATGGCGCAGGGGGCATTCACCGGCGGCTGTCAGTGCGGGGCGGTGCGGTTCGCCGTCTCGCAGCTCGGCCGCGCGTCGATGTGCCATTGCCGCATGTGCCAGAAGGCCTTCGCCAGCATCGGCGGGCTGTTCGTCGCCGCGCGCGCGTTCGCCTGGACGCGCGGGCAGCCGAAACACTTCCGAAGCTCCAATACCGTGCGGCGCGGCTTCTGCGGCGATTGCGGCACGCCGCTGACGTACGAGTACGAGGCCAGCACCGACATCGCCATCTGCGCGTTCGATAACCCGGCGGCGCTGGCGCCGACTATTCAATTGCCGTCCGACCGCCGCGTGCCATGGGCAGATGGGCTCGCAGACTTGCCCAGCATGTCTGCAAGCGAGCAGGCGATGGCGGCCGCACGCTACGCCGAGATCGTTTCCTATCAACACCCCGATCATGACACGGACGTGTGGCCGCCGCCGCGCGCAGGAGATGCCAATGGCCAATGACCCCAACGCCCGCCCGCCGTTTCGCGAGCATCCCTACTACTACCCTGCGCTCAAAGTGGTCGTGGTGCTGTGCGCCGTTTACCTGGCGGCACGATTTCTCGGCTATCTGTGAGGCTTCGGTTTCCGTGAAGGCTTATCCATGACGCGCGAACGCCTCTACCTGTTCGACACCACGCTGCGCGACGGCGCGCAGACGACGGGTGTGGATTTCTCGCTTGAGGACAAGCGGCTGATTGCGCAGACGCTGGACGAGATCGGTGTCGACTATATCGAGGGCGGGTATCCGGGGGCCAACGTCACGGATACGGAGTTCTTCGCAAAGGACCCCGGTCTGCGTCATGCGACCTTTACCGCCTTCGGCATGACCAAGCGGGCGGGGCGCTCAGTTTCCAACGATCCGGGCTTCCAGGCGACCCTGCAGGCCCACGCGGGCGCCATCTGTCTCGTCGCCAAGGCTTGGGATTACCACGTGCGCGTGGCGCTCGGCATCAGCAACGAGGAGAACCTGGAGGGCGTCACGCAGTCGGTGGAAGCGATCGTGAGATCGAACCGCGAGGCGATGATCGATTGCGAGCACTTCTTCGACGGCTACAAGGCGAACCGCGCCTATGCCCTGGCGGTGGCGACGGCGGCGCACAAGGCGGGCGCGCGCTGGGTGGTGCTGTGCGACACCAACGGCGGCACGCTGCCGAACGAGATCGCGGCCATCGTGTCGGATGTGAACAAGCACGTGCCGGGCTCGCACCTCGGCATTCACACGCACAACGACACGGAGAATGCGGTCGCCAATACGCTGATGGCGGTGCGCGCGGGCGCGCGCCAGATCCAGGGTGCGCTGAACGGGCTCGGCGAGCGCTGCGGCAATGCCAACCTGGCGTCCATCATCCCCACCTTACTCCTCAAGAGCGAGTTCGCGGATCGCTATGAGACGAGCGTGACGCCCGAGCGGCTGCGCAAGCTGACGCACGCGAGCCGGCTGTTGGATGAAATCCTCAATCGGGCGCCTAACCGGCAGGCGCCGTATGTCGGCCAGTCGGCATTCGCAACCAAGGCCGGCATTCATGCCTCGGCCATCCTCAAAGAGCCGCAGACCTACGAGCACGTGCCGCCGGAAGCGGTCGGCAACCGCCGGCGCGTGCTGGTGTCGGACCAGGCCGGCAAGTCGAACCTGCTCTATGAGCTGGAGCGGCTGGGCGTGCCGGTGGGCAAGGACGATCCGCGCATCAGTCAGTTGCTGGACGAGGTGAAGGCGCGCGAGGGCATGGGCTACGCCTACGAGGGGGCGGACGCGTCGTTCGAGCTGCTGGCACGCCGCCTCTTGGGGGAGGTGCCGCGCTACTTCACCGTCGACAGCTTCCGTGTGATGGTCGAGAAGCGCCACAACGCGCTCGGCAAGCTGGTGACGGTGTCGGAAGCGACCGTGAAGGTGTTTGTCAGCGGCGAGGAGGAGCCGGTGTGGTCGGTGGCCGAGGGCAACGGCCCCGTCAACGCCCTCGACCAAGCGCTGCGCAAGGACCTGGGTCGCTATCAGAAACTGATCGAGAGCGTCGAGCTGGTCGACTACAAGGTGCGCATCCTCACCGGCGGCACCGAGGCGGTGACACGCGTGCTGGTGGAGAGCCGGGACAAGATCACCGGCGAACGCTGGTTCACGGTGGGTGTGTCGCCCAACATCGTCGATGCCAGCTTCGAGGCGCTGATCGACTCCATCACCTACAAGCTGACGCGATCAGGCGCGCAGGCCGCAGCCTAACGCAACGAATGGGGCCGTCGACGGCCCCATTCCAAATCCAGCGCAATCAGAAGCCGATGCGCGGTCCACCGAAGTGGTCGTTGCGCCAGCCCGAACAGATCGAGCGCAGGCGGATATCATTGCCGACGAACTCGCACACGCGTGCCTTGACGCCTGGGTTGCGGATGTCGACATGGGTGACGCGCATGCCGTAGCCCTGCGCGACGCGCGCCAGATAGCGGTCGGCACAAGCCGGGGTGGCAATTGGCGAGCCTTGAACAACCTGGAACTCGTTGTCGCAGACGATTCGCGCCTGGCCCGATGCCGGAAGCAAGGCCATCAGGGCGGTAGCGAGCACTGGCGCCGTCGCATACTTCATGAAAGACATTTGCTAAGCCTCCTTCGACTGCCCGGCAGCCTCAGTATAACGCGCGCCACGGCCCAATGGATTGGGGGTCACGGCACTGTGATGCCACCATAACGTGGAACGCGGAGCTTCCCGTCGCCAGCAAGGCACTCACATGCCCCGCAGAATCTTACCGGCGGCGTCCGCCGGGAGCAGAGTGCCGGCGAGAACGGCGTCGGCAAGGCGATCGAGCTCGCCGTCGGCACCATGCCGCACACGTTCGCCGACGAGGTCCGCCGCAGCGCGTGCAATGAGGTAGCGGGCCCGCCGGCGACGGCGCACCGTCGCGTCCTTGGCCACGTTAGCGGTCGCGAAGTCGTCGATGGCAACGGCGAGTGCCGGGACGCCATCCCCGGTCGTTGCCGTGACCTTCAGCACGGGCACGTTGGCGCGCGGCCCCGAGCGGAGGGACAGGGCACCTTTCAACTGCTGCGCAGTGCGCTCGGCGCCTTCCCGGTCGGCCTTGTTGACGACCAGGATATCGGCGACCTCCAGAAGGCCGGACTTCATGGCCTGGATGTCGTCACCAAGCCCGGGGGCGCTGACGACGATGCGGACATCCGCGACCTCGGCAACGTCGATCTCGGACTGGCCGGTGCCGACCGTTTCCAGCAGCACGATATCTTTGCCGGCCGCATCGAAAGCATCGATCACGCGCACGGCCGCCGGACATAGCCCGCCCAGATGACCGCGGCTTGCAAGCGAGCGCATGAAGACGCCGTCGTCATCGAGCGTCGCCGTCATGCGGATGCGGTCGCCGAGGATGGCGCCGCCCGATATCGGGCTCGAGGGATCGACGGCAATGATGCCGATCTGCTTGTTCTCTTCCCGCAGGTAACGGGTATAGGCGTTGACGAGGGTCGATTTCCCGGCGCCCGGCGGACCGGTGAAGCCGATCACAAGCGCGCGCCCAAGGTGGGGCCGCATGGCTTCCAGGAGGCGCGGTGCTGCCGACGACAGGCGCTCCAGCTCGGTGACGGCGCGAGAGGTTGCGCGCCGTTCGCCGGCCCGCATGCGCGCGACGAGCGCGGCTGGATCGGCGAGATCCTGTGTTTCGGGGCTGGGCTTGGTGGCGGTCATTGCCGCTCAGATATCGGGCCCTGCCCTGGTTCGCAACTGGTTCAGCAAGTTATCCTACCGCAGACCCAGGATGGATACCCGGCTGCAGCCGCCTCCTTGTCGTGGGCAGCCGTCCGCGCGGCACGGTTGCGGGCGCGCCGCTCGCGTTGTGCGAGGAGGCGAGCTTGCCGCTCCCGTTCCGCCTCCTGGGCATGCGTAAGCTTTTCGCGGGCCTCCCTGGCGGCTTGCTCGGCGGCAACCTTGGCGGCCTGTGTGCGCTCCAACTCGTTGCGAATGTCCGAGGCTGTGCGGCCCGTGCTCTCGTGTTTTGACAGCAGAGCCGTCAGCTGGTTGCGAGACTGCAGCGAGGCCTGCTCGGCGGCCTCCCGCAGACGCGTCTCCAGGACAAGCTGCTCGCGCATCTGGGCGAGAGCCTGCTCGGATTTCGACTTGGCGGTCTGCTCCCTCGCCAGCTCGACGCGCAGCGCCTGCACGGCCGCGGTGCTGTCGGAGAAGGCAGTCCTGTCGTTGTCGGCCGAGGTGTCCGACGCGGACGCGATACGAACCAGAACGCTCTCGGCGGCGTCGCCCAGGGCTTCGCGCGTGGGCTCGAAGGCGAACGCGCCTGCGATCGCGGCCAAGGCGACCAACGCGGCGAGCGCACGTTTGCTGCGGCGCTGCGGCGGCGCGTGCACGTCCTTTGCTTTGAAGCGAGCCCACGGGTCGTAGGTGCCGAAATTCCAGATGTGGCCTTCGAGGTCGCGGGCCGTGTAGCCGCTGCCACCGTTCGCCTCATCCGTGATGTCGAGCACGATTGTCGCGCCGGCTGCGGCCGCATGCTCGCAGTGCGCTTTCGCATCCTCGACATGCACGTAGCTGATTTGCGTTTCGACGCCGCCGACTTCTTCCGGCTGCACCATGAACCTGCCGAGGTTGTCCTCGTCGACGGGGCCGACCATGATCATGCCCGTGCCGAAGGTGAGCTCGGCATAGCGCACAACCCCCTCCTCGTCGTTGAGAAGGCGGTGCGGGATGAACCCGAAGGCATCGCTCAGCCACGCGATCGCCGCGGGCACGTCGCGATAGCGCACGGTGGGCACCACCGTGGACCGCAGCCTGTCGTCGTGCGTACTCATCTCCGTCACTCCGTGTCCCAGCGAGGCGATCAGCAAGGTTGGTTTTCGGCCTCGGTTGCAGCGGGGGACCCATTGAGGGTTATCATCGTGCTTAAGGGAGAAGGCTCACCAGAATCTTAATATCAGTCCCATATTATGTATGAATAATATGGGGTTAATCGTTGTGTATTCACATTCCATGTGAGTTGCGGGGCCACATCGGGCGTAAAGGCCGCCATTGTGCTGCATAGAGACCTCTGCAACTCAAAGTCTCAGTCTGCCGCCGACGCAAAGCCGAATGGCGAGGCCTCATGACCCAAGTGCGTGGATCGCATCGACGCGTTGCACTCGCCTTCAGCCTGGCGATTGCAGCGATCCTGATTCACGGCGGAGCGGGGGTCGCTCAGACAGAGCGGCGCGAGCGGCAGGCGGAACTTCCCGAGCAGAAGCCGTTGGTGGAGCGGGAGCTGGCGGCGGTGACGCGTTCGGAGCGGGGCGCGGGCCGCCGGCAACTCTACTTCGTCGGATTTGCCGGCTTCGGGCATCAGGCTGTGTTCAAGCGCGAGGTGCAGGAAGTCCGCAAGCTGTTCGACGAGCGCTTCGGCACCCGCGGACGCTCCGTCGTCCTCATCAATCATCCGAGCACGGCCAACGATGTGCCGCTGGCAACGGCCGACAACCTGGAGCAGGTGCTGGTCGGTCTCGGCAAGATCATGGACCCCGCCAACGATACGCTGTTCCTGTTCGTGACGACGCATGGGGTGCAGTCGGTGCTCGCGGTGGAGATGCCGTATGTCGGCCTCGAGCCTTTGCGGCCGCAGGCGCTGAAGCAGATGCTCGACAAATCGGGTATCAAGAACCGCGTGCTGGTGCTGTCGGCGTGCCACTCGGGGAGCTTCATTCCAGCGCTCGCCAATGCGCGGACGCTGGTGATCACGGCTGCGCGTGCCGACCGCACGTCGTTTGGTTGCGACGACAGGCGGCAGTGGACCTACTTCGGCGATGCCTACTTCAACCGCGCCTTGCGCACGGAAACCTCCTTCAAGCGCGCGTTCGACCACGCCCGCAGGCAGATCGAGACGTGGGAGACCGCGGACAGGCTGATCCCGTCGATGCCGCAGATGAAGGGCGGCGAGGCCTTGCGGATCGACGACTGAGCGGCAGCCGGCAAAGTCAGAACCACACGCCGGTCCAGCGATAGCGCGGGCGCATGGCGACAGCCCGCGGGTTGGCGTCGAGCTGGGCGGGCTCGTGGGGCGCGGAAATCTGAGGAAGCAGCGGCCGGCCTTCCAGCGCGCGCAAGCGGGCGACGCGATCCGCCGTCAACGGATGCGAGCGCAGCAACGACGGCTGCGGGATGCGCCGGCCGGGGATCGGCAGCATCATGTCCTCCCAGAAGCGGCCCTGGTAACGCTCCAGCTTTTCAAGCGCGGAGGCCAGGGATACCGGGTCGCCGGTGAGGCTCGCACCCTCCAGGTCCGCGTCGTACTCGCGCGTGCGCGACAGTGCGAGCTGGATGAGACTGCCCGCGGTCGGGGCGAGATAAAGCAGCAGCAAGCCCCAGAACGAGATCTCTGCGTCGCCGAGCAGGAAGGCGGGCAGATTGAAGATCGCCAGGAACACGGCGAGATAGGCCAGCATCTGCGTGAAGCGCGTCATCACGTCGGCAAGGCTCATGACGGCGAGATCGTTGTTGCGGATGTGGCTGATCTCGTGCGCGAGGACGCCGGCAACCTCGTTGAGGTCCAGGCGGCGGAGCAGGCCCTCGGTGATGCCGATGGCGGCATTGCGCGGTGTGCCGGTTGCGAACGCGTTCAGCGTCATGCTGGGGACTATGTAGACGCGCGGCATCGCAGGCAGCTCCGCCCGGTCGGCGAGGACATCGATAATCTGGATGAGCTGTCCGCCGCCGCGCGGGTCGATCTCGCGCGCACGGTAGACGCGCATGACAAAGGCCGGAGGTACGCGGGGCGCGAAGGCATAGATCAGCCCGATCGCCACCAGCGTGACGGCGACGCCCATGCCGCCCCAAATGAGCCAGGCGGAGACGGCGGTCAGAAGCCCGAGGCCGCCTACCAGCAGGAGGGAATGAAATGTATTGCGGGCCCTGTGCACGCGCAGCGCGTTGGCATCGAGGAACGGGTTCATGGGCGCTTCGCCAATCGAACTTGCATGCGACGGGACTTGAGGGGCGAGCATAGGCTGCGCCGTACGTCCGGCAAAGCGCGCACTGTCGTCAGAACTTCTCCACCACGGCGGCTTCGGCCGCGGGCTTGGGCGGGCGCACACGCTGCGCGATCGCCGGCAGAACGCCATCGGCATCATCGACGGCGACGAACGGCACCTCCATCCCTTCGCGAATGAAGGCTTCGCGGCGCATATGGCTCATGAGCTCCAGGAACGGCGCCCAGAAGCCGTCGACGTTCAACAGCACGACGGGCTTGTTGTGCTGGCCGAGCTGTGCCCAGGTGAGCTGCTCCACCAGCTCCTCGAGCGTGCCGATGCCGCCGGGCAGAGCCACGAACGCGTCCGAGCGATCAAACATCAGCTTCTTGCGCTGATGCATGTCCTCGACGACGATCATCTCGTGCACATCCCGCAGCATGTGCTCCTTCTCGGAGAGGAAGGTGGGGATGATGCCGGTGACATGTCCGCCGTGGGCGATGGCCGAGCGTGCGACTTCTCCCATCAAGCCGAGACCGCCGCCGCCGTAGACGAGGCCGATGCCGGCCTCGGCGAGCAGCTGCCCAAATCTGCTTGCCGCCTTGGCGTAGGCCGGGTTCAAGCCCGGGTTGGAGCCGCAGTACACGCAGACGTTGCGGACAAGACCACCGATGGCTGCGCCTCTGATTTTGGTGGCGGCCGGCTTGCGTGTCTTGGTGCGCGGGATTTTCGCCACGCCATTGGCTGTTTGTCGTCGATCTCCCATAAAGATGCCTTGTTCTACTTGATGTTGTCGCGCGCTGATGCCGTTTCTCTCTTCTAGAAGAGGGCAACGCCCAATTTGCGGCAATCCACGGTGTTTGCTGCCCTCAAGGTCACAGTTAAGGTTAGGACCGACGGTTTCAGCGGTTCCTCTAACATTTCTCACGAAGGGCCGAAATGAGTTCGGGTCGATCTTTTCTGGTTTGCCTGGCAGCGCTGATGCTGACCGGGAGCGCACATATAAGCGCGACTTTCGCCGCGACAAGCGCGGAAGAGCGCGTTCGCGCCGAGGCCGAGGCGATCGCCGAAGCTGCGTCGAAGGAATTCACGGCCTTCATGGAGCGCCAGCGCGTTGCACAGGCGAACCCGCAGAAGCCGGCAGCGCCCGCTGTGAAGACGCGCGAGGAGGAGCAGGACCTGCTCGGCTGGTTGCGCAACTCGAGCGTCCACTTTCAGCGCCTGATGCGCAGACTTGCCGGGGAGCCGGCCTCGGTACCGCCGTGGGACCCAGTCGCGGAAGCCGGCAAGCCCGCTCCAGCGCCGAAGGCAGCAAGTGCGCTGCCGGCATCCACCAGCTCCGAGCCTGCGGCCAAGCCAGCCGTTGAGTCCCGCAAAGTGGCCGACACGAAGCCCAGTGCTACCGACAAGCGCGATGCCGACCAGTCCGCGGCGAAGCTTGCGACGAAAGCGGACGCGGCAAAGCCTGCCGAGGCCGCCAAGCCGGCAGAGGTGAAGGCGAAGGCACCAGAGGCGCCGCGGCCCGAGGCCAGGCCCGCGCCCAAGGTAGCGGAAGCGGCACCAGCGAAGGCGCCCGAGGCACCCAAGGTTGTTGCAAAGGACGCGGCGGCTCCGAAGGCGCCGGCTGTCGCCGAAAGCAAGCAGGCTGTCGTGCCGAAGACCGGCGAGACGAAGGGAGCGGCATCGGCGCCCGCCTCCGCACCGCCGCCTGCCTCTGCGCCACCTGCCTCTGCGCCACCGCCTGCCAAGACCGAGACTGCGAAAGCACCGATGCCGGCGGACAAGGGTCAGCCCGCCGCCAAACGACCCGAGCCCCCGAAGCAAGCGGAGACGAAGGTGGCGGCCGATCCACCCAAGGCAGCGCCGGGAAAGACCGCGATGGTGAAGGTGCCGCCATCGACTCCGAAGGCGAAGTCGCCGCCGCGTAAACGCAAGCCGAAGGCTCGCGCTTCGCGGCGCCCCGCCTACACGGTATGCCGCGGAGCCGGCAGGCTGCGGAACGGATGGTACACCGTCAAACGGGGCGACAGCCTGTGGCGCATTGCGGAACGCCATCTCGGGTCCGGCTCGAGGTACCGCACGGTTTACGCCGCCAACCGGCAGCGCATTGCCGAGCCGGATCTGATCCGCGTGTGTCAGCGCCTCCGTATTGTGGGGCGTAACGCGCGCACGTGCGACGAGTAGCGTGCGTTGCAACGCGAGGCCCCTGGGTCCCGGCTCTCGCTGCGCTCGGCCGGGATGACAAGTTTGGGTTTGTCGAAGAACGCCACGAAGGTTGTCATCCGGAATTGCGCGCCTGCCCTGGAACGTGTCTGGAGGGTCAGCGCAGTATGCAGGACCCAGGGCTGCAGATGGCGTTGGTGCTTGTGGCCCTGGATCCCGGCTCTCGCTGCGCTCGGCCGGGATGACAATTCAATGAAGCTTGGCGCACAACAAAGTTGTCATCCCGGAATTGCGCGAAGCGCGATATCCGGGACCCAGGGCCGCGGACGGTGTCGATGCTACGCCCCAGGATCCCGGCTCTCGCTCGCGCTCGGCCGGGATGACAACACGTGCAGGCAGGATGACGGGGCGCGTGTGTCGTTTGCTGTGCAGTGCGAGCCCGCTGCATCGACAAGCCGGTCTGCGGGGTCTAAAGCCACTCCATGCAACGCCATCATGACGCTGGCGGCGGCCAGCGCGCCGCCCTGTTCGCGCGGCTGAAGCCTTCGACGGCCCAGGTGCGCGTACTGCGAGGGCTGTGGCCCTACGTATGGCCGTCCGAGCGGCCCGACCTGAAAACGACGGTCATTCTCTCGCTGACGCTGATGCTGGCGGCGAAACTCGTCACCGTCGCCATGCCGTTCACGTTCAAGTGGGCAACGGACGCGCTGGTGGCGGCGTCCGGCGGCAAGATGCCCGACGGCCAGGCGATGGTCTGGCTGGTCGGTCTGCCGGTGCTGGCGATCGTCGTCTATGGCGCGGTGCGGGTGGCCATGAGCCTGCTGGTGCAGGTACGCGAGGGCATGTTTGCCAAGGTTGCCATGCATGCGGTGCGCAAGCTGGCACTGCATACCTTCGAGCACATGCATGCGCTGTCGCTGCGCTTTCACCTGGAACGCAAGACGGGTGGGCTGACGCGCGTGCTCGAACGCGGGCGGCTCGGCATCGAGAACATCTCGCGCATGGTGCTGATGACGTTCGTGCCGACGATCGTGGAGTTTGCGCTCGTGCTGGCGGTGTGCGCCTACGAGTTCGACTGGCGCTACGTCATGACGGTGCTGGCGATGATCGTGCTCTACCTGTGGTTCACGGTGGCGGCAACCAACTGGCGCATCCGCATCCGCCGCGAGATGAACGAGAGCGATACGGAGGCCAACACCAAGGCCATCGACAGTCTGCTCAACTACGAGACGGTGAAGTACTTCGGCGCGGAGGCCCGTGAGGCCAGGCGCTACGATCAATCGATGGCTGCCTACGAGACGGCGAGCATCAAGGCCTACACCTCGTTGGCGGTGCTGAATGCCGGGCAGGCAACCATTTTCACGATCGCCCTGACGCTGTGCATGGTGATGGCGGGCCTCGATGTGATGGCAGGCCGCGCCACCGTCGGGCAGTTCGTGATGGTCAATGCGCTGCTGCTGCAGCTTTTCATTCCGCTCAACTTCATGGGCATGGTGTATCGCGAGATCAAACAGTCCCTGACCGACATCGAGCGCATGATGGACGTGCTGGAGGTGCCGCCCGAGGTGGCGGACCGGCCCGGCGCTGCCGCGCTCGCCATCCGCGGCGGGACGATCCGCTTCGAGGGCGTGAAGTTCCGCTATGAGCCGGAGCGCATCATCCTGGACGGGCTGTCGTTCGAGGTGCCGGCCGGCAAGACGGTGGCCATCGTCGGGCCCTCGGGCGCGGGGAAGTCGACCATCTCGCGCATCCTGCTGCGCTTCTACGATGTGGCGGGCGGCAGGGTGACAATCGACGGCCAGGATATTCGCGATGTGTCGCAATCGTCTTTGCGCGCGGCGATGGGCGTGGTGCCGCAGGACACGGTGCTGTTCAATGATACCGTCCTCTACAACATCCGCTACGGCCGCCCGGATGCTGCGCCGGAAGAGGTCTACGAAGCCGCCCGCCTCGCGCAGATCGACGCCTTCATCCGTGCCTTGCCGGACGGCTATCGCACCATGGTCGGTGAGCGGGGGCTGAAGCTTTCGGGCGGCGAGAAGCAGCGCGTTGCCATTGCCCGCACCATTCTGAAGAACCCGCCCATCCTGATTCTGGACGAGGCGACGAGCGCGCTCGACAGCCATACGGAGAAGGAGATCCAGGACGCGCTCGACGAGATCAGCCGTCAGCGCACGACGCTGGTGATCGCGCACCGGCTTTCAACCATCGTCCACGCCGACAACATCCTCGTGCTGGAGAAGGGCGAGCTCGTAGAGCAAGGCACGCATGGCGAGCTGCTGGCCAAGGGCGGCCTGTACGCCAGCCTCTGGAACCGGCAGCGCCAGGCTGAGAAGGCGCGTGAAGAATTGGCGCATGCGCTTGCCGAAGAAGGGCAGCGCATCGAGGGCGGACGGCTTTCCGGGGAGGACATCGCGCCGGGAACAGGGCAAAAGGCCACGCCGGACACCGAGCAAATCAGTTCCTGAGCGGGTGGCAGAAAAGAACGATCCGCCAGGGCGGCAATGCCCCAGCGGATCCATGGATGGTTGCCCACACTAAACTGCTCACCACACCAATGTCGAAGGTCCCCATCCCGTCGCGAAAACTCAGTGCACACCACTTTAGGCGATGGCACGATGCCGGGAAAGTCACGCGGGTGACAGCCGGTATAATTCGGATAGGTGATGTGTTCATGCAACTTCGGGGCGCCCGGAGAATCCGGTGACCAGAAACCGTGCACCTGAGGCCGGGAGCGGGCCGGTGCGCAGGCTCGCAGTCCATGTGCGACGTGCGGTGCGGGCGCTGGTGCGCATTCTGGGACGGGTCGCGCGTACCGGCCTGCAGGTTGTTCTGGCGCTCGTCATCCTGTTCGAGGAGTGGGGCTGGCGGCCGCTGGCGGAGCTGCTCGGCCGGCTGGCGCGGTGGCGGCCGTGGGCACGCGTGGAAACGGCTATCGCGCGGTTGCCGCCCTACGCAGCTCTGCTGGTGTTCGTGCTGCCGTCGGCGCTGCTGCTGCCGCTGAAGTTCCTGGCGCTGCTGCTTGTTGCGCGCGGCCAGTGGCTGCTGGCGGCGCTGCTGTTCGCTGCGGCCAAGGTCGGCGCAACCGCGCTCGTGGCACGCCTGTTCATGCTGACACAGCCAGCGCTGATGCAGATGAGGTGGTTCGCCTGGGGCTACGACACGTTGATGCCCTGGAAGGACGCATTGGTCGAGCGCGTGCGGGCCTCGACGGTGTGGCGGCTGGGACGGGTGATCAAGGAGCGTGTGCGGCGCGCGCTTGCTGGCAGGTTGCGGCCCGCGCGCCGATGGCTGGCAGAGATACTCGGAAGGCGGCGCCTGCCGCCTTCGCCCTGAGGCCGAGACCCCGCGGTTGCGTCAGGCCTGTACGGGCCGCGTGGTCTTGCGCAGGAAGGCCGGCACGTGATCGCCGAGGCCGACCGGCGTTGAACCGTTGTCCCGCCGTTGCTGCGGTTGCCGGGGCTCGCGCGGCTCCCACGGTTCACGGGCAGGCTTTGCCTCGCGGGCCGGGGGTTTCGACCGGCCATTCTGCTTCTGGCTCGGCTGTGAAGATTCCGGGCGGGCTGCACGCGGCTGCTCGGCCTGGGGATCTGCGGCAGCGGCAGGCTGCGGCTGCTGCTCGCGGTGCTGGCCATTGCCGCTGGGGCGGGCCGCCTGCCGTCCGCGATCCCGACCGCGTCCGCCGCGCGCGTCCTGGCGGCCTGACGGGGCAGCGGCGCCACGACGTCCGCGACCGCGCTTGCGCTTGCTGCCGTCGGCGATCTCCTCCTCGGTCGGCGCGTCGCCGATCCAGGCGACCGGCTCGCCGAGCATCTTCTCGATGTCCTTGACCGACTTGAAGTCGTCCGGGGTCACGAGCGTCAGCGAGCGGCCTTCCTTGCCGGCGCGGCCGGTGCGGCCGATGCGATGCACGTAGTCATCCGACTGCCAGGGAACGTCGAAGTTGAAGACGTGGCTCACTTCGGGAATATCGAGGCCGCGGGCTGCGACGTCGCTGGCGGCGAGAAAGGTTATGGTGCCGTCGCGGAACTTGGCCAGCGTATCCATGCGGCTGGTCTGATCCATGTCGCCGTGCAGAGCGCCGGCGTTGAAGCCATGCTTCTGCAGCGACTTGAGCAGGATCGCCACATCGCGCTTGCGGTTGCAAAAGATGATGGCGTTCTTGACGTTCTCCGACCGGATCAGCCCGCGCAGAACCTCGCGTTTTTCCCAGTCCTCAGTCGAGGCGCAATAGCGGAAGAGCTGGGTGATGGTCTTGGCGGTGGTGGCGGGCTTTGCCACCTCGATGCGCACCGGATCGTTGAGGAAGGTGTTCACCAGTCGCGTGATCTCCGGCGGCATGGTCGCGGAGAAGAACAGCGTCTGCCGGCGCGGCGGCAGCAATTTGCAGATGCGCTCGATGTCGGGGATGAAGCCCATGTCGAGCATGCGGTCGGCTTCGTCGATCACCAGGATCTCGACGCCGGTGAGGAGGATCTTGCCGCGGCCGAAGTGATCGAGCAGGCGCCCCGGCGTTGCAATCAGCACGTCGGCGCCGCGGTCTAGCTTGCGTAGCTGATCGTCGAAGGACACGCCTCCGATCAGCAGGGCGACGGTCAAGCGGTGGTTGACGCCGTACTTTTCGAAGCTCTGCGCCACCTGGGCGGCGAGTTCGCGTGTCGGCGCCAGGATCAGCGAGCGCGGCATGCGCGCCCTGGCGCGTCCGCTTTCGAGCCGGGCCAGCATCGGCAGAACGAAGCCGGCGGTCTTGCCGGTTCCGGTTTGCGCAATGCCGAGAACGTCGCGTCCAGTGACGGCGACGGGAATGGCCTGCGCTTGAATAGGGGTCGGTTCGTTGTAGCCGGCAGCCGTGATGGCGGCCTGCACTTTTGCGCTGAGCCCAAGCTCAGCGAAGGTCAAGGTCTGCAAAAGAAATGTTCTCCACTCTCAGCATGCACCATCGCTCGCGCAACGCACCAGGGCGCGGGACTAATGGCATCGGAGAGCGCAGGGGGATTTGGCGCAAAGGGCCTAACGGGAAAAGCGAGAGCTTCAGAAAAGGATCTATGAAATCGATCCCCTGCGCCCGTTACAAGCCGGTACATGGCATCGTTCGCGGCGAATTGCAAGGAAGCCGGATCAAGCCGGCTTAATATGCCGCGACTTGTGTCCACGGGCCGACATGCAACCGGTTCGGTCGTTGATTTTGTTCAGATTTGGGGCAAGCTGGCATGGGACCAGACCACGGGCCGGCTCGCATACGGATGCGGCCGAGGCACGGGCTGGAACGGTGAGGGATCACGTTATGGTGCAGCGAACGCCGCTGGTTCTGGTGCCGGGTCTGCTGTGCACCCGGGCCCTTTGGGAGGGACAGCTCACGGGCCTTACCGATATCGCCCAGATGACGGTCGCGGATCATATGCGCCATGACACCATGACCGGTATCGCCGAGTCGATCCTGGCTACGGCTCCGAACCAGTTCGCGCTCGCGGGCCTGTCCATGGGCGGCTACATCGCATTCGAGGTCATGCGGCTTGCACCGGAGCGCGTCACGAAGCTGGCGCTGCTGGATACCGGCTCGCGGGCCGATACGCCGGAGCGCAGTGCGACCCGGCGCGAGCTGATCGCGGCTGCGGAACGGGACGGAACACGTGCCGTGCAGGAGCGCTTGCTGCCGGTGCTGATCCACAAGGCGCGTCTGACCGACAAACCGCTGGTCGAGGCAGTTCTGCAAATGGGACACGATACCGGCGCCGAGGCGTTCCGGCGCCAGCAGATGGCGTTGATGGGGCGGCCTGACAGCCGGCCGATGCTGGCATCCATCGCGTGCCCGACGCTCATCCTGATCGGACGCGAGGATGCGCTGACGCCGCTGGAGCTGTCGCAGGAGATGGCCTCAGGCATTCCGAAAGCGAAGCTCGAAATCGTCTCCGACTGCGGCCACCTCTCCACCATGGAACGTCCGCAGCAGGTCAACAACGCGCTGCGTGCGTGGCTGGCCGCATAGGCCGCACGCTACTCGTCCTGCAGCCAACGGCCGAGCACGCCGCCGAGGACGCCGCCTAAAATCGGCGCCACCCAGAACAGCCAGAGCTGGTTGAGCGCGGGGCCGCCTGCAAACACCGCGGCACCGAGGCTGCGCGCGGGATTGACCGACGTATTGGAGAGCGGGATGGCAACGATATGCGCCATCGCCAGCACGCCACCGACCACCAGCGGCACAAAACCCGCCGGTGCGCGGCGGTTGCTGGCACCCATGATGGCGAACACCAGGAAGCCGGTCAGCACGAGTTCGATCAGGAATACCGACGTCAGCGACGCTTTGGTGATGGACAGCTCGCCGTATCCGTTGGCGCCGAACGACGCCGGCGCGCCGCCGACAACAGCAAGAACACCGCATGCAGCCACGGCACCGGCGCACTGGGCCAGGATGTAGCCCACCGCCGCGCCGCTGCCGATGCGGCCGCCGGCAATCAGCCCGAGCGTGATGGCAGGGTTGAAGTGTGCGCCCGAAACGTGCCCCAACGCGTAGGCCAGCGCCATCACGGTGAACCCGACGGAAAGGGCAACACCCAGTATGCCGGCGGCGCCCTCCGGTGCATCGAAGGCGTGGAAAGCCGCGCCCAATATCGATAGGACCAGCATGAATGTGCCCGCAAATTCGGCGGTCAGCACGCGTGCGTTAAGCGAGTTCATGGCGGCGTCTCCGGGTTGGGAGCTGATTTTCGGCAGGCGGCCGCGACACCACGGACTGTTCAACTTTCCGCAACGACCGTTGCAGGCTGGGCAACAGGACCCGACATGAGCTTAATCAAGGAACCGAGACGAAGCGAGGTGGGGATGCCCCGGAGCAAGCGCGACGCCAAGGCGCATCAGGATGCGGCACTCGATGAGGCCCTCGATGACACCTTTCCGGCAAGCGATCCGATAGCCGTCGGCACCCCGACCGGCACGGAGCCGCCGCGCGCGCCGGTGGATCGCAAGGCCCCGCTGCGACGCCCGGAGACCATCAGCGGTCAACCAACACCTTCTCGCGCCGCGCGTAACGGATGAAGGCGTCCCGGAGGCCCTCGTCGAGGCTCATCGAGCCGGCGCGCGTGACCTTGCCGTCGGCCTCTTGCAGCTTCAGGTTGCCCTCGGCCCAAAGCCTGTTGAGCTTGCGATCGTAGATCACGCGGTCGGCCAGCAGGATTTCGCCGAAGTAGCGGATCTCGACGTTGCCGCGCGCGATGATGCGCGCCTCGCGCTTGTCCTCGAACAATTCGTCGGTGGTGATCTCGAGACCTTCGATAGGCTGCGCCAGGGACGGCGCGCGCCCGAGCACTATCAGCCCGATGCAGAGCACGGCCATCAACAAGTGCGGTCGAACGAGAGACATACGCTAAACAGTGCAGCACAAATCATGCCGCGAATGAGGCCATGGATTGCGCGCAAAATCCATACGCGCGAATGCCCGCTGCGGCGGCGCATTGCCTAGCGTTTGGGCGAAAATCGCCCCGGAGATTAGGCTGCGTCAGATGTCCAGATCCTTGGCGAACGCGGCGCGCTCCTGGATGAAGCGGAAGCGTGCTTCCGGTTTGGAGCCCATCAGCGCGTTCACCGTATCGCTCACCTTGGCCCTGTCGCCATTGATGGACACGCGCAGCAGCGTGCGCTTGGTCATGTCCATCGTCGTCTCTTTGAGCTGCGGCGCGTTCATCTCGCCGAGACCCTTGAAGCGGCTGACTTCGACCTTGGCGTTGGCATTGAACTCCGATTTCAGCAGTCGATCCTTGTCGGCATCGTCGCGCGCATAGACCGACTTGGCGCCGTGCGTGAGCTTGTAGAGCGGCGGCATCGCCAGATAGAGATGCTCGTTCTCGATCAGCTCCGGCATCTCCTGGTAGAAAAAGGTGATGAGAAGCGAGGCGATGTGGGCGCCGTCGACGTCGGCGTCCGTCATGATGATCACGCGCTCGTAGCGCAAATCCTCATCGCGGTACTTGGTGCCCGTGCCGACGCCCAGCGCCTGCACCAGGTCCGACAACAGCTGGTTCTGCGACAGCTTCTGCGATGAGGCGTTGGCCACGTTGAGGATCTTGCCGCGCAGCGGCAGCACCGCCTGGTTCTCCCGGTTGCGCGCCTGTTTGGCGGAGCCGCCGGCACTGTCGCCCTCGACGATGAAGATCTCCGTGCCCTGCTTGGAGCTGTCGCTGCAGTCGGCGAGCTTGCCGGGCAGGCGGAGTTTGCGCGTGGCGCTCTGCCGGCCGATCTCCTTCTCGCGCTTGCGCTTCAGGCGCTCCTCGGCCTGGTCCATGGCCCAGTCGAGCAGCTTGGTGGCGTTCTGCGGACTGTCAGCGAGCCAGTGGTCGAAGGCATCGCGCACGGCGTTCTCGACAATGCGCGTGGCCTCTTGGGTGGCAAGCTTGTCCTTGGTCTGGCCCTGAAACTCCGGTTCGCGAATGAACACCGAGAGCATGGCCGACGCGGTGCCCAGCACGTCCTCGGCCGTGATCTGTGCCGCTTTGCGGTTGCCGACCCGCTCGCCAAACTCGCGCAGGCCCTTGCTCAGGGCGCCGCGCAGGCCGTTCTCATGTGTGCCGCCTTCCGGGGTCGGCACCGTGTTGCAATAGGAGTTGAGGAAGCCGTCCTCGTCAGCGACCCAGCACACGGCCCATTCGACGGAGCCGTGACCGCCGTCCTTGTCGATGCGGCCCGCAAACAGATCCTTTGTGACGCGCGTCTGGCCGTTGATAGTGGCCTCGAGATACTCCTTGAGACCTCCGGGGAAGTGGAAGACAGCCTTCTCCGGCGTATCGTCGCTGATGAGGGCTTTGTCGCAGCTCCAGCGAATCTCCACGCCGCCGAACAGGTAAGCCTTCGAGCGCGCCATCTTGAACAGGCGCTGGGGCTTGAAGGCGGCGCCCTTGCCGAAGATCTTCTCGTCCGGCTTGAAGGACACGCGCGTGCCGCGCCGGTTCTTCACGGGGCCGAGCTTCTGCAGCTTGCCCTGCGGCTCGCCGCGCTTGAACTCCATCTTGTAGAGCTGCTGGCCGCGCGCGACCTCCACGTCCAGCTTCTCGGCAAGCGCGTTGACCACCGACACGCCGACGCCGTGCAGGCCGCCGGAAGTGTTGTAGACCTTGCTGTCGAACTTTCCGCCCGAGTGCAGCGTCGTCATGATGACTTCGAGGGCAGACTTCGACTTGAACTTGGGATGCGGGTCGACCGGGATGCCGCGACCGTTGTCGGTGACGGTGAGGAAGCCGTCGGCCGTCAGCTCGACCTCGATCCAGTTGGCATGGCCGGCGACGGCCTCGTCCATGGAGTTGTCGATCACCTCGGCGAACAGGTGATGCAGGGCGCGCTCGTCCGTGCCGCCGATGTACATGCCGGGACGGCGCCGCACCGGCTCGAGGCCTTCCAACACCTCGATGTCGGCAGCCGTGTAGCTGTCGGCAGCTTCGGCAGGCTTGCGAAGGGGACGCGCCACGGGTGTTTCTTTTCCTTCTTGCGGGTCGGTGTCGGCGACTTCCAATTCCAACGTGACCGGCCGTTCCGGTGCCGGTTCAGGCGTGCGCTGCGGCTCCGGCGGCGGTGCAGGCCGCAAGAGCTCCAGGCTCGCCTGAGGCGGCTGGGCAGTCTTGGCCTCAGGCTGCTTGGCAGCATCCGACCGGCCGAACAGGTCGCGCAAGGCTCTGAATGCCATGAACGAAGCCCTTTGCGTGATGGAAAGGGGCAACGGACGCACACGAGCACCCCGAAAGCCCAGCGAATCCATCGCCGTCAGGGTGCCGGTGACGTGCCACGCGTGGGGCGGATCGGTCAAGCGCAGGGCGGTCACAGCAGGCAGCGAGCTGTGCCCTGGCGCCTCCCGCGCCTTACTGCGGCGCAACCCAGGGTGGACAGCAGCCGGGCCAGGAGCCGGCAATCTGCAACAGGTAGCCGGCGACGATCAGGACGGTAGCGAGAATGAAGGTGCCCTTGCGGGCCATCATGGCGGAGCGGTGGGCGGAACGCGCCTTGCGCACGGCCTGCTCGTCCTGCATGCGCTCGATCGCGGCGAAGGGGTTCTGCTGGCCGGGTGCCGGTGCGGGCCGCATGTTGCGCAGCGCCCGCATGCGCTCGTGCTGCTCTTCCAGCTCGATTTGGTGGCCCTCGTTGAAGAAGGCGATCCACCACTCTCTCAGCAGCAGGGCAAACCCGAGGAGGTCCAATCCGAGGCCGGCGACCGACAGCCACTGCTGTGTGATCAAAGGCAACGACGTGTCCTCCAGCAACGGCCGGCGGCGATTATTGGTCGGCCTTCAGAACAAGGCAATCGATGCTGAGGCGCTTCAAAGCGCTGCAGGCGGCGGCGGCAGGTGCCTGCGTGGCATATCCGGCGTAGCGCGCCCGATAGAGGGTCTTGTCGCCCTGGCGGACTTCGTGCGTGACGGGCGTGCAGTCGCCGAGCGCGGTCCCGGCGCGCGCGCGGATGTCGGCCAGCCGCCGCTGTGCGTCGCCCTCCGACTGGAAGGCGCCTACCTGGATGAGGAATGCACCCGCCGATGCCGAAACCGCCGGCGCGGGTCTGGTGATCGCCGGCCGTTCCACGGGTGGCTCGGCGTCCCGGCTGAGGAGGGCAGCGATCGCGTCCGCTTGCGCCGCCTGCGGCGTTGGGCCGGGTACGCGCACCGGCCGCACGCGCGCGATCTCGATGTTGGAGGTTTCGCTCTCCACGACAGGTCGCGCGGTAGGCCGCGGTGCGGGTGCCATCGCCGCGATGGCCGGTCCTTTTTCGCGTGAGACGAGTGCCACGGTCGCGCGCCGCGTCTTGGCGTCGGCGGCCTTCACAAAGCCCATGTTGAGGTAGGTTTGCATGGCTGTATTGCGCCGTGCCGCGGTCGCGCCGCCGAACACGACGGCCACCACATGCTTCTTCCCGCGCTTGGCGGAGGCGACCAGGTTGAAGCCGGAGGCACGGATGTAGCCAGTCTTCATGCCGTCGAGGCCGGCATAGCGGAACAGCAGCGAGTTGTGGTTGCGGTAGGTGTCGCCGTTGAACGTGAAATACCGCGTGGAAAACAGATGATAGTGCCGCGCGTAGTCATCCTGCAGGCGCAGCGCCAGCGTGATCATGTCCCGCGCCGTGGTGACCTGGCCCGGATCGGGCAAGCCCGAGGCGTTGCGGAAGGTGGTGGACTTCATGCCGAGCTGGCGTGCCCTTTGCGTCATCAGCTGCGCGAAGCGCTCCTCGCTGCCGCCGATGTGCTCGGCAATGGCGACGGCGACGTCGTTGGCCGACTTGGTGACGAGTGCCTTGATGGCGTCGAGGGCTTCGATCTCGCTGCCCTCGTCGACGTCGAGTTTCGAAGGGGACTGCCCGACCGCGTGCGCGGAAAAGCGAATTCTGGTCTTGTAGGTCATGCGGCCGAGCTCGATCTGCTCGAACAGCATGTAGAGGGTCATCAGTTTGACGAGCGAGGCCGGGAAGCGCAGCTCGTCGGCGGACCGCTGGTGCAGCACGCGCCCCGTGTTCGCATCTACAACCAGAACGGCGTTGCGGCCTTTGACCTGGGCCAGCGCCGGCGCAATCGACAGATGAAACGCGACGGCCAACGCCACGGAAGCCATTCCGAGGCGGCGCCACGGCCGATCCCAGCGTTTCAGAAGCCTCATTACCCTCTGTCCGCGCCTTCTCGCGATGACCGGGGCCACCGCTTCCGTCCCCCGGGAAGGCGTGCAGTCAGCATTCTTCGATTTGTTGGGCACCAGTGAGGCACCCTGCCGAAGCCCTGCCGCGGGACGGAATTCCTGTCAGGAGAGGAGGTTAGCCGGTAGCTGTGAGGGTGTGGTTAAGCAGGATGGTTAACGATTGCCACGATATTAGCCATTGGTCGCATGTTGCGTCGCACAAGATGGCCTTGACTTATTGTGCAGTGCATATAAATACGTGTGCATCGCACAGGCATTCCGGTGCACGCTCTTTACGCAACCCCTGATGCAACTGCCCCAGCAAGGACGAGCAAGATGATCAAGAACTTCGACGCCTTCCCGAAATTCCCGGCCTACAACGCTGAAGCCGCCATGAAGGCTTTCGGCGACTGGAACAAGGGCCTGCAGGCGATTGCCGCCGAGATGACCGACTACACCAAGCGCTCCTTCGAGGACGGCACGGCGACCATGGAGAAGCTCCTGTCCGCCAAGTCCTTCGAGCAGGCCGTCGAGATCCAGACCGGCTACGCCAAGCGCGCCTACGACGAGTACATGCATCAGATGTCCAAGATCGGCGGCCTCTACGCCGAGCTGGCCAAGGAAGCCTACAAGCCTGTCGAGAAGGCAATTCAATCGGTGCGTGAGCACTGAGTGAGACGTTAGAGCGGCTCTAACGCGCCGCTCCTCGCGACAAGGGCCGGGTTGCACTTTGCGGTGCAGCCCGGCCTTTTGTATTCGGCGGGAGATACACCATATATGCGTCGGCATCCGGCGGTGCCGCGGCTCCACAACACGGGCGCAAGCCGACGTCTAGCGTTTGCGGATTTACCGCGGCTTTCGCTAGAATGGATCGGTGATTTGCGCGCCGGTGGAGGCGCGAGCAGTGCTGCAAGACACGGACAGGGTACAATCGAATGGCCGGCCGTAACGGCTCAAAAGGGGACGATGAGGGCAAGACTGGCCTCATCACCAAGACGCGCCCCAAGACCAAGAAGCCGAGCCTCTACAAGGTGCTTCTGCTCAACGACGACTACACACCCATGGAGTTCGTCGTGCTCGTGCTGGAGCGCTTCTTCAACAAAGGCCGCGAAGATGCCACGCGGATCATGCTTCATGTGCATCATAAAGGCGTCGGAATCTGCGGCGTCTATACTTATGAGGTAGCGGAGACGAAGGTTGCGCAGGTGATGGACTTCTCGCGCCAGAACCAGCATCCGCTGCAGTGCACGATGGAAAAGGAGTAGCCCCCGCGTGCCAGCCTTCTCACAAAGCCTGGAATCGGCGCTGCATCGCGCCCTTGAGTACGCCAACGAGCGCAACCACGAGTATGCGACGTTGGAGCACTTGCTGCTCGCGCTGCTGGACGACCGCGACGCCGCCGCCGTGATGAAGGCGTGCCTCGTCGATTTCGACGTGCTGCGCAAGCGCATCACCGAATACCTCGACAACGAGCTTTCCAGCCTGTTCGTGAAGGACTCCAACGAGGCGCAGCCGACCACCGGCTTCCAGCGCGTGGTGCATCGCGCCGTCGTGCACGTGCAGTCCTCCGGGCGCGAGGAGGTCACCGGCGCCAACGTGCTGGTCGCCATCTTCGCCGAGCGCGAGAGCCACGCCGCCTTCTTCCTGCAGGAGCAGGAGATGACGCGGTTCGAGGCGGTCCAGTACATCAGCCACGGCATTGCCAAGCGGCCGGGCATGTCGGAGCCCAAGCACGTGCGCGGCGTCGACGACGAGCAGAACGCCGACGGCCGCGAGGACGGCAAGAAGCAGCCTCAGGACGCGCTCAACACCTATTGCGTGAACCTCAACAAGAAGGCCAAGACCGGCAAGATCGATCCCCTGATCGGCCGCGAGCCCGAGGTCATGCGCACCATCCAGGTGCTGTGCCGCAGGCAAAAGAACAATCCGCTGTTCGTGGGCGATCCCGGCGTCGGCAAGACGGCCATCGCCGAAGGCCTGGCGCGCAAGATCGTCAACGGCGAGGTGCCCGAGGTCCTGAAATCCTCCACCATCTTCGCGCTCGACATGGGTGCGCTGCTGGCCGGCACGCGCTACCGCGGCGACTTCGAGGAGCGGCTCAAGGCCGTCATGAAGGAGATCGAGAACTATCCCGGCGGCATCCTCTTCATCGACGAGATCCACACCGTGATCGGTGCGGGCGCCACCTCCGGCGGCGCCATGGACGCCTCCAACCTGCTGAAGCCCGCCCTGCAGTCCGGCACGGTGCGCTGCATCGGCTCCACCACCTACAAGGAGTACCGGCAGCACTTCGAGAAGGACCGCGCGCTGGTGCGGCGCTTCCAGAAGATCGACGTGAAGGAGCCCACGGTCGAGGACTCCATCGAGATCCTCAAGGGCCTCAAGCCCTACTTCGAGGACTACCACAAGCTCAAGTACACCAACGACGCCATCAAGGCGGCGGTGGAGCTGTCGGCCAAGTACATCAACGACCGCAAGCTGCCCGACAAGGCGATCGACGTGATCGACGAGACGGGCGCCTCGCAGATGCTGGTGCCCGAGAACAAGCGCAAGAAGAAGATCGGCGTGAAGGAGGTGGAGGCGACCGTCGCCACCATGGCGCGCATCCCGCCCAAGACCATCACCAAGTCGGACGCCGAGGTGCTGGTCAACATCGAGAAGGACCTGAAGCGCCTGGTGTTCGGCCAGGACAACGCCATCGAGGCGCTGGCGAGCTCTATCAAGCTGTCGCGCGCGGGCCTGCGCGAGCCGGAGAAGCCGATCGGCTGCTATCTGTTCTCAGGGCCGACCGGCGTCGGCAAGACCGAGGTTGCCAAGCAGCTGGCGGCGCTGATGGGCGTCGAGCTGCTGCGCTTCGACATGTCGGAGTATATGGAGAAGCACACGGTCTCGCGTCTGATCGGCGCGCCTCCGGGCTATGTCGGCTTCGACCAGGGCGGGCTCCTCACCGACGGCATCGACCAGCATCCGCACAGCGTGCTGCTGCTGGACGAGATCGAGAAGGCGCACCCCGATCTGTTCAACATCCTCCTGCAGGTGATGGACCACGGCAAGCTCACCGACCACAACGGCAAGAAGGTCGATTTCCGCAACGTGGTGCTGATCATGACCACCAATGCCGGCGCCGCTGACATGGCGCGTCCGGCCATGGGCTTCGGCCGCAGCAAGCGCGAAGGCGACGACACGGAAGCCATCAACCGCATGTTTACGCCGGAGTTCCGCAACCGGCTGGACGCGGTGATCCCCTTCTCCGGCCTGCCGATGGAGATCATCCTCAAGGTGGTCGAGAAGTTCGTGTTCCAGCTCGAAGCCCAGCTCGCCGACCGCGGTGTGACCATCGAGCTGACCGAGGAAGCCACGCGCTGGCTCGCAGAAAAGGGCTACGACGAGAAGTTCGGCGCCCGCCCGCTCGCACGCGTCATCCAGGAGTACATCAAGAAGCCGCTCGCGGATGAGCTGCTGTTCGGCAAGCTCGAGCACGGTGGCACGGTGCGTGTCCTGGTCGAGGGCGAGGGAGCGGAGAAGAAGCTCGGCTTCGAGTACCTCCCCGCCGAGCCCAAGGCGAAGGGCAAGGACAAGAGCGAAGACGACGACGACGAGACCGAGGACGAGGACGCGGAAGCGCCGGCACTCGTCGAGGCGGCGCCTCGCAAAGCCTTGTCCGGGCCAAAGGAAAAGAAGGACAAGGCGCCCCGCTCCGGCGCCGTGCCGATCGTACCGCGCCGCAAGGACGAGTAGCTGAGTAGGGCAGCCTCCGGGCTGCCCTATGCGCTCTGGCGCAGTGTCGCCTCGGCAAGCGCTAGCTCGCGCATGAGTTCCGCGGACGTCTCGTCGTTGATTTTTCGTGCCTTGAACAGCTGGCGCAGCGCGTCGCGCTCCGCTGCGATGGCGGCGAGACGCAACTCCCGCTCGATCTGGTAGGCAGCCCGCGCCTCTTCACTCCCCTCGCTGTCCGTTTGCGCCGCCGCCGCGATCCGCAAGCGGTAGCCGGCGATCATGCGGGCGCCGACATCCGCGTGCGTTGCGCTCATGTCTCCACGGTCTCTTGCCGCAATCTGTCGCTCGATAAGGGTGATGGCCGCCGCTGCCGAGGCAACACGCGCTTCTCGCGTCTCCGCCTCGATCGGATCGTCTTCGGGTCGCGTGATGCCGCGGGCGATGACGGGGAGCGCGAAACTCGCCAGCAACAGCGAGCAGATGATCACGCCGGCAGCCAAAAAGATGCAAAGGTCCCTGCCGGGAAACGCTGTGCCATTCGGCAGCAGCAGCGGGATCGACAGCACGCCCGCCAGAGTGATCGCGCCGCGTACTCCGGCAAACGCAAGGGCCAGCGAGACGAGGAAGCCGGGAAAGGCATAGACCTTGCCGCGCCACCAGGCGATTTGGTAGCGGGCGGTGTGGTTGATGAGGCTCCACACGAACCGCAACGCGATCAGGGTCAGTGTGAGACCGATGACCCAGACGATCGGCTCGACGATCGCATGACGGGAGGAGATTGTTGCCGGCACCTTTCTGATGATGTCGGGCAGTTGCAAGCCGAGCAGAAGGAAGATCATGCCGTTGAAGGCAAACGCGAGCGTGCCCCACATCACGCTGCTTTGAATGCTCGCCGCCAGACCTGTGTACCTGTACATGCCGGACCATCGAAACAGCAGTCCCGCTGTCACGGCGGCAAGAATTCCGGAAGCGTGGAAATGCTCCGCCAGCAGGTAGGCCCCGAACGGCAGCAGCAATGCGACCAGCACTTGCGCTTCGGACGGTATGTCGCCGAGCTTGGCGATGAGGCGTTGCGCTTGGGCGATGACAAGTAGCGTCACCACGCCCGCCAGCGCGCCCCCGGCCGCAACGAACAGGAACGGGCCAAGCGTGTGCCCCAACGAGGATTGGCCGCTCATTGCTGCCGCGATGGCCAAGCGAAAGATCACAAGTCCTGAGGCATCGTTAAGCAGCGCCTCGCCCTCGAGCACATGCATGAGGCGGGGCGGCAGGTGTGTGCGGTCCAGGATCGAGGCCACCGCGACCGCGTCCGTCGGCGACAGGATCGCAGCCAGCGCGAAAGCGACAGGCAGCGGCAGGGAAGGGATCAGCCAGTGCAGCGCGTAGCCGACCACCCAGATCGTGAAGAATACGAGGCCGAACGCGAGTGCAGTGATCGGGAACCACAGCTGCCTGAATTCCCGCTTCGGAGCGTTCAGCCCATCCAGAAACAGCAGCGGCGGCACGAACAGGAGCAGAAACAGCCCGGGGTCGAGCGTCACATGGAGGCCGGCGACGGCTGGCCAGGCCAGGGCGATGCCCAGCGCGATTTGCACGAACGGCGCCGGCATATGCAGGAGTCTGACGAGCAGGCCGGAGAAAGCGACAGCCAGGAGAAGCTGGAGAATGAGGGTAGCGGTCTGCATGGGGCCGGCGCCTTGGTTGTTCCGAGTCTCGGAGCGCGTCGAGACTGGCACCCGTCGTAGCGGGCCGCAAGAACGGTGCTTGCACATCGGCGGTGCGGGCCGCTTGCTTGCCCGCACGTGACAGGTCGCCTACACAACAATCGCTCATCCCGAACCGGAATTGCCATGCAAGACGTCTCCAGCCCGGCCTCGGCTTTCCTCCAAGGGCTTCGGGCCTCCTACTCGGTGGCTGCGTTCGTTCTGTTCGCCACCGCGCTCGGCTTCGGCGCGCTCGCGCGCGATACCGGGTTCACCCTGGGGCACACGGCGTTCCTGGCGCTCACCATGTTCGCGCTGCCGAACCAGGTCGTGCTGATCGACCAGCTTGCACGCGGGGCCTCGGTGGCTGCGGCGGCGCTGGCCGTCACGCTGGCGGCCGTGCGGCTGTTTCCGATGGTGGCCACCACCATGCCGCACGTACGCGGCACCAGGCGGCGGCCGGTGCTGGAAGTGATTGCGGCGCACTTCGTGGCCATCACGACCTGGATCGAGGGTGCGCGCCGGTTGCCCGCCGTGCCGCCGGATCTGCGGCTTCCGCATCATCTCGGCATCGGCGTCGCCGTATGCGGGATGATGGTGGCGGGCAGCGTAACCGGCTACCTGCTCTCGGTCGGCATGCCGCCGGTGGTGAGCGCGGCCTTGGTGTTCACCACGCCGCTCTATTTCATCCTTTCGCTGGTCGCAACCGCCCGCGCACGGCTCGAGGTATCTGCGATCGTGCTTGGCTGCGCACTGGCGCCGCTGTTCTACTTGGTCGTGCCTGGTCTCGATTTGCTTGCAACGGGTCTCGTGGGCGGCACGGCGGCCTTCCTGTGGGGCAATGCACGGCGATGAGCTTCCTGCAGGATGGCACCGGCGGATATCTGACCCTGTTTCTCGCCGGCGCGCTGGCCAATGAGGTGTGGCGGCTGCTCGGCGTTGTGGCGGGCTCTCACCTCGATATGGATGGGCAGCTGTTCCAGTGGGTGCGTGCGGTGGCGCTCGCGCTCGTCGCCGGCCTGGTGTCGCGCATGGTGCTGTTTCCGGCCGGCGCTCTGGCAGACGTGCCGCTGGCCATCCGGCTTGCATCCTTTGCCGGCGGCATCGCGCTTTTCTATGCGGCCAGGCGCAACCTCGGCGCCGGCGTCGTCGGTGGCGGCGTGCTGCTGCTGCTCGCGCAGTTGGCCTGGTCTTGAGCTACGCCTTCCGCGTCGCGCGCCACACGCGGTAGCGGCTGTCCTCTGCAATAATTTGAACGCCGCCGAGGTGCTCTCCAATCGAGCGCTCGAGCGCGATCTGTCTCTGCACCACCATCTGCAGGATGCCGCCGGTCGCGAGGTGCGCGGGCGCGTCGGCGATGAGCTTCTCGACCAGCGCACCCGTCTTGACGATCCCCTGATGCAGCGGCGGGTTGGAGAGGATGGCGTCGTAGGTGCGGCCGTGCGTGTCCGCAAGGCTCGAGCCGAGGACGGTACGCGCACCCTGCACATTCTCGGCTGCGGCGGCGAGAGCGACGCTGTCATTGTCCAGCATGTCGGCGTGGACGTCCGGGTGTTTTGCCAGGGCGGCAGCACTGATCACGCCGGAACCGCAGCCGAAGTCGAGCATGGTCGCATGTGACGCCATCGCGGGCAGGGCCGTAAGGAGCAGTGCGGTGCCGTCATCCACACGTCCGGCGGCAAAGACGCCCGGATAAGTTCCCCAGTCCCGTTCGATCCCGGCGATCACCATGCGTGATACCGTGCGCCAGTCGGCAAGCCGTGCGCGCAGGCCAGGTATGGCGGCAGGGCGTGTGGCTGCAAGCACGCGGCCGTGCCCGCGCGTGGAGATCGTGTCGACGGCGCCGGTGAGGACTTCGAGCATGCGGGCGGCAGGCCGGATGCCCTCGTCGTTGCCGCCGTACAGAAAGAGCTTTGCACCAGCGATGAGGACGCCGAGCGCCGCGTGCACCGACATCTCCTGTTCCTCACGGGCCTTGGGCAGACGCAGGAAGGCCGTGTCAAACGGGCCCGCAGGCGGCCATGGCGACGCGATGCGGCCCTGCGCGACACGACGGTTCCACACGGCGACATCCGACCCGCGCAGCAGGTCCGGTAATCTTCCACCCTGGTTGACGAGGAGGACCCGTCCGCTCACGGCGGAGAGGTCGACGCTGCGCTCGAGCAGCGCGTCGGCGGCGTGGTCGGGATCGTTGGCCCAGCGGCTCATGGCGCGGCAGCGCCGCTCAATCGGCCAGAGCCTTCTTTATCTTCTCAGCGGAGGCCGCGAGCGTCTCGGGCTTTTCCATCTTGCTGGCGGCGGGCCCAAGGGACTTGCCTTCCCAGCGTGGCATCACGTGGAAATGCAGATGGAACACCACCTGTCCGCCGGCTCCTTCGTTGGCTTGAAGCAGGGTGAAGCCATCGGCGTTGAACGCCTTCATGGCGGCCGCTGCAACACGCTGCACAGTTTTCATGCATGCGGCCAGTTGCGCCGGGCTGGCGTCGAGGACGTTGCGCACCGGTGCCTTGGGGATCACCAGCGTGTGCCCCTCGCACCTCGGCATGATGTCCATGAAAGCCAGGGTATCCGCATCCTCGTAGACTTTGTGCGCAGGCAACTCGCCACGCAAAATCTTCGCAAACACGTTGTTGGTTTCATACGGCATTGGAAATCCCTTACGCACCACCAAGCCTGTTAAGCGGCTCGTAACCTCGTCGTCAACTTCAAGGCAGCGTTAATTCGACGCAAGGACGCTTGTGCCATAGTCGAGGCTGAACTGAGGCACCAAGAGTATCGACAATGTTTGCGCTAGGCAAAAGCGATCATGTGGAGGGCACCGCGAAGGTGGTGCGTCTGCGTGTCTCGCGCCGGGCAGAGATCGTCGACAAGATCGTCGCAACCACGCTCTTGGTGTTGCTGGTGTTCGGCTACGCGGTACGTCTCGCTCCTGCCGATATCTGGCCGCGCGGCGACTACCTCTACACGATCGCCCTGCGTCACGCCTGATCAGGCGGCGCACCCTTCCGGAACGGCGCATACTCAGCAAGCTCCTCGCAGGCGGCCTCGACGTAGGCGCGTTCGCGGGTGAGATACTCGGCAACGGCGCGTCTGAGCGCGGGATCGGCGATGTAGTGCGCCGAGTAGGTGCGGCTCGGCAGATAGCCGCGCGCAATCTTGTGCTCGCCCTGCGCGCCAGCTTCCGCGCGCGCAATCCTGTTCTGAATGCAGTAGTCGATGGCCTGGTAGTAGCACATCTCGAAGTGCAGGAACGGGCGGTGCTCGGTGGCACCCCAGTAACGGCCGTAGAGGCAATCACCGCCGACGAGGTGGAAGGAGCCGGCAATCGGCTGCGTGCCGTTCTTGGCCAGCATGAGCAGGCAGCGATCGCCGACCGCACTTGCGCCGAGCAGCGAGAAGAACCTGCGATTGAGATACGGCCGGCCCCACTTGCGCGAGCCGGTCTGCATGTAGAACGTGAAGAATGCGTCCCAGTCGGCTTCGGTAATCTCGTTGCCGCGCCGCCATTCGATGGTCAGGCCTGAGACCGCCTGCTCGCGCTCCTTGCGCATGGTCTTGCGTTTGCGGGATGCCAGCGAGCCCAGGTAATCGTCGAAGGTGGCATAGCCCGCGTTGGCCCAATGGAACTGCTGGTCCATGCGCTGCAGAAAGCCGCGGGCACCGAGTCGCGCCCATTCGCCTTCGCTCAGGAAGGTGATGTGGACACCGGACAAATCGCTGCGCTCGACGAGTTGCGCGGCGGCCGCAGCCAGCAGCGCTTCGCCGTCTTCGCTGCCGAGCGTGGGGTTCACCAGGAGCCGCCGGCCCGGAACCGGCGTGAACGGCACTGCGATCTGCAGCTTGGGGTAGTAGTCGCCGCCGGCGCGTGCGAACGCATCGGCCCAGGCGTGGTCGAAGACATACTCACCCTGGCTGTGGGTCTTGGCATAGCAGGGTGCGCAGGCGATGACCTCTTCGGCGCCGGATTTCTTGAGAACGAGGTGACGCGGGGTCCATCCCGTGCGGCCGCCGACGGCACCTGCGTCTTCCAGCGCCTTGAGGAAAGCGTGCGAGACGAAGGGGTCGAAGCAGGAGGGGTCAGGGTTGGCGCAAGCATCCCATGCCTCGCCGGGGACGTCGGCGATGCGGGGCTGGACTTCGGCCTTGTAGTCGTTGGGTGAGCTCATGAAGTCGCAACGCGCCGATGCCGGCGCTCAAGCCTCTCGGACGGCTATTGGCGCCGAGTATACCCGCAAACTGTGGTTGTCGACACGGGCGCTGCCACGTCAGGGCTGGTAGGTTTCGAAGATGGGGGCATCGGCCCATCGTGCCGCCGCCGCCCGTTGGCGCGATGTGCGCACGGTCCAAGTGAAGAGCGGCAGGGGCAGGCGATGCCGTTCCAACCATCGGCGCGCCGCCGCCGCAAGCTTGACGTCGACCGCGAGGAAGCTGATGCCGTCGGGGGCGCCGCCGAATATGCGCGGGCGGGACCCCGTCTCATCCGGCTTGCGCGGACGCCGCCACAGCCCGGACAGGTATTGCTGGCTGCCGATTATGGCGCCGCACGGCACCGACGGCGCATGCTCGATCAGGCTGGCGACGATCTTGCGGTCGAAGGACATGAGCGCGATGGGCCCCTTGTAGGCACGCGCCCGCGCTGCGATTTGCGGAATGAACCCGGGCGTCGGTATGCGGCCCTTGCTTTTCACCTCCACCAGCAGCGGAACCGATCCATCCACCAGCTTAAGGAACTGGGAGAAGGTCAACATCTTCTCGTCGCTGTTGCGGTAGCGGAGTCTGGCGAGCTCCTTGCCGCTGTGGTCCTTGAGCGGTCCCGCCGCATCCATCAGGCGTTCCAGCTTCGCGTCGTGGAACACCATCGGCACGCCGTCGCCGGCCGCCTGCAGGTCGCATTCGATGCCGTAGCCCTTGTCGATGGCGGCGCGGAAAGCCGGTGCCGTATTCTCGACGAGGCCTGCGCGCATGTCATGCAGCCCGCGGTGCGCGATAGGGCGTAGAAATACACGGTCGAGGTTGCGCGGCGCGTATGGTGTGCGGCTGGGACGGTGCCGCCTGGCTGCAATCATCGAGGGCCAATCTCCCGATTGTGGCAAACTTTCGCGCGACGCGCCGTCGATCGTGCCACGCGGCAACCCTTTTGCGTGACTCGGGTTGGACCGCTACGGTATCAGGTGATCCTGCGCAAGCGAACGGGTGGCAAGGACAAGCCCACACATGAAAGCAAGATGCCTGACGTGGGCGTTTCCCGGCGCAGTCTGTGCCGCAGTGATCGCCGTCGCAACGCTCGCGCCGACGCGTGCTGCAGCCCAAGGCGGCGTGTCGCTTGCTCCGCATCGGGCAGTCTACGACCTCAGCTTGGCCGCCGCGCGCGGCGGATCGGGCGTCGGGGCCGTTGCCGGCCGCATCGCCTATGAGCTGACCGGCTCGGCGTGCGAAGGCTACACGCAGGTCATGCGCTTCGTAACCCGCATGACCAACCAATCGGGTGGTGTCGTTCTCAGCGACATGCGGTCCAACACCTGGGAAGCAGGGGACGCCAAGCGTTTTCGTTTCGACAGCACGCAGCTGCAGGACGAGCGGCTGGCGGAAGCGACGGCGGGCGATGCCTCGCGCCGGAGCGTGACCGAGGATGCGAAGGTCGATCTCACCAAGCCCGCCAAGAAAAGCGTGACGATCGCGCCGCGCACCTACTTTCCGATGGAGCATGCCGTCGCCCTGATCGCGGCCGCGAAAGAGGGCAAGACATCGTTCCGGGCGAATTTCTACGACGGCTCGGCCAAGGGGGAGAAGGTCTATGACACCCGCGCGGCCATCGGCAAGGAGCAGCCTCCGACCGACCGCAAGCTCGCCGACGCCAAGGGTGCCGATCGCTTGAAGGCGGTTCGCGGATGGCCCGTGTCGATCGCATTTTTCGAGCCCAACGGGGATCGCGGCGATGCGCTGCCGGTTTACGAGCTGGCCTACGTGATGCTGGAGAACGGTGTCAGCAAGAACCTCTACATCGACTACGGCGGCTTCGCGCTGAAGGGCGACCTGCGCGAGATCACGTTCCTGCCGCCGTCCAAGTGCGACAGGAAGTAATGGTCCTGGCCGGCTAACTCCACAGCCGGGCCGCGCCGCGTACGCCGCTGGCATCGCCCCACCGCGGCGGCCTGATGTCGATCAGTGGCGCATCGGCGAAGATGTGCGCGCGCATGAGATCCGGCAGGACTTCATAGAGATGCGTGAGGTTGGAGAGGCCGCCGCCGAGGACGATCACGTCCGGATCGAATAGATTGACGATGTGGGCGAGGCCGCGGGCGAGACGGCCGGCATGACGGTCAAGCGCGGACTGCGCGGTGCCGTTGCCCGAGACCGCGAGACGGGCAATCTCTTCCGCCGGCAGGCGACTGCCGCTCGCGCCTGCATAGTCCGCTTCCAGGCCGGAGCCCGATATCCACGTCTCCAGGCAGCCCAGGCGGCCGCACCAGCAGCGCGGACCGGGGAACTCCTCAGGCGTGGCCCACGGCAGCGGGTTGTGACCCCATTCCCCGCCGATGCCGTTCGGGCCGTCGACAAGCCGCCCTCCGAACACGAGGCCGCCCCCACAGCCTGTGCCGAGGATGACGCCGAAGACGGTGCCTGCGCCGGCTGCGTTGCCATCCGTGGCCTCCGACAAGGCGAAACAGTTGGCGTCGTTGGCCAGTCGTACGCGGCGTCTCAAACAAGCGTCCAGGTCCGACGCAAAGGGCTGGCCGTTGAGCCAGGTCGAGTTGGCATTCTGCGCGCGGCCCGTAACCGGCGAGATCGAGCCCGGCATGCCGATGCCGACGCTGCCGCTTCCGCCGGCATCCTGCTCCAGGGCGGCCACCATCTCGCCGACGGCGCGAACGGTGGCGCCGTAGTCGTTGCGGGGCGACGGCATGCGCCGTTCCGCGACGACGCTGTCACCCGGCCCCAAGGCAATGCCCGCTATCTTGGTGCCGCCGAGATCGATGCCCAGCCGCAGCGTTGGTGCGCTACTGGCGGTCATGTCGAACGGAGTTCGCGCCGGTCGCCCTGAAGCACGTTCAGTGCGGCAACGACGGTTTCTGGTGCAACCGGAACACCGGCTGCGAACACAAGGAGAATCGATTCTTCGGAGGCGACATAGTCGAGAATCGCCTGCAGGAACGACGGATCGTTAACCCGTTGTCGAACATCCGAGAGGTTCGTTCCCGTCAGATTAAGGAATTGAGCGAGGCGCGCCGGCTCGCCCGCGAGAAACGCAAGTGCCTGAATGGCAATGGCTTCCGCCTCATCCTGTGTGAGCGCCGCCGTCTTGCGATGCATCAGTGCGCGTAAACCAACAACCCAGTCGCACCGGCGATCTTAAACAGTTGGTTACAAATTCAGAAGCAAACTCGCATCAAAGCCGGAGAAGAATCGGTGCAATACATTGGGGGCGCGAGATCGGGCTCGCGAGGCGTATGACCTACCTGGAAGGCAGCACAACGTTCCCTGGGCGCCACGTGCAGGCACGCCAGATGACCAAGACCGTTCTTGTCGTGGAAGACAACGAGCTCAACATGAAGCTCTTCCATGATCTGTTGGATGCGCACGGCTATCGCACGCTGCAGACCCGCAACGGCATGGACGCGCTGAAGATTGCCCGGGAGCAGCGGCCCGATCTTATCCTGATGGACATCCAGCTCCCGGAGGTCTCCGGCCTTGAAGTCACCAAGTGGCTCAAGGACGACGAGACGCTGCGCGACATCCCCGTCATTGCCGTGACCGCGTTCGCCATGAAGGGCGACGAGGAGCGCATCCGGCAGGGCGGTTGTGAGGCCTATATTTCCAAGCCCATTTCGATCGCGACATTTCTCGATACCGTGCGCCGGTATCTCGGCGAGGCAGCATAGGGCCGCTTGTTTTAGTGTGTAGCGTTCAGGTGCCGCATGACCGCCCGCGTCCTCGTCGTCGATGACACGCTTGCCAACGTCAAGCTGCTGGAAGCGCGCTTGGTTGCCGAATATTTCGAGGTGCTGACCGCGTCGAGCGGCCGCGAGGCCCTCGACGTCCTCAAGACGCAGCGCGTCGATGTGGTGCTGCTCGACGTAATGATGCCGGGCATGGACGGCTTCGAAGTCTGCCGCCGCGTCAAGCAGGACCCGGCGATCATGCACTTGCCGGTGATCATGGTCACCGCGCTCGATCAGCCGACCGACAAGATTCTCGGTCTCAAAGCCGGCGCCGACGACTTTCTGACCAAGCCCATCGACGACATGGCGCTGACAACGCGCGTCAAGAACCTCGCGCGCCTGAAGATGCTCAACGACGAGATGCTGCGGCGCCTCGCCAGCGGCACCAAGTTCGGCCTGCCGGCGCCCGACCTCGTGCCGTGGACGTCGATGGAGGACGTCGGCGCCCGCATCCTGCTGGTCGAGGACCAGGAGCGCGCGGTGCAGCGTGTCATGGCGGCGTTGTCGAAGGTGCACAGCGTCGACGTGCTGGCAGACGTGCAGGGTGCGCTGGCCGTGCTCGGCGAGAAGCCCTACGACCTCGCCATCGTCAGCCTCACGTTGGAGAGTGCGGACGGCTTGCGCCTGTGCAGCCAGATCCGCTCCCACGAGCGGCTGAGGCACCTTCCGCTGATCGTGATCGCCGAGCGCGCTCAGGATGCCCGGCTGCTGCGGGCGCTGGACATGGACGCGAACGACTACCTGCTGCGTCCGTTCGATCGCCACGAGTTGCTGGCGCGGGTACGGACCCAGATCAAGCGCAAGCGCCACCTGGACCTGCTGCGCACCAGCGTCGATGCCAGCGCCGAGCTGGCGATCACCGATCCGCTGACGGGGCTCTTCAACAGGCGATACTTGGAAGCCAACATCGGCAGGCTGACGCAGTCGAGCGCAGCCGGACTGCCGCTTTCGCTTCTGCTGGCCGACATCGACCACTTCAAGCGTGTGAACGACGTGCACGGGCATCTTGTGGGCGATCGCGTGCTGCGGGAGTTCGCGGAGCGGCTGCGACGACTGATGCGCGGTTCCGATCTCGTGTGCCGGCTGGGCGGCGAGGAGTTCGTCGTCGTGATGCCCGGAGCCGTGCTGGAGGAGGCGCGTCACGCCGGAGAGCGCGTGTGCGCAAGCGTGGCGGCCGAGCCGTTTCAAGGTTCCGGCGGGGCGCAGTTGCGGGTTACGGCAAGCGTGGGTGTGGCGACGCTCTGCGGACGGACTGACAGTGTGGAGGCCCTTCTGCAGCGGGCCGATGTGGCTCTTTATGCAGCCAAACGAGAGGGCCGGAACCGGGTCGTGTCAGACGCGGCCTGAGGGGCTTCCTCGTTAACTATCTGATATTAATCGAGAAAGGTTGGCGGGTTGTTTCCGAGCCCGCCGCTACAATTTCCGGTGGAATAGTCCGAAGTTACCTTGATTTTCCCTAAACCCTTGTAATCTCTCGGCCGGTCTGCAATCTTGGCGTGGGGTTGCAGAGGAGGGATCTGCGGGTAAACCTTGCCGCGCTCGATGCGCAGCACTCATCCTAATTCACGAATCCTCACGGATTTTCAGGTCCGCCGCATCTCCTGATGCCGTGAGGTGATGATCGTCCCGTAACGGCTAGGAGTGGCCTCCTCTTGTGATGCCGTGTTGGGTCGATCGATAGCCAAGTCGATGGCCAACGCCCTCTTTGGTCCATGACTTGGCAGGCCGGCGTCGGGGCTGCTCGGACTTCTACCCCGCTGCCGATGTCAGTCACGACGCCGGCCATCCCTCTCCCCACTAACGTCCATCGCTGCGGACAACGCAGCGCTTTACGCCGACGCACTGCGTCAGAGCTCAAAGCCACTCGGTATGCTTGGTGCGCGCGGGCCGTGCGGCAATCGCAGCGGCAGCTACTTTATCTTCGTTTCCTTGAAGGCAACGTGCTTGCGGGCAACGGGATCGTATTTGCGGAATGTGATCTTGTCGGTCGCAGTTCTTGGGTTCTTCTTCGTAACGTAGAAGAAGCCCGTGCCAGCGGTGCTGAGCAGCTTGATTTTCTGCGTGACAGGTTTGGCCATTGGATTTCGGCTGCCTTCAGCGTGCGTACGTCAGTTTTGTGTCGCGGGCACGTTTTAGCGCGCAGACGACCCAAGTCAAGGATGTAGATGGCCGCCGATCAGGTCGCGATGGAAGGCACCCGCGCGACGGTGGTAAAATGGTACGGGCAGGCCGCTGTTGCCGAGTGCGCCGGCGGCGATGCGCTCTCCCAAATCCTCCAGCACCACCCGTGTGATATTGGGCAGCTCGAGCGTTCGCGCCTGGGCGATCGAATGCCACTCGAGATCGGACAATTCACCATCGGCAATCGCGACTTTGTGAACGATGGCGTCGGCCGGTGCGCAGAAGAAGCGTGTGTCGAAACGGCGCGGCCGGCCTGGCGGCGTGATGGCGCGTGCGAAGAAGGTGAGGCGTACGAGAGACGGCCTGTAGCCAAGAGCAAAGAAGTCGCGCCAGGTCGGCGAGGATGGCTCCACCGGCGTTTGCGTGGGAACACCGACAAGCAGCCCTGCTTCCTCGAACATCTCCCGCACGGCTGCCAGTGCCAGCGCCCGTGCGCGCTTTGCGCTCGGGCTGCCCTTCATCTGCTCCTGGAGATTGCGAACGTTGCCATCCTCCAGCTCGTCGGCAGCTTCGATGGTGCGGTCGCCGGGATCGACGCGTCCGCCGGGAAACACGTAGCGGCCGGGCATGAACACCAGGTCAGGCCGGCGGCGGCCGAGCAGCACGCGCGGCTCGCCCGTCGATGTGTCGACCATGATGAGCGTCGCCGCGTCGCGCGGGCGCAGAACTTTCAGGGTCTTCGTCGGTGCCGTCATGGGAGCCGGGTTTGGTGGCATCTCTTCATGGGGTCTAGCCGCATGGTCGATACGGTCAACACACGCCGATGCCCTGGGCTGCGGTTTCGGGACGGCCTGTGTCAGAAGCGCCTTCGGCTGCGGATATGTGCACGGCCGCGCTTGCCCTGCTTGGGCTGCGGGCCGAGCCGCTTGCCCTTCGACAGCATCTCGAAGCGGAGTGCGCCGGCGGTGGGTATCGCCTCCACGAGCCGGACGTTGACCTGATCGCCGAGACGGAACGCCTCTCCGGTGCGGTCGCCCACCAGCGCGTGCGCGGTCTCGTCGTGCCGGTAGTAGTCGGAGCCGAGGGCAGCGGCCGGCACGATGCCGTCGGCGCCGGTATCGTTGAGGCGTACGAACACGGCGGAGCGCGTGACGCCGGAGATGCGGCCAGAGAACTCAGCGCCGACACGATCCGCCAGGTAGCCGGCGATGAGGCGGTCCGCAGTTTCGCGCTCGGCGGCCATGGCACGGCGCTCGGTGTCGGAGATGGCCTGCGCGATCTCGGCCAGCTGCGCGGACTGATCTTCTGTGATGCCGCCGGCACCAAGACCGAGCGCGCGGATGAGCGCGCGGTGCACGACGAGATCGGCGTAACGGCGGATGGGCGAGGTGAAGTGCGCATAGCGCTGCAGGTTGAGGCCGAAGTGGCCGATGTTCTCCGCCGCGTACACGGCCTGGGATTGAGAGCGCAGCACGACTTCGTTGACGAGCTCCGTCACAGGCATGTTTTTGGCCTGCGCGAGGATGCGGTTGAAGTCGCCGGGGCGCAGCGTGGAGGCTTTCGGCACGCCCATATCCAGCGATTGCAGGAAATCTCCGAGCGCGATGAGTTTCTCCTTCGACGGCGTGTCGTGCACCCGGTAGACGACCGGGGAGCGCTTGGCTTCCAGTGCCTCCGCCGCGGCGACGTTGGCCTGGATCATGAACTCCTCGATCAAGCGGTGCGCGGTTAGGCGCTCCGGCGTCACGACGCGATCCACGCGTCCCTGTTTGTCGATCAGGATCTTGCGCTCGGGCAGGTCGAGGTCGAGCGGCTGGCGGCGGTCGCGCGCGGCGGCGAGCACACCATAGGCGGCCCATAGCGGCTTCAGTGCCGACTCGAGGAGAGGTTGCGTCTTGGCGTTTGGCCGGCCGTCGATGGCGGCCTGCGCCTCCTCGTAGGAAAGCTTGGCGGCTGAGCGCATCATGGCGCGCAGGAAGGTGTGGCTTTTCTTCTCGCCGTCCTTGTCGAAGATCATGCGCACAGCAAGGCACGGTCGCTCTTCGTGCTCGCGCAGGGAGCAGAGGTCGTTTGAGATGCGCTCCGGCAGCATCGGCACGACGCGGTCGGGGAAATAGACGGAGTTGCCGCGCGTCTGCGCTTCGCGGTCGAGGCGGGTGCCAGGGCGGACGTAGTGGGCGACGTCGGCGATGGCGACGTGAACGATAAAGCCGCCGGGGTTGCGCGGATCGGCGTCGGGGGCGGCGTGCACGGCGTCGTCATGATCGCGCGCGTCCACGGGATCGATGGTGAGGAGACCGAGCGTGCGCAGATCGGTACGCCCGGCGAGCTTGGGCGGCTCCAGCGTTTCGACCTCGGCCAGCACACCAGGCGGGAATTCATCGGGGATGCCGTGGGCGTGCACGGCAATCAGGCTGATCTTGCGCTGGTCTTGCGGATTGCCGAGGCTCTCCACGATGCGTGCCTGCGGGACGCCCATGCGGCCGGCACGCGCGAGGTCGAAGCGCACGAGGTCGCCGTTCGCGGCCCCGCCTTCGTCGCCGGCGTTGACACGCCACTCGCGCATCTCCTTGCGGTCGACGGGATCGATGACGCCGCCGCCCTTGGCATGCGCGCGGAAGATGCCGAGCTGGCGCACCTTCTCCTTCGGCAGGCGCTTGATGGGCTGGGCCTCGTAGCGGTAGCCGGCTACGTCGACCTCGTCGAGCCGCGTGAGGCGGGCGAGGATGCGGTCGCCCTGGCCGAGTGCGCCTTCGCCGCCGCTGCGGCCGCGCCGATCCGCCAGGATGAGCACGCGCGGGCGGTCGCCTTCCTCGGCATCCCAGACGGCGGGCTCGCCGATAAGCTCACCGTCGTCATCGCGGGCAACGATATTGAGCACGGTGACAGGCGGCAATGTGCCCGGCTGCTTGAAGCCCTTGCGGTTGCCGGTGAGCAGGCCCTCGTCGGCCATCTCGATGAGAAGTTGCTTGAGGGCGGCGCGGTCGCTGCCCTTCACGGAAAACGCGCGTGTGATCTCGCGCTTGCCGGGAACGACGCGGGCGTTCCTGACGAACTCCAGTATCTCTCCCTTGGACGGCAGGCCGGTGCGGCGGGGCTGTTTGGGTTTGCGCGCCACTCGCTCTGTCTACTCCGCCGCCTCGCGGGTCGCCGACTTGCCCTTGGTTTTTTTCTTGGCCGGGGCGGCCTTGGCCTTGGCAGGCTTGTCCGCGGCCTTGGCTTTCGCCTTCACGGGCTTCTTGCTCGCGGCATCCGCCATTGCTTCGGGCTTAGACCTCGCTTTGGCGTTCCTGCCCTTTTTCTTGGAGGGGCCCTTAGCGGCGCGCTCGGCGATAAGCAGTACGGCCTCGTCCATGGTCAGCTCGGCCGGCTCCTTGCCGCGCGGGAGCGTGGCGTTGATGTCGCCGTGCTTCACATAGGGGCCGTACCGGCCTGAGAGGACCTGCACCTTGCCACCTTCCGAGGGATGCTCGCCAAGCTCCTTCACGACGGTCGGTGCGGCACGCTGGAAGCGGCCCTTGCCGCCGCCGGCACGCTTCTCGGCGAGAAGAACCACGGCGCGGTTGATGCCGACGGAGAACACTTCCTCAACAGACGGCAGATTGGCGTAGGTGCCGTCGTGCAGGATGAAGGGACCGTAGCGTCCGAGGCCCGCCGTGATGGGCGTGCCGGTTTCCGGATGCATGCCGACCTCGCGCGGCAACGACAGGAGTTGCAGCGCTTTTTCCAGGTCGATCGTGTTCGCATCGATACCGCGCGGCACGGAGGAACGCTTGGGCTTGTCTTCCTTTGATCCCTCGCCGAGTTGGACGTAGGGGCCAAAGCGGCCGGTGCGCAGCGTCACAGCGAGGCCAGTGTCGGGATCATGTCCGAGTAGCTTGCCGTCGGGATTGTTGGCTTCGGCGGGGCCGTCGGTCGTCTGCGAGAGCTGGCGCGTGAAGCGGCAGTCGGGATAACGCGAGCAGCCGATGAAAGCACCGAACTTGCCGCTGACCTTGAGGCTCAGACGACCCTCGCCGCAGTTGGGGCACTGGCGCGGGTCGCCGCCTTCCGCCTTCGGCGGAAAGATATGGGGCCCGAGGATTTCGTTCAGCGCTTCCAGAACCTCGCTGACGCGCAGGTCCTTGATCTCATCGACCGCGCCCATGAAGTTCTTCCAGAAGTCGCGCAGGACGTCCTTCCACTCCAGCTTGCCGTCGGAGATGAGGTCGAGTTTACCCTCCAGGTCGGCGGTGAAGTCGTACTCGACGTAGCGCGTGAAAAAGCTTTCCAGGAACGCGATGACGAGGCGTCCCTTGTCTTCGGGGATCAGTCGCTTCTTCTCGATGCGGACGTAGTCGCGCTCCTGCAGCACGGCGAGCGTGGAGGCGTATGTAGACGGCCGGCCGATGCCGAGCTCTTCCATGCGCTTGACGAGGGTGGCCTCCGAATAGCGGGGCGGCGGTTGGGTGAAGTGCTGCTCGGGCTCGATCTTGCGGTCGGTGACGCGGTCGCCCTCGGCTAGCGCGGGCAGACGGCGGCTGTCGTCGTCCTCGGAGTGGTCCTCCTTGCCCTTCTCGACCACGCGCACGCGGTCGTCGCGGCCTTCCTCGTAGACCTTGAGGAAGCCTTCGAACTGCACGATCGAGCCGGTAGCACGCAGGACATAGGTCTTGCCGTCGCGGCCCTTCACTTCGATGTCGGCCGTGGTCTGCTCCAGCTCGGCCGAGGCCATCTGGCTCGCCACGGTGCGCTTCCAGATCAGCTCGTAGAGGCGTGCCTGGTCGCGCTCCAGATAGCGGGTGACATCCTGCGGCCGGCGCGCAGGGTCGGTCGGGCGCACGGCCTCGTGCGCTTCCTGCGCGTTCTTGGCCTTGGTCTTGTACTCGCGGATGAAGGGCGCGACGAAGCGCTGCGAATATTCGCGCGCGATCAGGCCGCGGATGGAATTGATCGCTTCCGGGATGATGGTGACGCCGTCGGTTCGCATGTAGGTGATGAGGCCGACCGTCTCGCCGCCGATGTCGACGCCTTCGTACAGGCGCTGGGCAAGCTGCATGGTTTGCTTGGCCGAGAAGCCGAGCTTGCGCGAGGCATCCATCTGCAGCGTGGAGGTGGCGAACGGCGGATAGGGATTGCGCTTCACCGCCTTCTTCTCGACGCGCACGATCTTGAAGTCGCCCTTCTCGATGGCGGCCTTGATGGCGGTGGCGGAGGCTTCGTCCTTGATGTCGAGCTTGTCGAGCTTGCGGCCGTCGATCGACGACAGGCGCGCGCCGAATTCCTCGCCGGCGTTGGTCGCCAGCGTTGCCTCGATGGTCCAGTACTCATCGGTCTTGAAGGCCTCGATCTCGGCCTCGCGGTCACAGACGAGGCGTAGCGCGACGGATTGCACGCGGCCGGCAGAACGGGCGCCGGGCAGCTTGCGCCACAGCACCGGCGACAGCGTGAAACCGACCAGGTAGTCCAGCGCACGGCGGGCGAGGTAGGCTTCCACCAGCGGCGCATCGATGCTGCGCGGCGACTTGAAGGCTTCCAGCACCGACTGCTTGGTGACGGCGTTGAAGGTGACGCGCTCGACGGGCACGCCCTTCTTGAGCGCCTTCCTCTCCTCGAGGATGCGCAGGATGTGCCAGGAAATGGCCTCGCCCTCACGGTCAGGGTCGGTGGCGAGGATCAGTTTATCGGCATTTTTTACGGCTGCCGCGATTTCGCGCATGACCTTCTGGGAGCGGCCATCCACGTCCCAGTGCATCTGGAAGTCGTTGTCCGGCTCGACCGAGCCGTCCTTGGGCGGGAGATCGCGCACGTGGCCGTAGGAGGCCAGCACCTTGAAGCTGGAGCCCAGGTACTTGTTGATGGCCTTGGCCTTGGCGGCGGATTCGACAATGACGACGTTCATGAAGCCCCGCGGGTGCTCTCGGCCCTGAAGCCGGAGGGGTCAGCCGCCCGTTACTTTGTTACGGATAAATGCCGATTGGCGGCCAGAACATGGTGGAGGACATGGGCCATGTCAAACCAGCCGCCTGCGGCTGCGAGTGCTCCACGGTGTTCAATATATTGAAATAAAACGAGGAAGCGGCGAGTTTCTGTCCACATCCTGTGCATGCGGCTGAAGACCGGGTCAGTGAAAAATGCCGCTTCGGGCGGGAACCGGGGGCCTTCCCGGCGGTTTTTAGGGGGACGCATCCCCACATTTGAGGATGCGCTCGTGACCTTGTTCCCCCTCAAGGCCACCACAATGGGCGCTCTTGTCCTCCCCTCCCCGGCAAGAGCGCCCTTTCCATTTTCAGCGCCTGGAAACGAGCTGGTGGCCGTGGCGCTCGATGCGGCCGGCAAGCGCCAGCTCCACCAGGGCGATCTGGATGGCCCGCACCGGCAGCCCGGTGGCCCGGCCAAGCTCATCTATATCTATGGGAGCCGGGCCGAGGGCGGCATAGACCGTCTCCCGGTCCCCGTCGGCCACCCCAGATTGGATTGGCGCTGCAGGTAGGGTCGGCTCGGGGGACGGTGCGTGGAACGGCGAGGGGGTCTCGCGTAGCAAGGGGGCAAGGGCGGAAAGGACATCGTCCGGCTCGGTGACGAGGGTGGCGCCGGACTTGAGCAGCATGTTGGTGCCCTCCGCCCGCGGATCGAGCGGGTGGCCGGGGATGGCGAATACTTCGCGGCCCTGCTCGCCGGCCATGCGGGCGGTAGTGAGCGTGCCGGAGCGGCGCGCGGCTTCCACCACCAGCACGCCGAGCGAGACGCCGGAAATGATGCGGTTGCGGCGGGGGAAATCCTTGCCGCGCGGCATGAAACCGGGCGGGTTCTCACCGATCACGCAGCCGCGCTCGGCAATGACCTCCTGCAGTTTCGCGTTCTCCGGCGGATAGATGGTGTCGAGGCCGCCGGCGATCACGGCGACCGTTCCGGTTGCGAGTGCAGCCTCATGCGCTGCTGCATCGATGCCGCGTGCGAGCCCGGAGGCGATGACGAAACCGGCGGCACCGATATGCGATGCGAACTGGCGGGCGATCTTCTGGCCCGCAGCGGAGCCGTTGCGGGCGCCGACGATGGCGAGCATGGGACGCGCGAGCTGGCGGGTGTCGCCCTTGACGTAGAGCAGCGGCGGTGGCGCGTCGACGGCGGCCAGCGCCGGCGGATAGCCGGGCTCGATCGTGAACAGCGGGTGCGCACCGATGGCGCGGGCGGCGTCGAGCTCCGCCTCGGCGACGTCGCGCGGGCAGACGCGGATGGACTGGCGGCGACCGCCGCGCCGCGACAGATCGGGAAGTGCCGCGAGCGCAGCTTCCGCGCCGCCGAAATGGTTGATCAACTCGCGGAAGGTGACAGGCCCGACGTTCTCGCTGCGGATCAGACGCAGGCAGGCGAGGCGCTGAACATCATCGAGCGGCGCCTGCGGCAGCGGCGCCGGCAGCAGGCGTGTGCGCTCTTCATGATGATCGGGCACCGATCTTGCTCTCCTGTCCGTCGAGCAGCCGGCGAATGTTGGCGTGATGCTTGAGGATCAGCAACGCCGCCATCACGATGATGAAGGGCAGGCCGGTCCAGCCCGTGACGAGGTAGAAGAGAACGACGCCGGCTGTCGCTGAGAGCGCGGCGAGCGAGGAATAGCGCGTGAGGACGGCCACCGCGAGCCACACCAGGCCGAACAGGGCGGCTACCGGCCAGTTCACGCCGATCAGGACGCCGATGAAGGTGGCGACGCCCTTGCCGCCCACAAACCGCAGCCACACTGGATAGATGTGGCCGAGGAAAGCGCCGAGTCCCGCGATGTAGCCGTACTGCACGGCGTCGTGCAGGTGGCCGTGGTCGTAGACGTTGCCGCCGCCGTAGCGGAGCGCGATATCGTAGACGATGAGGACGGCCACCGTGCCCTTCAGCGCATCGAGCAGGAGGGTCGCCGCCGCGAGGCCCTTGCGGCCCGTGCGCAGCACGTTGGTGGCGCCGATGTTGCCGGAGCCGATGCTGCGCACGTCGCCCAGGCCGGCGGCCTTGGTCAGCAGCAGGCCGAACGGGATCGAGCCGAGCAGATAGCCGGCAGCCAAGGCCAGCAGGCCGTAGGACGTGAAAAGAAGTGTCATGAGCGCCCCGTGAGGCGCGACGTCAGCCGCGCTCGGCGCCAGCGTATTGGTACACGGGTTTGCCGGCAACCATCGTCAGCAGCACGCGGCCCTGCATCTTGCTCTCGTCGAACGGCGAGTTCTTCGAGCGTGCACGGATTTCCGCCTTGTCCACCACCCACGGCTGGCCGAGATCGACAAGAATGAGATCGGCAGGCGACCCTTTCTCGATGCGTCCGGAGGGAAGCCCGAGCAGGCGTGCGGGATTGATGGTCATAGCCTTTAGCAGCGGGATCAGGCCGATCTCGCCGTTGTGGTAGAGGCGGAGTGCAGCGGCGA
>CADEEC010000004.1 GCA_902826255.1 uncultured Hyphomicrobiales bacterium | reverse complement strand
GTTCTTTGCGTTTCGGCATATTGCTCGGGATGCAGCGGTTCGCGAAAAACGTCAAGCCATCAGGGAGGCCCGCCCACGGTGTCCAAATTTAGATTCACGTAGATATCCGCCGGAGTGTAAACCGGGGAGGGTAAGCCACCGGGAACATCTAATGGGTTCACGGCTTGAAGCGTCACTGCGTATGTCTTGGCCACGAACTGACTGCAAATCATATGCTTGTAGTGGCGTGCATCAGCGATGTACTTCTGTATCTGTTGCGGGTTGTGGTTGCCCGCCAGATTCAGCCTCATTCTCATATAGTGGTAGGCTGCCGCACCTAGAGAGCGATAACTGTACTGCTTCCCTATCATCGCCTGCGCCTCCGCTGCGAGTTGGAACCTTTGCGCGGTAGTTGCAGGCCTCCAGCGCACAGCGCAAACTATGCGGTTCATCGCATACGAGTTCAGAGACTGACGCTGCACGCCCCCCATAGTAGCGTTTCCAATCGTGACCGCGTGTACGATGTCGTCCGCGCCAATGTACATCGCCGAGTGAGAGAAGTCGGGGCCGTCTGGCGCGTAAGGGGGACGGACCAAGCGCTGATACGCACAAACAGCATTTGCCCACCGCTTAGTGGCGGCGAACAGCACTATGTCACCTGGCTGAAGGAGGGCAGTAAGATTGCCAGCCGACATGGCATTCCGAATATGGAAGCTAGTTCTCGGAGCCACAGATAAATGCAGAGAGCGCCCTCAAGCTAGGACACCCTTCCTCCCCACGTCTTTTTTTGGAACGTCTACGGAATAAGGCGCTTGTGCTTATAAGCTTCCTCGGTGGCGCGATCAACGGCGACAACCGCCTCAACTACTCTGTTGTCCGGGCTTAAAGTGCAGGAAACAATCGCGCCGATAGGCCAATCCTTTCCTCTAAAGCCGTATGCATGAAAAGCGCGCTGGCGGTCTAAGTCCCACACCACCAAAATATCATCCGTTAGAAGGTCGACCACTTGGCCAACAAAGCCGTTCGCCGACGCTCCTTCTGGCTGGGAGGAAGACGGCCTTTGGGCTTCCGCTAGGATGTGCGGCATGGACTCCTCGAATCGGTGGCTACGCTACTGCCGACCGCCTCTCACTCTCGCACCCCATCCTTGCGCGAATCGTACAGCGACGGCCGTGCTTAAGCAAAGCGCTGCCTGCGGACATTGTTGAGACGGCGGTGCGGACTGGCCGGAAGGCCACAAAAATGTGGGTTTTGGGCATAAGTTTACTTTTTGTTCACTTGGCCACTTCGATGTGAAACTTGGCGCGCTTGCCGAGGTTCCGCCTTCTTTCCAACCCCTGCGAAAGCTGGAAACAAGTCAAGCTGAGCCTCCGCTTGAGCCCGTCGGCGCCACCTGCTCGGCTCCTGTCTTGGGTTCACACCAGCGAGGCTACCGGTATTTCAACCGCTTGCCTTTAACGCCCCTTCAGGGCTTCGGTTGCGCGCGTGTGATCGTCCACGCCAAGCGCCACCCGGTTGTTGTAGTGGAAGTCGAACTCCGCCAAGTACCGGTGCAGGTGCTTTTCCTTGCAGTGCTGGTAGGTCCCGCGCATGCCGCGCTTGAAGACCGAGAAATAGCCTTCAACCGTGTTCGTCGTGATGACGGGGCGGCCGTCCTCGTAGTGTGCGTACTCGCCCTTGCCGTGATCGACACGCTCATGGCTGGCGAAGTTGCCGAGGCTGTAGCGATAAAGCTGGGCCTTGTCCGTCATCACCTGCGCCTCTTTCGAGACGTTCTCGTGCACGATGGGAAGCACTTGCTGCACCGTGCTGCCTTCGATGTGATAGCTGCGGACCTTGCCGCCGCGCTCTACCAGTGACAGCACCACGTTCTTGTGGGCTGAATTGGCGATGCGCAGCTTGTTGATCGGAACGCGGCGCTGACGGCCCTTGGGATGCGTCGAGGCACGCCCGTAGATCGTTTCGTCGATCTCCACCACGCCGCCACCGCCGCCCATGGGCGGCTCCAGGCCACCAACGCGCATGGCTTCCCGAATGCGATGGGACATGAACCAAGCGCTACGCAGGCTGATACCGAACGCGCGGTGAAGCTGGTTGCTGGAAATGCCCTTCTTCGACGAGCACATCAGGTAGATGGCCTGTAGCCACGTCCGCATGGGGATGTGGCTGTCCTCGAAGATGGTGCCGATTTTGACTGTGAACTTCTTGCGGCACGCGTAGCACTTGTAGGTGCCGATCCGCGTGGACCTGCCCTTCATGGGCGAGGCCTTGTCCATGGTTCCACAGTGGGGGCAGACGGGGCCTTCCGGCCAAAGGATGGCTTCGACCATCTCGTAGGCCTTGGCTTCGTCGTGGAAGTAATCTTGGGCAATGGCGGACATGGCAGGACCTTGTTTCTGGATCCTTTAAGTACACCATTCTAATGGGTCCGTCAAGTACAATATGCCCCGGTTGGAGCTAAAGCACCTTGCCGGGATTGAGGATGCCCTTGGGGTCGAAGCTCGCCTTGATGCGGCGCATGAGGTCCAGCGCCACGGGGTCCTTGATGCGGGCGAGCTCGTCGCGCTTCATCTGGCCGATGCCGTGCTCGGCGGAGATGGAGCCGCCGAACTCCAGCACGATGGCGTGCACGGCGTTGGCGATGGGCTTCCACTGCTCCGCATTGAACTTGCCCTTGGGCCAGCCAACGGGCTGGCTGACGTTGTAGTGCACGTTGCCGTCGCCGAAGTGGCTGAGCGGCACGGGGCGGGCGTCCTTGTTGATGGCGGCGACGGCGGCATCGGCGCGCTTGATGAACTCGGGGATTTTCTGGGTGGGGACGGAGACATCGGTCTTGATGCTGTCGCCTTCGGGGCGCTGAGCCTCGGAATAAGACTCGCGCAGGCGCCAGAAGTCCTTCTGCTGAGTGAGGGAGCTGGCGAGGGTGGCGTCGACGAGCAGCTCGCGCTCGGTGGCGGTTTCCAGCAATTCCATCATCAAGCGCTCGGCGTTGCCGTCTTCCTTGAGGCCTGAAATCTCGATCAGGGCGTACCAGGGATGGCGGGCGGTGAAGGGATCGCGCACGTTGTGGGCGTGCTTGACGACCATGTCGAGGGCCAGCTCGCACATGATCTCGAAGGCGGTGAGGCTCTGGCCGGCGGCCTCCTCTGCCATGCTGAACAGCGGCAGCGCGGCATCGACGGAGGGCAGCGCAACGAAGGCGGTGGCCATTTCCAGCGGCTTGGGGAAGAGCTTGAGAGTTGCAGCGGTGATGACGCCGAGCGTGCCTTCCGAGCCGATGAACAGGTCGCGCAGGTCGTAGCCCGTATTGTCCTTCTTGAGCGGGCTGAGGCCGTTCCAGATGCGGCCGTCGGCCAGCACGACCTCGAGGCCGAGCACGAGCTGGCGCGTGTTGCCGTAAGCCAGCACGCCGACGCCGCCGGCGTTGGTGCCGAGGTTGCCGCCGATCTGGCAGGTGCCTTCCGACGGCAGGCTGAGCGGGAACAGGCGATTGATGCCGTCAGCGGCGGCGTGCACCTCGGCGAGCGTCATGCCGGCTTCGACCGTCATAGTGAAGCCGTCGGGATCGAGCGCGCGCACTTTCTTGAGACGCGAAATGGAGAGCACGATCTCGCCGTTCATGGGCACCTGGCCGCCGACGAGGCCGGTGTTGCCGGCCTGCGGCACGACGGGCAGGCCGTGCGCATTGGCAAGCGCGAGAATCTTCGAGACTTCCTCCGTCGAGCCGGGGCGCAGGACGACACCGGCGCTGCCGACGTAAAGATCGCGCAGCTCGCGCACGTAGGGAAGCTGCTGGTCGGGATCAGTGAGCGTGTGATTGTCGCCGACGATGGCGCGCAAGCGCGCGATGAGATCGGGCGTGAGCACGTTGGCAGGCATGGTCATGCGGCTCTCGCGGCGCGGGTGAGGCGGTCGTTGATGGCGGCTCCGAGACCATGCGCCGGGATCGGCATCACGGCAATGGCGGCGGCACCAGATGCGTCGAGGTCGCGCAGGGCGGCGAACAGGTTGGCGGCGGCTTCGGCGAGGTCGCCGGCAGGGCTAAGATTGAACATGGGGCCGGCGTGGGATGGGAGATCGGGGCCGAAGGCGAGCAGGGCTTCACCGGCACGGACATTGTGGATATCGAGGCGGAGCCTGGTGTTGGGCGCATAGTGGCGCGTGAGCATCCCGGGAGAGACCGGTGCCGTATCGTTCTCGCCCGCGGCGAGGATCACGGGCCGGCCCGTGATCCGGGCGATATCCTCCCCGGTAACGGCACCGAGCCGGAGCACGACAGGGTCCGTTCCCGTCGCGTCTAGGACCGTGGACTCGAGCCCGATCCGGGTCGCGCCACCGTCGAGGATGAGCTGCACATGGAGACCGAGATCGGTTGCAACATGAGCGGCCAAGGTCGGGCTCACGTGCCCGGAGCGGTTGGCGCTGGGCGCGGCAACGGGCAGGTCGGCGGCGCGGAGGAGGGCCTGGGCGATCGGGTGTGCGGGGACGCGCACAGCCACGGTATCGAGACCGGCGGTGGCAAGATCGGCGATGATGCGGTTGGAACGGCGGGCAAGGACAAGCGTGAGCGGGCCGGGCCAGAAGGCATCGGCGAGGGTTTGCGCGAGCGGCGTCATTGTCGCGACGGCCGCGGCAGCGGCGGTCTCCGGCACGTGCACAATCAGTGGGTTGAAACTCGGCCGCCCCTTGGCGGAATAGAGCGCCGCGACGGCAAAGCCGTTGGTGGCATCGGCGCCGAGCCCGTACACGGTTTCCGTCGGAAACGCGACGAGGCCACCCGCCCGCAGGATGGCGGCGGCTTGCTTGATGGCATCAGGGGTGGCGGTGAGGGTGGTCAAACTTTGTCATTTCCGGCGCTTGTCGCCGCAATCCATCGTGAAGTAGGCGGAAGCGTTCGTGGAGGACTGGACCCCGGCAACACGCGCCGGGATGACAGCACTTGTACTCCACGTGACCACCAACAGCATCGCTGCCCAGCTTGTCATCCCGGCTGAGCGCAGCAAGAGCTGAGACCCGGGTTGCGGGCACCGACTGCACTTTGGCTCCTGGGTCCCGGATACGCGCTCTGCGCGTTCCGGGATGACAACCAGCAGGAAGGGTGGCGTTCAACGCCGCCGCTTCGTGCGATCAGGTTGGACAGGTTGCGCCGCCGCAGCAGCCGCCTTCGCTACCCGCTTCTTCCTCCACGGCGCGTCGCGCTGCCAGTCGCCGGCCATGATGGAGCCGACGGGCTCGATGGTGTCGACGATCTCGGCGAGGCCGAAGTGGCCGATCTGATTGCGCACCACGTCCGCGTTCTTGTAGGCGCCGGGCAGCTCGGAAACATCCGGGATGCCGCAGTAGAAGCGCGCGTCGATGCCCTTCGTCTGCTCGCCCACCATCTCCGCTTCGGTCTTGCCCGCGTGCTGGCGCATGTAGGCGGAGCGCGAGAAGTTGCGGCCCGCCCCGTGCGGCGCGAAGCCCAGCGCGTTCTCCGCATCGCGGCCGCGCGCGATGAGGATCGGCGCCGCCATGTTGAGCGGGATCAGCGTCAGGCCGCTCGAGTCGGCCGCGAAGTCCGTCCACGCCGGCGTGGCGCCCTTGGCGTGATAGAACAGGCCGTCGCTCTTGCGGAACACGAAGTTGTGCTCGTTCCAGAAGCGGTCCTTCACTTTCAGGCCAAGCGCCTCCGCCACGCGGTCGTGGATGGCGAAGTGGTTCTTCTTGGTCCAGGTGCGGATGAGCTGCAGTGCGCTCCAGTAGGTACGGCCGTCGTCGGTCTCGAAGGGAATCCACGCATTGTGCGCCGGTGTCTCGGGCGACAGCTCGCGGCGGTAGCGTTCCGCCGTCTCCATGCCGGCCTTGTAAAGCAGCGCGCCCGGCTTGCGCGAGCCGTGGTGCGTGACGAGCGCGACCTCACCCGTCGAGGCGAGGCGTCCGACATAGAAGAAGTGGTTGCCGTCGCCCTGCGTGGCGAAATGGCGGACGGCGGCTTCCGTCATCATGGCGAGATACTTGTTGCCCTCGAACTCCGCCATCAGGCTGTCGGGCGGACGCAGGTCATGGCTGTAGGGCCGCCCGCCGCCGCCGAAGTGCGAGTGCGTCATGCCGGCGTCGAGGATGGCGCTCGGGTCGGTATCGCCGAACACCGAGACCGCCATCGAGCAGCAGATGTCGGCCGAGTGCATGCCCGGATGGATGGCGTCCTTGGCCGCGACCACGCCGCCGACCGGAATGGTGCCGGGAGCGGAGCCTGAGGGACACGCGTCGGGCATCACGGTGCCCGCGACCAGCGTGGGCACGCGCAACAGCTCGGCCATGTGCCTCTCGACAGAGGCGATGTTGTCGGCATCGCCCGGCGCCTCGTCGCGGATGTTGAGCGTGTAGGGCACTGCGCCCCGCTTGCGCAGATCGACGGCCGGCGGCAAGGGCGGCGGGGCAAAGCGATCCACGACCGCGCGCACGGCTGCTTCATCGGCGCCGGAGGCGCGGGCGGATTCGGCCGCGCTGATGGCTGGTGCGAACCACGGTCCCGGCCGGTAGCCCCAGGCAATCAATGTCTTGCCGGTGATGATGTCGGTCGGCGTTGTCATGAGGCGTTCATTGCCACGAGATCAGGGAGCAGCCGGACAAATCTGCAGCACAGGGTATCTCGCCATTCGGCTCCGGTCTGGCCGAAGGCGTGCCGTTGTAGCTTGCCGTGGCGTTTTGCACTACTCAGGTGATCGGGGATGCACGCATTGAAGCCGCAAACAACCGCGATACGCTTGGCGGCGGCGAGTTCGGCGTGCGCTCACGCTGAAGCAACGACTGAGTGAGGGAATTTTCCGGCATGGCTCAAGGGACGCAGAGTAGCGGTCGCGTTGGCCTGGTGGGCTTGATGTTCTTCACGCTGGTGCTGCTCGGCCTTGTCGTGGGGGCACTATGGTGGGCCTTGCAGTACATGCAGCCGCCGCCGCAACGCACGCTTGTGATCGCCACCGGGCCGGAGAGAGGTGCCTATCACACTTTCGGCCGCGGCTATCAGAAGGCGCTGGAGCGCTCGGGCATCCGCACCGAGCTCAGGCAGTCCGCCGGGTCCGTAGACAACCTCAAGCGTATTCAGGATGAGAAGAGCGGCGTATTGGCAGCCCTCTTGCAGGGCGGCATTGCCGACGAGAAGAAGGCCCCCGGCATTCTCTCCGCGGGCGGTGTCTTCCTCGAGCCGGTCTGGATTTTCCCCCGCAGCAGCGAGACGATCCAGCGCTTCGGCGACCTGCGCGGCCGTCGCATTGCCATCGGCCCTGAAGGCAGCGGCACACGCGCGCTGGCCCAGGCCCTGCTCGGAGCGGCCCAGCTCGACGGCGGCAATGTCGAGCTGTTGCCCGTGACCGGTGCTGCGGCACGCGACGCCCTGGTTGCGGGAACGGTCGATGCCATGTTCGCGGTTGCTGCCGCGGAGACGCCGCTCATCCAGGAGATGCTGCGCGATCCGCGTCTCGGCCTCATGAGCGTTGCGCAGGCGGATGCACTGACGCGGCTGTTTCCTTACCTCACCAAGGTCGTGCTGCCGCAAGGCGTCGTCAACCTGGAGAGCGACGTGCCGTCGAAGGATGTCGTCCTGGTCGCCTCTGTCGCCTCTCTCGTGGTGCGTGAAGACCTGCATCCGGCTCTGGTTGCGCAGCTCGCGCAGGCTGCCTCCGAGGTGCACGGCGGCACCGCAAACTGGTTCCAGCGTGCGGGACAGTTCCCGACGGCCACTGACAGTGCGTTCCCGATGTCACCCGATGCCGTACGGTTCTACCGGTCCGGGCCGCCGTTCCTGCAACGCTACCTGCCCTTCTGGATCGCCAACCTCGTAGAGCGCATGGTCGTTCTGCTGGTGCCATTGTTGACGCTTGCCGTACCGATCCTCAAGGGTGGGCCTGCCCTCTATCGCTGGAACATCCGGCGCCGCCTGCAAACCTGGTACGCACGTCTGCAGCGTCTGGAATCGCGCATGCACCGCACGCCGCCGTCACCCGAGTCGCTGCTGGCACACGAGAAGGAGCTTGGCGAGATCGTGGCCGGCGTCGGTGCGATCCAGGTGCCCAAGGCGTTCGGCGAGCAGCTCTACAACCTGCGGGAGCACATCGAGTATGTGCGCGCAAAGCTCGCCAGGGAACGCGAGCAGATGGCGTAAGCAATAGGGATGCGCTCATGGCCGTTCTGGTGGGCCAACTGTTTCCTCTATTGGCGGCTGCCAGCCTTGGCCTTCTCGCTGGCGCCTTGTTGGCCGAAGACCGGCTGCTGGTGCCGTACTGGCGCACGCTATCGGCCGACACATTCTACGCGCTGCACCCGACCTTCGGATCGATGCTGTATCGCTTCTTCGCACCACTGACGATGGCGGCGCCGCTAACCGCCGTTCTGGCGGTGGTGCAGGTCACCCTGCAATCGGGAGGCCTCACGCCGCGTAGCCTCGCGGCGTTCGCAACGGCCGTGCTGACCTGCAGTCTGGTCGCCATCTACGCCCTGTACTTCAAGTCGGCGAACGAAGCCTTCTCCCGGCGCGCGGTGTCTGCCACGGACCTGCCAGCGACTTTGGCGCGTTGGGCGGCTTGGCACCGTGCACGCGTTGTGGTTGTCGTGGCTGCTTTCGGGTTGTCCTTGGTGACCCTTGTCGCGTGACTCTAAGACCTCCGGCGGCGGCTGGCCTGCTTCGTACGGTCAGGTTCAGTCCACGTAGTCGGGCTCCTGGCGATCCAGGATGCGCTTCAACGCCTCGAGGTGGCGCTGCGCCGGGTTGAGCCCCGTATAGTACTGTGCGCCGCCGATGTTGGATTTGGTCTTCTCCACCACCGGATCGGGAAGCTGCTTGAGGCGCTGGCCGGTCCACATCGCGTAGATCTGCACCTGAGCGGCGCGCTCGACGTAGTAGAGCCGGTCGTAGGCCTCGGCCACCGACTTGCCCACCGTGGAGATGCCATGGTTGGCCATGAACAGCACGGTCTTGTCGCCGATCACCCTGGCAAGCCGCTCGCCTTCCTCCGGCTCGAAGGCGGGGCCGGTGTAGTTGTCGTCGTAGGCGATCTTGCCCATCATGCCGACTTCGGTCTGGCCGATCTCCTTGATGCGCGGGTCCTCCAGCCGCGTCAGCGCACTCGCGTATGGCATGTGCGTGTGGAACACAGCTTTTGCATGAGGCAAGGCTCTGTGGATTGGCGCGTGAATGCAATAGCAGGAGCGCTCGACGTCGCCGGCTCCGCGCTTCACCTTGCCGTCGTCGATGCCGACCTCCATGAACGAGGACGCCTTCACTTCCGACCAGTGCATGCCGAACGGGATCTGGTAGTAGCGGTCTGCCTTGCCCGGAACCACCAAAGTCAGATGGTTGAAGATGCCCTCGTTGAAGCCGTGAATGACCGCGATGCGGTGGGCGGCGGCGAGGTCGATGCGGGCTTGCCACTCTTCGGCACTGCATTCGTCGCGCGTGATCGGCGAAACCTTGAGCTGCATGGGCGATCCTCCTTGGCCGAAACCTGTCTTGGTGTTGGCGGGCACTTTAGCCAACGTGCGCCGGAATGCGATAGCGGGCATCCGCTGCGCACGCATGCAAAACAGCATGCGGCGGAAAATCTGCCGGCGGTGTAGACTGACGCTCAGGGTGCGTGCGGCATCCCAAAAAATCAGAACTGAGCCGGTGGGAGGATGTCATGCGTGTTCGCAGCCTGATTGCGGTTCTGCTTGTCTTTTCAATGGGGCTGATGCCGGTGTCCGCCACCGCGCAGGGCTATCCTGACAAGCCGATCATCCTGATCGTTCCCTTCGCCGCCGGCGGACCCTCCGACACGGTGGGTCGTCTGGTAGCCGACAATCTGGCCCGCTCGCTCGGCCAGCAGGTCATCGTCGAGAACGTCGGCGGGGCCGGTGGTGTGCTCGGCGCCGAGCGCGCTGCCAAGGCGGCCCCGGACGGCTACACGCTCCTCACCCACCATGGCGCGCTGGCGGCAGCACCTTCGCTCTATGCCAACCTGCGCTACGACACCAAGACGGCTTTCGAGCCGCTGGGTCTCGTCAACACTGGCCCCATGGTCCTTCTCAGCAAGAAAGGCCTCGAAACCGCCAACGCCAAGGAGCTGTTCGCCTGGCTGAAGGCGCAGGGCAGCAAGGCCACCGTCGGCTTCGCCGGCGTCGGCTCCAACTCCTACATCTGCGCCACCCTTCTGCAGCAGCTGCTCGGGGTGAAGCTCGCCATGGTGCCCTACCGCGGGACGGGGCCTGCCATGATCGACCTCGTCGCCGGCCAGATCGACGTCCTCTGCGACCAGGCCACCACCGCCGTCCCCCAGATCCAGGGCGGCACCGTGAAAGCCTATGCCGTGACCTCCAGCGAGCGCCTCGACAGCATCAAGGATGTGCCGTCCGCGAAGGAAGCCGGCTTGCCCGACTTCAGCGTCACCATCTGGAACGGCCTCTACGCGCCTAAGGGCGTGCCGAGCGTCGTCGTCGAGAAGGTGAACGCGGCCATCGGCAAGATGATCACCGATCCCACCATCCTCGAGCGCTTTGCCGCCACCGGCACCACGCCCTTCCCGGCCGACATGCGTTCGCCGTCGGCGCACGCAAAGCATCTGAACTCGGAGATTGCGCGCTTCGCCACCATGTTCAAAGCCGTCGGCGTGACGCCGCAAGAGGCCAAATAGCGCGTGCTGCGGGTCTGGCCTGTCGAATTGGGCGGTGACCGCGGTCGCCGTCTCCAGTAAGCACGCTTTCCGAAATGCATATCGCTACGGGCGAACGAGGACCCGCCGTGACCACCCCGGCTCGCGCCACCAAGCCGTCGCTGCTGGATCGCCTCTACCAGTGGCCGACGGTGCTGCTCACGCTGACGGCCATCTTCTGGGCCGGCAACGCGCTATCGAGTCGCTTGGCCGTGGGGCACATCTCGCCCTTCCTGCTCGTGTTCCTGCGTTGGGTGATGGTGCTCGCCGTGTTGTGGCCGCTGTACGGCAATCAGGTGCGCGCGCATTGGGGAGACATCCGCCCTAAGCTTGGCAGCATCACGCTCATGGCCGTGCTGGGCTTCACCGGCTTCAACGCGCTGTTCTACACGGCGGGCCACTACACGAGCGCGATCAACATCGGCATTCTGCAGGGCTCCATCCCCGTCGCGGTGCTCGCGGGCGCGTTCCTCATGTTCGGTACGCGCGCAACGCTGGTGCAGATCGTCGGCGTGTTGATTACCAGCATCGGCGTGATCGTCGTCGCCACGCAGGGTGCGCCGCTCTCCATCCTCGACATCGGCCTCAACCGCGGCGACGTGGCGATGCTGGCTGCGTGCGTGTTTTATGCCTTCTACACGCTCGCCCTGCGCAACCGGCCCGAGATGCCCGGCATCGCCTTCTTCACGCTGCTCGCCCTGATCTCGGCCGTCACCTCCCTGCCGCTGCTGGTCCTGGAGGCGGCCACCATCGGATTGCAGATGCCGACGCTGCAGGGCTGGCTCGTGACCCTGTTCGTCGCAGTCTTTCCCTCCTGCCTCGCCCAGCTCTTCTTCCTGCGCGGCGTCGATCTGATCGGCCCGAGCCGCGCCGGCGTGTTCGTGAACCTGGTGCCGGTGTTCGCGGCCATCCTCGCCGTGCTGCTCATCAACGAGCCCTTCGCCGCGTTTCACGCCGTGGCGCTGGTGTTTGTCATCGGCGGCATCTGGCTCGCCCAGCGCGCCCAGCGCTAGCTATTTCAGCGCCCGCGCCACCAGGTCGGCCGCATGCCAGTTGCCGGTCTCGTTGAGGTGGCCGTACCCGTCGCCCTCCTTGGCGTAGAGGTTCGTCATCGCCTGCCGATCCGCCACCGCCATCGCCCGCAGGGACTGGAACTGGTCCACCAGTTCGAAGCCCGCCTCGCGTGCGCAGGCCGAGACCCGCTGCGCGTTCTCGTTCGGCGCCGCGTTCTCGATCACCGTCTGCCAGCCGTACTGCATGAACAGCAGTGTGCGCACGCCGCCGGCGTCTGCCTGCGCCTTGAGACGTTTCAGAAGCGCGCACGTCACGCCGGCCGGATCGTTGTCGACGCGCTCGAACACTTCCTCGCCGCTGCTGCCGTACCAGTAGACTGGCACAAGGCGCCCGAGCACGAAATCGAACACCGCCGAGTAACCCAGCACGGTGCGCAGTTTCCCGCCCCATGTCGTCTTGCGCTGCTCCGGCGGCCCCTTCGGCGCCGGCGGGTGATAACGCAACGTGCCGTTGTCGAGCGTGAAATAGGGCTTCGACGCGCCGAACGAGGAATGCCCAGACCGCAAGATATCCTCATCGAGGAACCCGACGATCAGCGTCTTCGGCTTCACGATCGGCAGCAGCTGCTCGGCCCGCATGACGATCTGGTCCGTCGCATAGCCGCCGACGCCGCCGTTGACGACGGGGATGTCCAGCATGCCCTCCAGTTGCGCCGGCCAGGTGCCGTCATCTTCCACATCGTCCCAGCCGTCGGTGAAGGAATCGCCCACGGCAAGGATGCCGCCGGTGCGGATTTCCACCTCCTCGTCGTTGCGGCGGATGCCGGGCGCAATGGTGTTGTAGCCGTCGCTGCGATAACCGGATCTCAGCTTCCAACCCAGCACGGGATCGTAGATGGCACGCGCCCCGAGCGTGCGCTGCTCGATCCGCGCGGTGCGCCAGTCCTTGAAGGTCAGCATGTCCCGGTCCGTGGCGAGGCGGAAGCCCATCTCCACCACGGCTAGGCCGGCCAGCGTGGCGACAAGGCCCAGCAGCAACCCTTCCCAGATGCGTGGCGAGGCGGATGTCGTGCTCATGGCTCTCCGGCTTTGCAGGCACGTGCGGCGTGTGCGCGCGAACTTCCCAGGCAGTATCTGCCGCATTTGCAGTCAATTGTTGCCCCGTCGCTGTGCGTTTGCCTATCATCGCTGCATGAGCAAGGCGCACATCGTGCTGGAGATCGTCCTGCTGTTGCAGGGGACCCCGGTGTACGACTTCGCGCAGCGCAACCTCGCTGTCGACGGCGACAAGGTCATCGTGCGCTGCGCGCAATCGTACGCCCTCGATAGCACCGAGGGCCAAGCCTGCAAGATCGCCATGGCGACGGCGTTCCGCCTCTACTCCTATCGCTTCACGGCGGCTCAGCTCGGTGTGTTTGCCGATCTCTACGCCACCGCACTCGAGCAACTTGAGCCCTCAGCGGTGCCGCGCGTCAGGGCCAGCATGTGCGACCCCGCCTCCCATGAGGCGCAGCAGGACGCCGCCGCCGCCCTTGCCGCGTGCGAGCGGCTTTCGATGGACTACTGACGAACGCCCTGTTCCGGCGGCAGTCTTCCCAATTTGTTGGCTCGGTCGCGCTTGTGGCGCGTGTGCATCCCCGTAGGCGTTGCTTGATCGGAGGAAGGTGCGCTAGGCTGCATTGTCCGATTGTCGGGCAAAGAAGACGTCGTAACACATCGAGGAAACCCCATGTCACGCCTGAAACTGACGGCGGCTGCGGCCGCCGTCGCCGCGATCGTTGCTGCGGTCGGCCTCCTTCCCGCGCACGCGCAGAGCTTTCCGACCAAGCCCGTTACGCTGATTGTTCCATGGCCCGCCGGCGGCTCCTCGGATCTCGCGCTGCGCGCGTTCGCCGAGGCCGCCCAGAAACACCTCGGCCAGCAGATCATCATCGAGAACAAGGCGGGCGCATCGGGCACGCTCGGCCCGGCGCAGATGGCCGCGACCGCCAAGCCCGACGGCTACACGCTGGCGCAGATGCCGATCACGGTGTTCCGCCTCCCGTACATGACGAAGACCACCTTCGACCCAACCAAGGACTTCACCTATGTCGCCGGCCTCACCGGCTACACCTTCGGCGTCGTCGTGCAGAGCAAGTCGCCCTGGAAGACCTTCAAGGAGCTGGTGGACTACGCCAAGGCCAATCCCGGCAAGGTCAAGTACGGCACGCCCGGCACCGGCACCAGCCTGCACATCGGCATGGAGCAGATCGCCAAGGAAGCCGGCGTGAAGTGGACGCAGGTGCCCTTCAAGGGCGCCGCCGAGACCAACGCAGCGCTGCTCGGCGGACACGTCGATGCGGTTGCCGACTCCACCGGCTGGCGCGCGCTCGTCGAATCCGGAGACTTCCGCCTGCTCGTGACCTGGGGTGCCGATCGCACCAAGAACTGGCCGAACGTCCCGACTCTCAAGGAGCTCGGCATCAACCTCGTCGCCAACTCGCCCTACGGCATTGCCGGTCCCAAGGGCATCGATCCCAAGGTCGTGAAGGTCCTGCATGATGCCTTCGCCAAGGCGGTGCAGGAGCCGGTCTACCTTGAGTCGCTGCGCAAGTTCGACCAGGAGCTCGCCTACCTCAATACCGCCGACTACGAGAAGCACGCGGTGGAGCAGATTGCGGACGCCAAGAAGCTCATCGCCGACCTCGGCCTGAAGAAAGACTGAGGCCGTGCGCACCGGCGAGATTCTCGCCGCCGCTTTCTGGCTGGCGATCGCGCTCTACGTCACCTGGGCCGGTCGTGACCTGGGTCTCGGGACGCTTGTCGATCCTGGGCCCGGGTTCATGTTCTTTTGGGTCGGTCTCGTCATGAGCGCTTTCGCCGGTGCCGCGGTGGTCGCGGCAGTCCGGAAGCCGGTTGCTGCGGGCCTGGGCGAGCTGTGGCAGGGCATGCGCTGGTGGCTCGTGCCCTACGTCGTCGTCCTGCTCGCCGCATACGCCCTGGCGATGCCGGCCTTCGGCTTCATGGCCACGACGTTCGTCTTCATGTTCATCCTTTTCATGACGATCGACCGTCGCGGCTGGATCACACCGCCGCTTGGCGCGGTCGTGGTCACTGCGGCGGCCTACATCGTCTTCCACCGCATGCTTGGCACCCAGCTTCCCGCCGGCGAGGTCGAGCATTGGCTGATCACCAACCTGCCGGCCATCTTCGGGCGGAGCTAGTGTGATGATCGAGAAATTCGCTCCGCAGCCTCGCCTCGCGTACAGGCGAACTTCGGAATCGGGACACTAGGCGCGTGGACCTGATCGGCAACCTCGCAGTTGGCTTCGGCGTCGCGCTCCAGCCGATCAACCTGCTCTATTGTTTCCTCGGGGTGTTCATCGGCACGCTGGTCGGCGTGCTGCCCGGCATCGGCCCGGTCGCCGCCATGTCGTTGCTGCTGCCCGTGACCTTCACCGCCACCCCTGAAGCCGGCATCATCATGCTGGCCGGCATCTACTACGGCTCCATGTACGGCGGTTCCACCACCGCCATCCTGGTCAACATCCCGGGCGAGGCCGCCTCCGTCGTCACCACGCTCGACGGGCATCAGATGGCCAAGCAGGGCCGCGCCGGCCCCGCGCTTGGCATTGCCGCCATCGGCTCGTTCATTGCGGGGACGCTGGCCATCGTCGGCCTCATGCTGGTGGCGCCGACGCTCGCACGTTTCGCCGTCAAGTTCGGGCCGGCGGAATACTTCAGTCTGATGGTGCTCGGCCTGTCGATCCTCACCTACCTGTCGCACGGCTCGCTGCTGAAGGCGATGATCATGGCTTGCTTCGGGCTGGTGCTGGGCCTGATCGGGCTCGACTCCATCAGTGCGGTCGCGCGCCTCACCTTCGATCGCATGGAGCTGGTGGATGGCGTCGGCCTGGTGCCCATCGTCATGGGCCTGTTCGGCATCGCCGAGATCCTCGTCAACATCGAGCAGAAGCTGACGCGCCAGACGGTGGCCGAGCGCATCACCGGCCTGTTGCCGACGCGCCAGGACTGGGCCGACAGCGCCGCGCCGCTGGCGCGTGGGTCCGTGCTGGGCTTCCTGCTTGGCATCCTGCCGGGTGGGGGCGCGGTGATTTCCTCCTTCCTCTCCTACGCGGTCGAGAAGCGCGTCTCCAAGACGCCGGAGCGGTTCGGCAAGGGGGCGATCGAAGGCGTGGCCGGTCCGGAGGCGGCCAACAATGCCGCAGCCGGCAGCGGCTTTATTCCGCTGCTGACGCTCGGCATCCCGCCGAACGTGGTGATGGCGCTGCTGCTCGGCGCCTTCATCGTGCACAACGTGCAGCCGGGGCCGCTGCTGATGGTCCAGAACCCCGGCCTGTTCTGGGGCATCGTCGCCAGCATGTATATCGGCAACCTGATGCTGCTGGTGTTGAACCTGCCGCTGATCGGCCTTTGGGTGCAGGTGCTGCGTGTGCCCTACCGCATCCTGTTCCCGCTCATCCTTCTGTTCTGCATCATCGGCGTCTTCAGCGTGTCGAACTCCATCTTCGACATCTACGTGATGGTCGTATTCGGGGTGCTGGGCTACCTGATGCGCAAGTTCGGTTATGAGCCCGCGCCGCTCGTTCTCGCTTTCGTGCTCGGGCCGATGATGGAGAACAATCTGCGCAAGTCTCTCATCATCTCGGACGGCAGCTTTTGGATCTTCCTGGAACGCCCGATATCGCTGGTGTGCCTGGTGCTGGCCGTGGTGCTGCTGGCTTCCGCGCTGCTGCCGATGTGGCGGGCGCGGCGCGAACGGATCGCACTCGAGTCGGCAAACTAGTAGGTTCCGCCGCGGACGAACCGGATGATGCCGGCTGCTACGTCCGCTTCCTGATCGATGAACCCGTGCGGTGACCTGCCCTGGCAGGCCTCCACGCTTGAGCCGCCGCGCGAACCTGGACCACCGGTTATTACGATCGTCTGCTCCCGGTCGCCGTTCGTTCGTGCGGTGATGCGAGCGGCGAGGTTGGGCGGCGTGCGGATGCACTTGTCGGCCGCGTGCGCAACGACCAGCACGGGCATTTTGATGTTCTCGAGCTTGGCGCCCATCACCGTTTGCGCCACCCATGCCTTCCGGCCGCCCACTTTCCCGGACGTGACGGCCGAGGTCAGCACCAACCCGTCCGGCGCCGCGGGCCCGCTGAGCCGGCTCGCGGCATTTGCCGCTGAGATGGCCCCGCGGCTCGTCCCGATCAGCCAAACCGGCAACCTCGTGCGCGTGCGCATCTCGGCAATCACCGTGCCGATGTCCTCGGCGTGCTGTGCCGACAGCCTGAACCCGCCGAGCCCGTCCTCGCCACGATGATCCGACGGCGCATCCACCAGCACGGTCACGAATCCGGCTGCATTGAATATCTTGGTCGAGCGCACCAACGAGTTGCCCTGAAGCTTGCGCGCGCATCCCTTGGCATCGAGCGCCATGTAGCCCGGCCCGCCCGGCAGCAGCACCAGCACCATCCGCCCCTCCTGCGGCGCCGTCGCCGCCGGCATGGCGATGCTGATCGGCGTGCTCGTCTTCCCGTGCGTCTTGAGGGTGACGGCCTCGCCGCAAGCTGCCTGCGCGTCGGCGCTATCGATCCCGTTCACGCATGCCAGCAACAGCAGAGCCGATATTGCCCTGCCCGTCTTCCGGTGCACCATGGATTGACCCTCGAGGAATGCCGAAGTCCTGAAAATCAAGCCTTGTCGATTGCAATGGGCGTCTGTTCGAGATGTTCCGCGGCGGGGGTGCGCGACCAGGGGCGATGGTTGACCGACACCACGCGCCACAGCCCCTCGCCGCCTCCGGCCGTCAAGTGATCGAGCCGCGTCAGAGAGCAGTTCTCGACCGAGAACGACAGCGCCGCTTGCGCCGGCAGTCCCAGCGCAAAGCCCACAGCCGCGCGAATGGTGCCACCGTGCGTCACTGCAACGATGTCCCGCCCGCGATGCTCCGTGTTGAGCCGCTCGATCGCCGGCACCACGCGCTGCATCAGGTCCTCGAAGCTTTCCCCGCCCTTCGGCCGCTCACTGGCGGGTGCGAACCACAGCGTATGCGTGCCGACTTTGCGTGCCGCATAGAACGCCTTGCGCTCCTGGCCCTGCCACTCTCCCAGATGCTGCTCGGCAAACTCCGAGATGGGGCGTAGTTCCGCACCCCGCAGGCGTTCGCTTTCATCCGCCGCAAGGATCGCCTGGGCGGTCTGCGTGGTGCGCACGAGGTTGCTGGTGACCCACACCGCGTCGCGCGGCAGCTCGCGCGCCAGGATGCGGAAAATCTCAACATCGCCGCAGTCGCAGTCGACGTCGCCTTGTCCATAGATGCGCCCGCCGTCCGGCACCGGCGCGTGCCGGATCCACCACCATCGCGTCACGTCGGACATGCGTGTCAGCCCATCGTCACGACGATCTTGCCCATCGCCTGTCGCGAGGCGAGGCGAGCAATCGCTTTTCCGGCTTCTGCGAGCGGGTAGCGCTCCGAGATCAGCGGCTTGATGGCGCCCTTGGCATAGAGCTGCATCAGCTCGGCGATGTTGGCGGCGTTGGCCTTCGGATCGCGGCGCGCAAACCCGCCCCAGAACACGCCCACGACGTCGCAGGATTTCAGCAGCGTAAGATTGAGCGGCAACTTGGCGATCCCCGCCGGGAAGCCGACCACCAGGAACCGGCCCTCCCAGGCGATCGCGCGCAGTGCCGCTTCCGAATAGTCGCCGCCCACCGGATCGTAGATCACGTCGGCGCCGTGCTCGCCGCACGCCTGCTTGAAAAGGTCGGCCAGTGCCTTGGTGCCCGCCTTGTCGAACGGCCCGCGCGGATAGACGACGCCGCTGTCGGCGCCGAGCTTCTTCACGAACGCCAGCTTGTCCTCCGACGACACGGCAGCCACCACGCGCGCGCCGTAGGCCTTGCCGAGTTCGATCGCCGATACACCGACACCGCCCGCAGCCCCAAGCACGAGCAGCGTGTCGCCCTTCTTCAGCCGCGCGCGGTCCTTCAGCGCGTGAATGGACGTGCCGTAGGTGAGAATGAGCGCGCTGGCTTCATCGAACGGCATGTTGGCCGGCATCGGCGTGCAGCGCGCTGCTTCCACGCACAGCTTCTCGGCCATCCCGCCCGAAATCACCGAGCCGATGACCCGGTCGCCGGGCTTGAAGCTCGTCACGCCCGCGCCGACCGCCTCAACAACGCCGGCGACTTCGCCGCCCGGCGCAAACGGTCGCGGCGGCTTGAACTGGTAGCGATCCTCGATGATCAGCGAGTCGGGATAGTTCACACCGCAGGCTTTCACCGCGATCAGCACCTCACCCGCCTGCGGTTTCGGGTCCGGCAGTTCGTCGAGCACGAGCGTTTCGGGGCCGCCGATCTGCTTGCTCAGCATCGCCTTCATGGGACTGCGTCTCCTTAGCCTGCCGGATGTCATTGTTCCCGCATCAGTTACCAGAGCTGTGCAACGCCGTCGATTCCGGGTATCAGCGGAACATTGCCATTCGCTGGCACGTTGCCCATATGCCCGCAACGGTTTGCGTGCTGGATAAGTCGAGGTCAGTTCGATGCGCCATTCTCTGTTTCTTGCCCTGGCGCTGAGCTGCGCCGGTGCAGCGGTGGCGCAAACCACGTCGCCGCCGTCGGGTGGTCCTGCGACGGCCGCGCCGCCTCCTTCATCGAGCCCACCGCCGGCGACGCAATCTCAGCGCAATCTCGATACCCGTCCACCCACATCGGGCCCGCCCGGCGCGTCACCCCCGCCGCCTGCCGTCCTGCAGCCGCGCACCGAGACGCGGCCGGGCCAGGATGCAGCGCCGCCGTCAGCCAGCAAGCGTACGTCGCCTGGTGGCGCCGGCTCGTCCGAACGCTCGCGGGATACGAAAACAGGCAAGAATCCGGCCAGCGAAACCTACACGAGCTGCCTCAAAATGTGGGAGAGCGCCACCCACATGAGCAGGCGGGAGTGGTCGCGCGCGTGCCGCAGGGTCGAGAACCGGTTGCAGAACCTTCAGTTGAGTGAAGACCTCGACCGCCTCAAAACTGGTACCGCCGCAACCCGCCGTCGATAGGAATGACGGTGCCGGTGATGTAGCCGGCCAGCGGTGACGCCAGGAAGCAGACAATGTTCGCCATGTCCTCCGGCTCGCCATAGCGGCCCACCGGAATTTCGTTGTCGGCCTGCCATTGCCGGTATTCAGGCGTGTAGTTGCGCCGGATCTGCTCCGAGTTGATGCGGCCCGGCGGCAGGCTGTTCACCGTGATCCCGTGCTTGCCGACGTCGCGCGACAGCCCCTTTGCCCATGAATGGATCGCGGCCTTGGCGCAGAACGCGCCGTTGATGCCGTCCGGCTCCGACTTGCCCGTGATGTTGATGATGCGGCCCCACTTGCGTGCCATCATCTGGTCGAGCAGGTGATGCGTGAGCTGGCGCTGGCGTGTGAAGTTCAGCGTCATCGCCTCGGTCCACTGCTGTTCGCCTGCGTCGATCTTGAAGGGCCGGCTGCCGCCCGCGTTGTTGACGAGAATGTCGACCGCACCCAGTCCATCGAGCGCAGCGCGCGCGATGCGGCCCGGCGCGCCCTCCTGCATGAAATCCTCGACGATGAGGACCGGTTTTGCGCCCCCCGCGCCCGCGATCTCGCCGGCGACGGCTTCGAGCAGGTCGCCGCGTCGCGCCATCAGCGCAAGCCGTACCCCCTCCCGCGCCAGCCCAAGGGCGATGCCGCGGCCGATGCCGATGCTTGCGCCGGTCACGAGCGCCGTCTTGTTCTCGAGCTGCAGATCCATGGGGTCCTCCGCGACGAACGGACTGGATATTGAGGTCAGCGCGCGCAGAAGATCAATCGGCGGCTCGTCGCGCTACGCCCGCTCGGCGAAGCTGAAGAGGTCCGCCGGATCGGAGTCGGTCGCTTCGTCGAGGTCCGCCGCGCCGACGCCGATCAGACGGAAGGTGCGCCCGTCCGCTTCCTTGTCGATCATGGCATAGATGCTGCTCCGGATCAGGTCCTCGCGCTGCGTCGGATGCGTGAACGTCCGCGTCCGTGTCAGGATCTGGAAATCCGATGTCTTGAGTTTCAGGACGACGCTGCGCCCGGCCAACCCCTTGCGGACAAGGTGCGCCGCTACCCGCGCGCACAGTGGAGCAGCGATCTCCCGCAGGCGTTCCGCCGAACCGGTATCGGTGCGGAACGTCGTCTCCGCAGAGATGCTTTTGGTTGGGCGCCAAGGCGTCACCCGGCGCTCGTCCCTGCCATGGGAGAACTGTGCCAGCCGCGTCCCGAATTTGCCGAAACGTGCGGTCAGCTCCCGTTCGGTGAGGTTCTGCAGATCGCCGATCGTGGCTAGCCCGCCCGCCTCCATGCGCCGCGCCGTGACCGCACCGACGCCGTGGATCTTGCGCACCGATAGCGGCGTCAGCACGTCCTTCGCCTCCTCGCGGCCGATGATCGAGAAGCCGCGCGGCTTGCCGAAGTCGGAAGCCAGCTTGGCGAGGAACTTGTTGCACGACAGGCCGATCGACACCGTGATGCCGACCTCCTGCTCAATTCGCGCAGCGATCGTCGCCAGCGCTTCGGCCGCCGGCGGTGCCTCGGTGCGGTAGTCGTCGGTCAGATCGAGATAGGCTTCGTCGAGCGAAAGCGGCTCGATCACCGACGTCGCGGCGCCGAAGATCACTCGGATCTGCTCGCTGACACGCTTGTATTTCGCCATGTCCGGCGGAACGACGGTGGCGTTGGGGCACAGCTCCAGGGCTTGGAACATCGGCATCGCGGAACGTGCACCGGACTGCCGCGCGATGTAGCACGCGGTGGTGACGACGCCGCGTCCGCCCGCTCCGCCCACCAGCACCGGTACATTGCGCAGTTCCGGCCTGTCCCGCTTCTCCACCGAGGCATAGAAGGCGTCGCAGTCGATGTGGGCGATGCCGAGGTCCTCGATCTCGACGTGCGCGACAAGGCGCGTGCCGCCGCACCGGCCGCAGGTGTCATCCGCCGTCTCGGCCATCTCGCAGCAGTCGCGGCACAGCGTCGGCATTGTGCGCCCGCTCCGTCCGAATGCCTGCAGTTACCCCTTGGCGGCGGCACGAATGGCGGCGATGTTGTCCTTGTAGTTGCCGTCCTTGAAGACGGCGGAGCCCGCCACCAGCACGTCGGCGCCGGCCTCCGTGCACGCACCCGCGGTTTGCGGCGTCACGCCGCCGTCGATCTCCAGGTGAATTGGTCGCGAGCCGATCATGGCGCGCACGCGGGCAATCTTCTCTAACATCGCCGGAATGAAGGCCTGCCCGCCGAAGCCGGGATTGACCGTCATCACCAGGATCAGGTCCAGCCTGTCGAGCACGTAGGCAATGGCGCTCTCGTGCGTCTGCGGCGTGATCGATACGCCGGCCTTCTTCCCAAGCGACTTGATGAGCTGCAGCGAGCGGTCGAGATGCGGGCTCGCTTCCGCGTGCACCGTGATGATATCCGAGCCCGCCGCTGCAAACGCCTCGATGAAGGGATCCGCTGGTGCGATCATAAGGTGCACGTCGAGGATCTTCTTCGTGTGCGGCCGGATTGCCTTCACCACGACCGGTCCGATGGTGATGTTCGGCACGAAGTGGCCGTCCATCACGTCCACGTGCACCCAGTCGCACCCAGCCGCATCGATGGCGCGCACCTCCTCGCCCAGTCTGGCGAAGTCGGCCGACAGGATCGACGGTGCGATGAGTGTACTGGTCATGCTGTTTGCCCCGCTAGCCGACGCCACGCGTTTTGGTTTCACCGCGCTTGGCGCGTTTCTCCAGGAACGCGATCATGGTGCCGGCAACGTCCACACCGCTTGCCTGCTCCATGCCTTCGATCCCCGGTGACGAGTTCACCTCCACGACCACCGGCCCACGGTTGGAGCGCAGCATGTCGATGCCGGCAACGTTGAGACCCAGCACTTCCGCCGAGCGGATCGCGGTGCGGCGCTCGTCCTCCGTGATGGCGACCGGCTCTGCCTTGCCCCCGCGATGCAGATTGGCGCGGAAGTCTCCGATCTTGCCAAAGCGCTTCATGCTGGCGACGACGACCCCATCGACAACCAGTGCGCGGATGTCGGTGCCGCCTGCCTCCTTGATGTACTCCTGCACGAGGATGTTGATGTTGGCCGTGCTGAACGCCTCGATGATGGATTTCGCCGAAGCCGTGGTCTCCGCTAGGATCACGCCCATGCCGTGTGCGCCCTCCAGCAGCTTGATCACGCACGGCGTGCCGCCGACCTCTTTGATGACGTCCTCGGCGCGATGCGGCCCGTGCGCGAACGCCGTCACCGGCAATTCGATGCCCTCGCGCGCCAGCAGCTGCAGTGCACGCAGCTTGTCGCGCGAGCGGCCGATGGCGACGCTTTCGTTGAGGGGAAACACACCTTGCACCTCGAACTGCCGCAGCACCGCTAAACCGTAGTGCGTGATCGACGCGCCGATTCGAGGGATCACGGCATCATAGTGTGGCAGCGTGCGGCCCGCGTGCATCAGCGTGGGCCGGCTCGACGTGATGTTCATATGCACGTGGAGCGTATTGATGATTTCGATATCGTGCTTGCGTGCCCGGGCAGCCTCGATGATGCGCCGATGCGAATAGAGGTTCGCATTGCGGGCAAGCATGACGAGCTTCATCGACCCGGAGTCTCCGTGCATCACGTAGTGGGCGCCCGCATTGCGGGGCGCTGCAGATGCTCTGATAATCCATTGCCGGACCGGGGCAAAGCCCAGACCTGGGAGGGATCAACAGTCGGGTTATCGGGGCCGCAAATGCGGCAAATCAGGCTCTATTCGGGGGAGACAGCGTATTCTCCGTGCACCGGCGGGCTGTTGCCGTCGGTCTCGATGCTGGCGTGCATCAGCCATGCTCCCAGCGCGACAGAGGCCAGGAGGATGCCGATGCCCAGGGCGGCGCGGCGCAGGGTCCAGCCAAGCGTCACCGTTTGTGGCACGGCCTGTTGCTGGAAAGAAACGTCGGAAACGCTAGGCGAAGACACTGGCCGCTTCCTCCCCCAATGCAATTCGCACCAGCTTCAGCAAACTGCAGGCGGCTCCTACGATCCGAGCCCCGCTGCATCCCGTCCCCGCACCTAGTCGGACGAGTTTGGCAGCGTCAAGGCACGGTTCGCGCTCGACCTCCGGCGACGATCGTCTGTTGCGCCCGTGCGACAGCACTACCTGACGCGGCGTCCCAGAATCGCGATGGCGATGAGCGGGACCGCAGTCGCGACGACCATAGCCGTTACCACGAGCAGCGGCAGGTTCTCATAGGAGCCACGGTTAATCTCGAAGATCATGTTCAGGTATTTGGTCTGCAGCGCGCCTGCGACCAGCGCCAGGTTCATGAGGGAGGCCATCAGGGCGAACCACGTCGCACGGTGCCCTGCCGGGGCATACACCGCCACCAGGGTCAGCAGCGGGATCATGCTGAGCTGGGCAAACGGAGACGTAGCTATAGTGTCGAACAGTGCGATGCCCCGCGCCCCGACGCCGAACGCCGCCTCGGTATAGCGATAGCCGTCAAAAACCAGCAGCAGCGAGGGGAGCGAGAGAATGGCGGCCAGGACGGTCAGCCAGAGCAGCACCTGCGCGACCGGTTTGCGCGTCACGACGTCGGAGAACATCCAGGCGGTGACGATCGCCACGCCTGCCCCGATCTGGCCCAGGATGCCGAAGAACGCTTCGTCGAACTTCAGGACATCGATCATGAACCAGGTGTAGCCGTCGCCGACGCCGGGCACGGCGCGGAATGCGAAGATGACGATGGCGGCAAAGGCGATGCGCAGCCGCGTGGTGTGGTCGATCTCCGCCGTCACGCGCGTGAGCATCCAGATGACCACCGTCATCGAGATGACGAAGATCAGCTCTTGGCTGTAGGGCATGCCGCTGAGGCCGAGTGCCGCGACCACGGCGCCGAAGACCAGTCCGCCGCCCAGGATGCGCCAATCAATGGGACGGCTCTCGCTGGTCTCCAGCTTGACGAGCAGCGCGCCGGAGATCGAGATCAACGGCACGATCAGGCCGACCAGGAACACTTTGTCATAGGGCAGATGGTGCGCCAGCCAGCCCGAGAGGCCGGCGACGGCAAAGACGCCGAACGAGAGCGAAAGCCGTCCCAAGACCTGCACCATGCCGAGGTCATGATCGATCTCCTGCTTGAGGCGTGGCGTGCCGTCGGGGTTCGTGCGCGCCACCACTTCGGTGCTCATGGCGTCGGCCACGACGTCCTGGAGGACGAGGCCTGTCACACTCAGCAGAGACGCGACGACAAACACTTGGTTCGGCGGCAGGATCGTGATCCATCCCCCCGCACTGCCGGAGAGAAGGATGAGCGAGGTCGCGACCATTCCCGCGCCGACGAACACATAGGCGCGGCGCTGCGAGCCGAACAGTTTCACGGTATCCACCAGCTCGCCGAACACCATCTTGATGGTCCACGGCAGCGTGAACCAGATCGCGAGCGCGGCCAGTTCGGTCGGCGTCCACGTCAGCGACTTCCTGATCCAGAAGGTCTGGGCGACGGCGATGATGCCCATGGCGCCGTAGGCGAAGTAGACCATCAGCAGCGGTAGGTAGTTGAGCCGCATGGCGCGGATGGGCGCCAGAAGCGCGTTCTCGATCTGCTGGCGCCAGTAGGGGGTCGGCGCAGTCGGGGTGGCGTCCATGCAGAGCGGTCCGCTGATGGTTAATCCGGCAGCCGGACCATGCAGCGCTGCGCAATCCGGAGCAAGGGCGTCCGCACCTCTGAGACCTTTCCCGAAAATTGCAAGTTGAAGCAAAACGCAAGGCCCGGCTTCAAACAGTTTGAGGACCTATCCCCTAAGGTGCAAAAGCCGATTTGGGGTCGGGACCGGGCTATGTCGTCATTCTTGTGCACGCGCTTGCGTGTCTTCTTCTTCTCCACGCGTTTCCAGCCTTCGGGCCGCGGTGTGCGGTCGTTCGGCGGCAACGATGAAGGCGTCGTTGCCGTCATCTTCGCGCTCGTGTTCTCCGCCGTATTCCTGATGGCGGCCGTCGCCGTCGACTATGCAAGGACGGAAGCCGAGTTGGTGCGGGTCCAGAATGCGGTCGACTCTGCCGCGCTGGCAGCCTCCCACCACCTCGGCCTTCCCGACCAGGACATCAACGGGAAAACAAAGGCGAGCGCCTACTTTGCGGCCAACATTGCCAAGCATCCTCATATCGGCACGCTGGCCAGTACAACTCTGGATGCCGAGAACGGCGAGGTTTCCGCGAAGGCGAAGGGCAACATGCCCACCAGCCTGCTGCGTGCGGTCGGCATCGACAGCATCGACTTCAAGGCAAATTCGATCGTACGCCGCGGCAAGGGCACGGTGGAAGTCGCGCTGGTGCTCGACAACTCGGGCTCGATGGCGGGAACCTACATTGCCGATTTGCGCACGGCCGCCGAGAACCTGGTGAACGTGGTCTACACTGGCTTCGAGGGCACCGATAAAGTGAAGGTCGGCGTGGTGCCGTTCGCGGCGTCCGTCAACGTCGGCACCGCTTATGCGAGTGCGGCCTGGATGGACACCAAGGGTCTGTCTCCGGTGCACTATGAGAACTTCGCCGAGCCCAGAACCCGCTTCCAGCTGTTCAGTGACATGGGCGTTGCCTGGCGCGGCTGCGTCGAGGTGCGTCCGGCGCCGCATGCCGTAACGGACAGCGCGCCGTCCGAGGAAACGCCGTCCAGCCTGTTCGTCCCGATGTTCAATCCCGACGAGCCCGACGGCGCCAACGACGGCGGCTCGTCCTACGGCAACAACTATATTCCGGACTACGGCGGAAGCTGCCCTGCGCCGCCGCCGACGTGCCTGAAAGAGAACAGCAAGGGCAGCTGCACGTCCTGGTCCTCGCCGCCGGAGCTGAAGCCCGCGGACGCGCAAGCCCGCGTCTGCAAGTACCCGGGTGCGTCCGTCAATACGTCGGCCGGCGGCCCGAACTATCTGTGTGACAGTCAGCCGATCCAGCCCCTGACCAAGGTGAAGGCAGACGTCGTCTCCCTGATCCGCGGCATGCAGGCCAAGGGTGGCACCAACATCATGGAGGGGATCATGTGGGGGTGGCGCGTGCTCTCACCGGGATCGCCCTTCACCGAGGGCCGGCCGTACGACGACAACGACAACGACAAGTTCCTGATCGTCATGACGGACGGCGAGAACTGGCATCAGGCGCGGTCGAACCACAACAAGTCGAGCTATCACGCCTTCGGCTATGCCTCGAAAGGCCGGCTCGGCACCACCTACACGTCGTCGGCGCTCGTCAGCGAAATGAACGCCAGGACGCTCGCTGCCTGCACCAATGCCAAGGCCAAGGGCATCAAGGTCTTCACGATTGCCTTCAGGCTCGAGAGCAACCCGACCACCACGTCGCTGCTGGCCAATTGTGCAACAGGTCCTGCCCAAGCCCACGTGGCGTCCGACGGCAGCGCACTGATCCAGGTCTTCGAATCAATCGGCCGGGAAATTGCGCGTGTGCGGGTCTCCGGGTGAGATCGTTTGCCTGGGAGCGGCTGCGGCAGCGCGGCCTTCAGGCAACTGCGCACATATTCGGCCTGGAATAGCGTGAGGCGCGCGCCGCCGATCACCCGGATAGACAGCAGGATCAGCGCATAATCGCCCGTTCGTCGCTGCGCCGCCCGCCGCCTGCATCGGCGCACAACGTGCCTACAACCTGTTGATGACCTGGGGAAACACCCAAGTCCCGGGGCTGCATGGTTGCCGTTTGTAGGCGGGCTGGCCCACAACCTCCGCTTAGTGTCGCGTCCGTGTGAGCGTATTGGGGGCCACGCGTCCGGCCGGTTGTGCCGGGTTTGGCGGCTATCTCGGGGTCAGTACGTCATGGGTAAGTGGAGCGGCACAGCCGTCCTCGTGCTGTCGGCCATAGCGATGCTGGCCGTGCTGCCGGGCATCGTCATCGGTGGCGCTGAGGCGCAGACGTTGCGGCGCGACGTGGGCACGCTCGCCGATCCCGATCATCGCGCCCACATGGCGATCCCGCCGGGTACACGCTTTCCGATCGCCCGCAAGATCACCATCGGCCTCGACAAGTCGATGCTGATCGAGGTGCCGGTCGACCTGCAGAATGTGCTCGTGTCCAATCCAGAGGTGGTCGACGCCGTCGTCCAGTCCTCGCGGCAGGTCTACCTGCTGGCCAAGGACATTGGCGACGCCAACGTATTCTTCATGGGCGTTGACGGCCAGCGCCTGATGTTCCTCGAGATCTCCATCACGCGCGACCTCACGCCGCTCACGGACGCCCTCAACCGTTTGCTGCCTGGCGCGCGCATCAAGGTGGAGGCGGTCGGTGAGAACATCATCCTGACCGGCAACGTCATGAACCCCATTGACGCCAACCGCGCCGCCGAGATCGCCAACCGCTACGCGAAAAAGAAGGACAGCGTGGTCAACATGCTGGCCGTTGGCGCCAAGGAGCAGGTTCTCCTCAAGGTGCAGGTGGCCGAGATGCAGCGCGATGCCATCCGGCGTCTTGGCGTCAACATACCCGGGGCCCTGGCCGGGACCGGCAATGTCACCTTCACCAAGGTCCTTCAGAACGCGTTTCCCGTGACGGGTGCGATCGTGCCTCCGGCAGCGGCGATCGCTCCGAAAGCGTTGCCCTTCGTTCCTGGCGGAGACGCGCTGCAGACCACCTGGCAGGCCGGCGGCAACTCCATCACTGCCCTGGTGCAGGCGCTGGAGCGTGCGGGTTTGATCCGCACGCTTGCTGAGCCGAACCTCACGGCCATATCGGGCGAGTCCGCAAAATTCCATGCCGGCGGCAAATTCCCGATCCCGATGATCTCGGGTGGCGGCAACGAGCGCCAGGTCACCATCCAGTGGGAGACCTTCGGCGTGCAGGTCGAGTTCAAACCTGTCGTCTTGTCGGAAGGTCGCATCAGCTTGCGCATCGCCGCCGACGTCAGCGAGCTCTCATCGGACGGCGCCGTCACGGTGAGCGACCTGTCGATTCCCGCCCTCAAGGTGCGCCGCGCCGAAACCACGCTGGAATTGCCGTCCGGCGGCACGCTTGCCATGGCGGGATTGCTGTCCGACCAGACGCGGCAGAACGTCGAGGGTACGCCGGGCGTCAAGGATGTGCCGATACTGGGCGCGCTGTTCCGCAGCAACGACTACCAGCGCCGCGAAAGCGAGCTTGTCATCCTTGTCACGCCGTATCTGGCGACGCACGCGCACAAGAGCGAGTTTGCGCGCCCCGATGGCGGCTTCGCACCGAGCAGTACGCTGCAGGAGCTGCTGCTTGGGCACATCAACCGAATATACGGGCCGCCCGGCTATCGCCCCGCCGGGCGCTACGAGGGCGACTTCGGGTTCATTCTCGACTATCCGGACGGGGGCTAGGATGCGCGCGCAATCAATTTTGCCGTTCCCCCCGGGTTGCTCGCCGCGCCGCCGCATCCTGCTCCTGGCCTATGCGCTGCTCGCGGGCGCAGTGGTGTCGGGTTGTGACAGCCACCATCGCGGCCCCGATGACATCCTCGCAGTCAAGCTCAACAGTCCAGAGTTCAGCCATCCGATCGACTTCACGGACCGCACCGAGGTGCTGGAGGTTGAGGTGCCGGACGATACTGAAGGCCTCAGCCCCAACCAGCAGGTCGATGTCTATCGCTTTCTGGAACGGTTCAAGCGCGAGGCGACAGGCCGGCTGGTGATCTCCGCTCCCAGCGCACCGCGTGACCGGGCGTCGATTGCTCATTCGCTGAAGGGCATCCAGCGCGAGGTAGCCGACGCTGGCATCGACTACCGTCTCACGCGCGTGCCGCGCTCGAAGAAGGCCGATGTCCCCCTGATACAGCTCGCGTACCGGCGGCCGGTGGCGCTGCCGCCCAAGTGCGATCATTGGCAGGAGAATGTCGGCCGCAACGAGCCGCGGCTCCCGTACGCGAACTTTGGCTGTGCCACGCAGCGCAACACGGCGGTCATGATCGACAACGCGCGTGACCTGAAACGCTCTCAATCGGAGGACCCACGCTCGAGCGAGCGCCGCAGCGTCACTTGGTCGGGATACGTGGCCTCAGGCAAGGGCGATAGCGACTCTGGCGGCGGCGGTGGGGATGCCAAGAAGGGCACGCCGGCAAAGAAGTGAAGGCTCCGTGCAGCCGTGCTCTTTGCTTCCACGACGGACGCAGGCTCGGGGCAACTGGCTTCAGCGTGGGCGGTGTTCGCACGCTATTCGCGTTGCCTAAGCAAGCACGTCCGCATTTATGACGGAATGAGGCCCTGATTTCCGACCGAAAGTGCGGCGAGATTCCTCTCACTGATTCTTCGACAACAGCCGAAGGGGGTAGGGGTATGTCAAAGATGGCCGCGCTGGTGGACGAGCTACGCCAGCAACTCAACACCGCCCGCGAAGGGGAGCAGGAACTGGTTTCCTCCCTGCGCGACGCGCTCGATCAGTACGATCAGCGGCTGCTTCAGGACGTGCGCAGCCTTGCCGCCGAGCACGAGGCGCGCCGCGGTGCCATTCTCACCGAGCTGCAATCGCTGGCTCGCCGCATGGGCGCGTTTCCGGTTCCGCGCGAGCCGCATCTGGAATTGACGGACAATTCGCCGCCGCCGCGCGCGATGCCGCCCGCCTTGCCGCGTACCGCCACAGACAGCGGCAAGCTTCAGGCGGTCGAGGGCGGCGCCTGGCGCGAGGCGACGCAGCGTCTGCAATCGGAGCTGGACGGCTACTTCAAGAAGCGCGCCTGAACTTGGCGCCTGCAAATTGAAAGGGCGCTCCTCTGCAAAAGAGAAACGCCCTCAAGTGCGAGTGCACGCTGGTGCGGGAAGAACGCGCGCCCGACGCGTCGAATACTACGAGGCAAAAACTCGTCCGCAACCGGAAAGATTTGGGACAACATGTAGCGAATTTGTTGGAGCCTGGTGGCGACGCCCCGGTGAGCGTGCGGCGCTGCAAAGTAGGCAGCCCGCGCTGAGCAAGAGAGAAAAACTTCGGCGACACTCGGATAGCTTTTGTCGAACGCGCAGATCATGTTGAAAGCACAAGCTCTTACGGTGTCTTACTGTTCGACCGGAGCGGCCTCGCAGGCGGCGAAACCATCTGGTCGGCTCGATCGTTTTAGCTGAGCCTTCTGTTTCAGCTCGTGTGAGAGTAGTCGCCATGTCGGCAATTGATTGGTCAGCCGTGGATTGGGTATCCCTCGTTGTCCTCACCGTACTCGTGCTGGTGTCAGCACGGATCGGCGAGCGACTTTCGTTCGGCAGTCGCGCGCTCAACGCCAGCCTGACAGCCCTGCTGTTTGCGGCAGGATTTGGCGTCTGGTCCTATTTCGCGGTACGCGACACCCTTTCCCGCGGGCTCGCGATGATGATGCAAGGTGCCCAGGGCTGACTGCGCATTTTTGCTGCGAGGCAATGCGGGGCGTTCACATCGCGTCTCTGTCTTTCACGTGTGGTTGATACACGCTTCATTTTGCGGCCGAGTCTGTCATTGTCGGGCTACGGTTTCTGAATACTGGCTGCACGACCTTCCATGCGAACAAACGGCCAAGCACGTCGATCGAGCTTGAGAACTTCGGCAAGCTACCCTTGTCCTAGCCATGTCTAGCGTGCCGGAGCCCACCCGCGTTTCTGGCCGGCATGCGAGCCTGGCGCGATGGGTGCCCCTGCTTTTGATCTGTTTGGCGATGGTGCTGGCTTATGCGCTCGGCTGGCACAAGTACGTCACGCTCGAGAGGATTGCCACCCACAGGGCGGCAATCAAGGCGTTCCTTACCGACCACGCCCTGCTTGCGCCCCTTCTCTACGTCTGCCTTTACGTTGTGGCGATTGCGCTGTCCCTGCCGATTGGGCTTGTCCTCACGCTCACCGGCGGCCTTCTGTTCGGTTGGCTGCTTGGCGGAGTGTGCGCGGTGGTCGGCGCCACTGTCGGCGCGACGATCATCTTCCTCGCCGCACGCTCGAGCCTGGGGGAAGCGCTCGGCGAGAAAGCCGGGCCCTGGCTGACCAAGCTGCGCGAGGGGTTCAAGGACAATGCGCTGAGCTACATGCTTTTCCTCAGGCTCGTGCCGATCTTTCCATTCTGGCTGGTGAACCTTGCACCGGCGGTGCTCGGCGTGCCGTTGAAGGTCTATGTGCTTGGGACGGTCGTTGGCATCTTGCCGGGCACATTTGCCATTGCCTCAGCAGGGGCCGGGCTGGACAGCATCATTGCCGCCGCTCAGGCGGAGTTCGACGCCTGCGTTGCGACGCGCGGTGCCGCGCTGTGCAAGTTCGAGATACACGCCGGCTCTCTGGCCACCAGGGAGCTGCTGATCGCAGCAGTTCTCGGCTTCGTCGCGCTGGTTCCCGTCGCCTACAAGAAATGGCGCATGCGCCAAGCAGGCGGGTAGCGGGTGCGCTCGTCTCAGTGCGTCCAGGAGCCCTTGCGCCCATACCGGAAATTGTCCGCGTAGGACTTGCGGATGGCCGCACGCGGCTTCGGCTCCGAGACTCGATAGGCGATGCCGTTGCGCTCTGCGTAGGCGATCGCCTCTTCCTTGGTCTCGAATTCCAGCCTGACCTGGCTTTTCATGTCGCGCGAGCTGGTCCAGCCCATCAATGGGTCGATTTCGCGCGCCACCTCCGGCTCGTATTCGAGCACCCAGTCCTTGGTGCGTGCGGGTCCGGACTGCATGGCCGTTTTGGCGGGTTTGAAGATGCGGGCAGCCATGTTTGTCTCTCGTGCCATTGGCACGACCAAGAAACGGCAATGTGCCAGAAAGTCAATCCGGCGCGGCGTCACGACCTATGCTGCCGTGGCTGAGGCCGTCCAGTTGGGGCGCCCTGAGCGGGCGCGGGCCTCAAGCGGCGTCCGCAGCTTTGTGGAACTTCTGCTCCGACAGGTAGAGTTTTTCAATCTCGTGCTGCGGCCGGGGCTTGCTGAACAGAAAGCCCTGCATTTCCGTGCATCCCTCCGACCTGACGGTCTCGAGTTGCTCCTGTGTTTCCACGCCTTCGGCGGTCGCCGCCATGCCGAGGCCTTTCGCCATGGCGGCGACGGCACGCACGATATTGAGGGAGCCGCTCGCCGACGTGATGTCGTTGACGAAGGATCGGTCGATCTTGATCCGGTCGAACGGGAAGCTCTGCAGGTAGCTGAGCGAGGAGTAGCCCGTGCCGAAGTCGTCCATTGCGATGCGGACGCCAAGGTCCCGCAGGCGATGCAGGGTCGACAGCGTCTGCTCGCCGTCCTCGAGCAGAACGGCCTCCGTGATCTCGAGTTCGAGACGCTGAGCCGGCAATCCGGAATCGGCGAGTGCGATCAGAACCGCCTGGACCAGGCCCGGACTGCGGAATTGTGCGGGCGAGATGTTGACCGATACTGAGGCGTCGCCGGGCCACTTGGCAACCGTGGCGCAGGCCTGCCTCAAAGCCCACTCGCCGATGCGAACGATGAGACCGATCTCCTCCGCGAGCGGGATGAACTCCTTCGGCAGCACCAGGCCGCGTTCGGGGTGCTGCCACCGGATCAGCGCTTCGAATCCAGTGATGTCGTTGCGCTCGAGATTGATGACCGGCTGATAGTAGAGAATGAACTGGCCTTCGGTGAGCGCAGCGCGCAGATCGCATTCGAGCGCGCGGCGCGCCTTGAGCTGCAAGTCCATCCCCGGCTCAAAGAAGCGATAGACGCCACGGCCTTCGTTCTTCCCCCTGTAGAGTGCGAGGTCGGCGTTGCGCATCAGTTGGTCGGGATCGGTGCCGTCATTGGGCCCGATGGCAATGCCCACGCTGGTGCCCACCGTTACCTGGTGGCCGTTGATGTCGTACGGTGCGCAGATCGCTTCGATGACCCTGTTTGCCAGCGTTGCGGCATCGGCCGGCTGCTCCAGTGCGACCTGCACAATGGCAAATTCATCGCCACCCATGCGTGCGACGGTGTCGGTTTCCCTGACAAGGGAGCTCAGCCGCTGGGATACCAACTGCAGCAGCTTGTCGCCGACGGCGTGGCCCAGCGTATCGTTGACGTTCTTGAAATGATCGAGGTCGAGGAGATGCGTCGCCACGATCTCCCCGCGTCTGGCATAGGCCAGGGCCTGCTCCAGGCGTTCGTTGAGAAGGGTGCGGTTCGGCAGGTCCGTCAAGGCGTCGTGCAGCGCCATATGGGCGATCTTGGCTTCCGATCTGCGCTGATCGGTAATGTCCTGATGCGTCGCCACCCAGCCGCCGTCGGACATGGGTTGGTGGGAGATGGAGATGACGCGCCCATCCGACAACGTCTGAATCTTGGTGGAGGAGACGCGCTCGCGAACGGCGGCAACGCGTTCCCGGACGTATTTCTCAGGTTCGCTTCCCACGTACGCACCCATCGCGATCCGGGCTTCCAGAATTTTCCGGAATGGCGTGCCGGGTATGATGATGTCGCGCGCAAGTCCATACATCTCGCCGTAGCGCTCGTTGGCGATGACGAGATTTTCGTCGGCGTCGAACATGCACAGTCCCTGGCACATGTTGGACAGGGCTGCGTGAAACCGCATGTTCTGCTGCTCGAGCTGGGCCACCAGCCTCTGGCGCTGCCGCAGGTCGCGGATGGCGTAGACCTCGATCCCCGAGAACGGCCTGCCGAGCACCTCGTGCACGACTTCCACGGGGACGGGCTCAGGCCAAGCCTTGAGCTTGGTTTCCCACGGCTTGGAGTGGCTGCCGCTTTCCGGCAGTTGCTCGAGCAAAGTTGCCCAAACAGGTTTGCCAAGCAACTCGCCAAGCGTGCTGTTTGTAAGATCCAAAACACGTTGGTTGGCGGAAATGATCAGCCCGTCACGCGTGACGACGATCGACTTGCTGTCGCGCGCGACGTTCAGGCCCTGCAAAGCTGCAGCAAGTAGTGCATCTTGGCTCACCGCCGTGGGCGGGCGGCCAAGTGCGTTCTGCAGACGGCTGGCCAGATAACGCAGCGCCGCTGCCAATATCTTGCGATCAAACACCGTTGCTCCCCAAGCAAAGTCCGAGTGAGCAAGTGATACTCAAGGTGTCCTAATCGTTTCTTTTGACGGGATGATTTGACTAAAAGTGCAAGCGATTATGGATAACGCGGGGTAAATCCCCCCGGGGGGCCAGGCGGGCAAGGACAAAGGATTTTGCAGTTGTTGGTGCCGGGTACCCTCAAGCCTGCCGGCGGCGCCGCTTCAGCCCGTTAGAAACGGCTGGAAAGTATTAACCAATGTCACTAGTTTCCCGGCGCGATCAGCGGGGATTCAGTCGGCCGAGCCAGCGCTCCCCGGCTGGAGGGATCGGATCCTGATGCCCGGCGCTCAATGAACTGGCGCGCGCCCTAGATGAGAAGGTGCAAGGGAATGTCTAACGAGACGATCGAAAAGAATGACCCGGTCAAGCCGGCCGGGGCGAGCGGCGTCCCCCAGTTCTTCGTGGATCTGGCCCGTAACGCACCCGCGATGATGTGGGTGTTTACCGTCACCACCTTCCTCTCTGCCCTGCTGCTGTTCGCCATCCAGCCGATGTTCGCCAAGATGGTGCTGCCGGTGCTCGGGGGGTCCCCCTCGGTCTGGTCGGTCTCGGTATTCTTCTTCCAGGCGGCGCTGCTTGCCGGCTACTTTTACGCCCACCTGCTGATCAGCCGGGCGCCGCCGCACCTCACCGGGCTTATCCATCTTGGCGTGTGCGTTGCCGCCTTCATTTGCTTGCCCATCGGCATGTCGAGGTTGTGGGGCGAGCCGCCGGCCGGTGAGCCGTACTTCTGGCAGCTCGGCATGTTTGCAACGTCGATCGGCCTGCCCTTCATTGCGGTATCGGCCAACGCGCCGCTGCTGCAGGCCTGGTTCGCGCGCACCGGCCATCCTAACGCGCGCGACCCCTACTTCATGTATGCCGCCAGCAACCTCGGCAGCCTGATAGCGCTGCTGGGCTACCCCTTCCTGCTCGAGCCGGCGTTCGGGCTGAGCTCTCTCAGCCATCTCTGGGCATATGTGTACGTGCTGCTGGTGATCTCGATCGGTGTGTCATTCTTCTTGATGCGCGGGGCTCAGGCTGGAGGCGTGGCGGAAGCTCCGGCTGAGGCGGCGTCTGCCGGTGACATCGCAGGGCCGGCTCCTACGCTGACACAGAAGCTGACTTGGATTGCGCTGGCCTTCGTGCCGGTCGGTTTGATGACTGCGTTCACGGTGCATCTCACCACCGACGTCGCTTCCGCCCCGCTGCTGTGGGTGATCCCGCTCGCGCTCTACCTGCTCACTTTTGTCTTGGTCTTCCGCGATCCGCCATTGATTAAGCGCGAGACGCTGCTGTTCCTGCATCTGGTCGCGCTTGCGGTGGCTCTGATCACGCTTGCGCAGACACGCAACGAGAGCTGGTTCGTGACCAGCTCAACTGGCATCGCGGTCCTGTTCACGACGGCGATGCTGGCGCATCGCACGCTCTACGAAGCCCGGCCGGCGACACGCTACCTCACCGAGTTCTACCTTTGGATGTCGGTCGGCGGCGCGCTGGGCGGCCTGTTCACCGCTCTGGTTGCGCCCAACATCTTCAGCCAGATCTACGAGTATCCCTTGCTGCTGGCTCTCTCCATGGCCTGCCGGCCAAACGCCCTCAACTTCGCATTCGGCTCCAAGGAGGAGCAGAAGAACGAATTGACAATGATGTGGCTGATCGCGGCCGCCGGCGTCCTCGCCATCATGTGGCTGCCGACGCTGGCCGCCAACAACGGCTTCACCATGGGGCAATGGGGCACGACGGCTCTCGTCGTGATGGTGCTCGGCGCCGTTCTGCTGGCCAACGTGCACTCGCCGCAAAGGCAGCTGCTGGTGGCGATTCTGATGTGTGCGGCGCTCGTCTGGCTGCCCTCCAACGTCAATCGCGGCGAGGCGCAGCGGAGCTTCTTCGGCGTGTACCGCGTGCAGCCGTCGGAGGACGGCGAGTTCCGCATCCTGATGCACGGCACCACGCTGCACGGCGCGCAGCGCTTCTGGAACGAGAACGGCGATCCGGTCGACGATACGACGCCCGCCACCTACTACTATCCGGGCAGTCCGATCGGAAAGACCATCGCCAAGCGGCGTGAGGTGCTCGCCGGCCAGAAAGGCCGCTACGGCATCGTTGGTTTGGGTGCCGGCTCCAGCGCCTGCCACAAGCAGGAGGGCGAAACCTGGCGCTTCTTCGAGATCGATCCGCTGGTCATAAAGATCGCCAAAGATCCAAAGAACTTCACCTTCATCTCGAAGTGCCAGCCCGACATCGACATCGTTGTCGGCGACGCGCGGCTGACGATGGCCAAGGAGAAGGACGCCAGCTTCGATCTCTTCATCATCGACGCGTTCTCCTCCGACGCTATTCCGATGCATCTGCTCACGGCCGAGGCAGTGACGATGTATCTGAACAAGCTGAAGCCCGATGGTGTCGTTCTCCTGCACACCTCCAACCGCTATCTGGACCTGGAGTCCGTGCTGAGTGCTACACTACGGGAGCTGCCTGCCGGCGCTGCGGGTATCATCGTGTCGGACAACGAGGCCGACGGCAGCTACGCCCAGTCCACGTCGAACGTGGTGATCTTCACCAAGAACGATAAGGCTTTGCAGCCCTATCGCGCGCTCGCCGGTGTGATTGAGCTGGACGACAACGACCTGCGGCCCTGGACCGATGATTACTCCGATCTGCTCGGGCCGTTCATGAGCCGTTTCCGGGGACGCTAGTTCCGGTATAGCTGCTGCTGCAAAATCAGCTCGCGGTGCTTTGGTGCCGCGAGCATTTGCTTTGTTGGAGCGTGTTGACGCGCCCCGATGTCGGAACCGCGCTCGCGCGCTCGCGTTTCGCTCTTGAGACTGCTGCAAAGCGTTCGCTCATCAAGAGGAAAAGCATCATGAAAGTTGTTTCCGTCTCGACGGCTGCGTTGCTGTCGATGCTCGCGGTTCCCTTGGCCATAGCTCAGACCCAGCCTGCCCCCTCCACGTCTCCTCCGCCGGCAGCGACGGCGCCGGCCGAAAGCAAGCAGACGATGTGGTACTCGCATCAGGCTGGTGAGGTTCGTGCGAGCAAGTTGATCGGATCCACCATCCGCAACACAGCCAATGAGAGCATCGGCGACATCAACGAAGTGGTGCTGTCGAAGGACGGCCGCGTTGCCGCCGTGATTGTCGGCGTGGGCGGCTTCTTGGGAATTGGCGAGCGCGAAGTGGCGATCTCGTTCGATGCGCTGCGCATGGCGACTGACGCAAACCGGAACACGGTCTTGACCGTGAATGCCACGAAAGAAAGTCTCAAGGCCGCGCCGGAGTGGCAGTGGACCAGCTCAACCGATACCGGCACCACGGGTACAGGTTCGACCAAACCCAACTAGATTCCATCAATGGTTTTTTCTTGAGGAGGGAGCCAAGTACTTGGCTTCCTCCTCGGGGTTTACTCCGCGGCTCGCCCGTCGTAGCTGCGGTGCGCGTGCGCGGCGGCGTTGCGTATGATGAGCTCGGCAGCGAGCTGGCGGAGAGCTTTTCCAGTCTCGCCAGGATACTTGGCCCAGTAGGACCGCGGCCGGGGGCAGAAGTATGCCGCCGTTTGTAGAGACGTGGCGCGCGGGATGACCTGGTCGAAGCAGGGCTGCTTGGAGTTCTGTCTGAGCCAGCGCTCGAACTGGGCATCCTCGAACGACGAGCTATCCTTCATGCTGACAATGATGCCGAGACATTCGGCAAATCCCATCTCGGCGTCCCGCTGGCTGAACTGGCCCAGAAACTGGAGGCCGTGGGTCGAGATGTAGTCTGGCTTGGTCGGGGAGATGTAGAAATCGACTTCGCGCAGCCAGCACTCGGTCAGGATGGAGAGGCCCGGGGCGCTGTCGATCAGTACGAAGTCGTAGGCGTTGCGTGCATCTGCCAGGAACGCCCTGACGCAAAGTCGCAGCAACGCCTCCTGGCTGGCCTTGGAGACCTCGCGCTCGAACAGTGTCAGATGGCCGCCGCCCGGAAGCAGGTCGATCGTGCGGGCGTCGTCGATGTCCGACACGCCGGTGCACAAGTAGGAGGTCCAGGCAACGCGCTCGTTCCTGAGCACGGTGGAGATGAAAAAGTCCACCATGGTCCGGCCCTTGGCCTGGACCGTGTGCACCCACTCCGGCCGCATCAGCATGTTGCTGATGCTGGCGTGGGCATCCGAATCGACTACCAGGACACGTTTGCCGTGCGTCACCGACAGGGTTTCTGCCAGTGCGAGGACGAGCGTCGACTTACCGACTCCCCCCTTGGCGTTCATGATCGTTATGGTGCTGCGCATGCGCTCCCATCGCCTGCCCAAACACCCGCACTGGGTCTGAGGAAGCGGCGTAACCAAGGAGAATTTGTGGCCGAGCGCAGGGGTTGTAGTATTTCTTCGTGCCGACGCTCCGGCCAGGACTACCGGTTCGGCGGCCGGACCGATCCAACAAACAGCCTGCGCGACGCGCAGTGTCAGGCGGGGGAAAACGCGCAATGCCGGCAGACAGCTACGACTACATCGTGGTCGGTGCGGGGACGGCGGGATGCCTCCTCGCCAATCGCCTGTCGGCCGATCCGGGCGCGCGCGTTCTCCTGCTGGAGGCTGGCGGCAAGGACAACTACCACTGGATCCATATCCCCGTCGGCTACCTGTATCTCATGGGCAATCCGCGCGCCGACTGGGGGTTCAAAACGGCAGAGGAGCCGGGCCTCAACGGACGCAGCTTGGCCTATCCCCGTGGCCGGGTGCTCGGGGGCTGCTCATCCATCAACGGCATGATCTACATGCGCGGGCAGGCGCGCGACTACGACCTCTGGCGCCAGATGGGCAATCCCGGCTGGGCCTGGGACGATGTGCTGCCCCATTTCAAGAAGCACGAGGATCAGTGGGCGCTGCAGCCCGACGCTTTCGACGATCTGCACGCGCGCGGGGGCGAATGGCGGGTCGAGCTGGCACGAATCCGCTGGGAGATCCTGGACGCCTTCCGGGAGGCGGCGGAGGAGGCGGGCATTCCGAAAGTCGAGGATTTCAACCGCGGCGACAACGAGGGCTGCGGCTATTTCCACGTCAATCAGAAAACGGGCGTGCGTTGGAACACGTCGAAAGGCTTCCTGCGGCCGGTGCGCCACCGCGCAAATCTCACCGTCGAGACCGATGCCATGGTGGAGCGCCTGTTGCTGGACGGCCGACGCGTAACCGGGCTCGTGATGCGCCAGGGCGGCCAGAGGCGCACCGTCAGGGCGGCGCGGGAGGTCGTGCTGTCGGCGGGCGCCATCGGCTCTCCGCAGATCATGCAGCTGTCCGGCATCGGCCCGGGTGCCGCGCTGCAGCCGTTTGGCATCGAGGTGAGCCACGATCTGAAAGGCGTCGGCGGCAATCTGCAGGATCACCTGCAAGTGCGCTGCGCCTACAAAGTATCCGGTGTGCGGACCATGAACGAGCGCTTCCAGAGCCTGGTCCAGCGTGCCGCCTTCGCGGCCCAGTATGTGCTTACGCGCCGCGGACCGATGACGATGGCGCCCTCCCAGCTCGGTGCGTTCGTGAAGTCAGATCCCAGCCGCGAGACGCCCAACCTGCAATACCATGTGCAGCCGCTGACCCTGCCGAAGTTCGGTGAGCCGCTCGATCCGTTTCCCGCGTTCACGGCAAGCGTTGCCAATATCCGGCCGACGAGCCGGGGGTATGTGCGCATCACTTCGCCTGAGCCCGATGCGCACCCCGAGATCAGGCCGAACTACCTTTCAACCGAGGACGACCGTCGTGTTGCGGCCGACGCCATCCGCGTTACGCGCAACATCGTGTCGATGCCGTCCCTGGCGCAATATCACCCGCAAGAGTTCCGGCCCGGGCTTCAGATCCAAGGTGACGACGAGCTCGCAAAGGCGGCCGGCGACATCGCCACCACAATTTTCCATCCAGTCGGCACCTGCAAGATGGGCACCGACGAGCAGGCCGTGGTGGACCCGCGTCTGCGGGTGCACGGACTGCAGGGGCTTCGGGTCGCAGATGCGTCGATCATGCCAACGATCACTTCTGGAAACACCAATTCGCCGACCCTGATGATCGCCGAGAAAGCCGCGGCGATGATCCTGGAAGATGCCCGCGCGTAGCGGGGATCAGGCCCGGCAGCGCGCCGTGCGCTCGCGCACAAGCTCGCCTTCGACCTGTACGTTCAGCGCGCGCGTGCGTGCCGCCTGTTCGCTGCTGATGCCCGACACCGTGCCGTTCAGCGACTTGGACACGCCCCGCATTTCATCGATTGCCCGGGCAAGCTCGTCGCATTTCAGCCGCTTGCGCAAGGCCCGGTACGCGAACAGCCGCGTTCCATCGGCGTAGGCATCTGGCGGCATCTGCTGGCCGACCCAGGGGCGCTTGGGGCTTTCCACCATGGCCTTCAGCGCGGAGCGGCATTGAGCCGGCGTGCCGCAGGCGGACTTCTTCTCTGCAACCTTCTCGGCCTCGCCGTCGGACGGGGCCATGGCGAACATCTTTTCCAGGAGGTTTGGCGATGAGCCGGAAAGTGAAGACCCGCTCGAGCACCCGCTCAGAACCAAGGCAGACAGGACAACAATCGCCCGTACAAGGCTCGCGCAATGGCGACCGGATGGGCAACGCATAGTCGTAACGCTCCAAACAATCCGCAGACTATGCACCGGCAACGGCGCGTGTGCGGCTGTCCCTAGACGCGTGGTTAACCACGCGAGCCCGCCCCGCCGTATCGGTTTGGCCCAGGTTTTTGCTCGAAGTTGGGCGGTTTTGGCACCTCTTTATGGGCTGCCAGGCCCGCCGCGGTGCCGCAATTGTCAATCGGTTAAGGCAAATTCCACGCTTCGCCGGTACCTGTAGTCCAAACCGGACTGAAATTGCATGACCCAGGGCTCGAAAGGATCGGAACGGCGGCGCTCCCAGCGGGTTTGGCTGCGGCGCGGCGGCCAGCTCGTCCTCGTCAAGGGGATGCGGTCGACGGAGACCGTTCCCTGCAAGGTGCTGAATACATCCCGGGGGGGCGCCCTCATCCAGGTTGAGGGGTCCGCCGCAGACGTGCCGGATGATTTCTACCTGACCATTGCCGGCCAGGCGGACAAGCGCTTGATCTGCTCGGTTGTCCGGCGCGGCAAGAGGCTGCTCGGGGTGCGCTTTATCGAGCAGGCGGACTATCAAGTCTACGTATCCACGTCGCACTTCTGAAGTGCCGGCATGGCGGGAAGGCCGGTGCGCCGGCCTCCACACGCCGCTTGCTCCGGGCGAAGGCGACTACTTCTTCATGTCGTCCTTCTTCATCATGTCGTCTTTCTTCATCATGTGCTTCTTGTCGTTCTTGGACATGGTGTCGGCTGGCTGCATGTCTTTCTTGTCGCCCTTCATCATGTCCTTCTTCTCGTCCTTGCCCATCGTGTTCTGGGCGTAGGTCGGCGGCGCGGCCACAAGGATGCCGAAGGACAGGGCGCTGGCGCAGGCCGTCAGAAGAACGCGGGCTTTGATGTTCATGGGCAGGCTTCCTTTCGTCACATGTGTATCGGCCGGCAGCAACGCCTTGCGCCGGTACTCATCTTTCGCTGGGGAGGTCTCAGGGGTTACGCTTCCCCGACAACACGATTAGGTGAAATCGCGAGAGGTCAGGTGAGCGCTGTCCGGTATGGAAGCAGGCGCCGCCCGAGCACGCTGCCGATGCCCGCGAGAGCGACGGCCCCCCCGAGATGCCAGACGAGAACCATGATGCTGGCATCGCGCGCGTGGAAGAACTGCAGCCCGAAGTTTGCGATGCCTGCTACTGCCAACCCTGCGAAGGCTACCGTGAGGCGCGGTTGAAGAGCCGCGCCCTTCCGCAGCATCAGTAACAACGCCAGCGCCGGCACCAGTCCCAGTATGGCGGCAGGCTGCAGGCAATCCCAGTCGGGACGGATCGTAAGGCCCTCGGGCCCATGCTGCACCCAGTCCTGCACGCAACCGTACCCAACGCTGGCGATCCAAAGGGCAAACGGGAGGGCTGGCAGGAGAAGAATGCGCTTGTTGTAGCCCGGAACGATGGTCACAAACGCCGCCAGAGTTGCAGCGAAAGACGTAGCGAGGGCCGCACCCTGTTCGACTGCGAACCGCGCTGTGCTCTCGGCCGGCAGGACGGCGCCATGAATAAGTGCAACTACAATCGCGTAAGGCAGCACAAGGCCAAACCAAAGCAATGCCCGCTGCCATGGAGCCGGTAACCTGCGCACAGGACGGACGTCTGCAGCAAGTTGCGCGATGAAATCCTGTGTGTCGCGGGTCATGACTTGACCCCCATTGTCCTGCGAAGCGCGGCGATTCCACGATGTACCGCGACTTTCACGGCGCCGGCACTTGTCCCGGTGATCGCCGCAGCTTCGCCGGGTGACATCTCGTGCAGCTTCACGAGTTTAATCGCTTGCTGTTGCCGGTAAGGAAGCAGCGCCATGGCTCGGGCAAGGGCTGGCCTATCCCCCGAGTCAAATTGAGTGCTGCGATCCTCTGATGCTGCCTCAGGCAGCGGGTCGCAGGCAACTTCGTTGGAGGCGCGCCGGGCATGCTGCCGTGCACCGTCGGCCATGCGATGCCGGGCGATCGCCATCAGCCAGGGTATGAAAGGCCGACCGGGGTCATATGTCGCCCGAGCCTGATGCAGGGACAACAGAGTGTCCTGCACGAGATCCTCGATATCCTGCCGCTGCAGGGCCCGCAGCCGCTGTGGGATCCTGTTCCTCAAGATTGCAGCCGCTTCGTTGAGCAGCGCAGCGTAGGCTTCGCCGTCCCCGTCCTGGGCCGATCGCATCAGGCCGGCTAGCCGGCATTCACGGTTCGGGGTATCCGCCATCGGAAGGTTTGGTGCTCCGTGCGAATGTATCTAACGGGATCGGCCGTTCACGGCGAAATCAAGCACCGGTGAACCGGTTCGGGCGTTGGGAAAGCTACGCATTGCCTCAGTAGCGGGGCAAAGCCATACTCACGCATGGTCGAGCAACGGGTAGGTTCCGCCGGGCGGGATGTGGAGTTCCTCAGCGCGAAGGAGCGCGATGCAGCAATTCGCGTTGTTGGGCTGAGCAAGTGGTTCGGCGCCTTTCAGGTCCTCAAAAACATCAATCTCACGGTCGCCAAGGGTGAGAAGATCGTTATCTGCGGGCCTTCCGGCTCCGGCAAGTCCACCCTCATCCGCTGCATCAACCGGCTCGAAACGCACCAGCAGGGCCGCATTGTCGTCAATGGCGTGGAGCTGACGGAAGACCTGCGCCAGGTCCACCGCGTGCGGGCGGAAGTCGGCATGGTGTTCCAAAGCTTCAACCTGTTCCCGCACCTCACGGTGCTTGACAATCTCTGCCTCGGTCCCGTGTGGGTGAAAAAGATGCCCCGCGCCGAGGCCGAGCGTATTGCCATGCAGTATCTGGAGCGCGTCGATATCCCCGAGCAGGCCAACAAGTATCCCGGCCAGCTTTCAGGCGGTCAGCAGCAGCGCGTTGCCATCGCGCGTGCGCTTTGCATGAGCCCACGCATCATGCTGTTTGACGAACCCACCTCGGCGCTCGATCCGGAAATGATCAAGGAAGTGCTTGATGTCATCACGGAGCTGGCGCGTTCGGGCATGACCATGCTTTGCGTGACGCACGAGATGGGCTTCGCGCGCTCGGTTGCCGACCGAATGGTGTTCATGGATCAGGGCGAGATCGTCGAGGAGGCACCGCCCGAGCAATTCTTCGGCAATCCGAGATCGCCCCGCACAAAGCTTTTCCTGTCGCAGATCCTGGAGCACTGAGGAGATTTGACAGGCCAGCGGTTGGACTGAACACTGAGATTGAAACAATCGATCGGAGAGAAGCGATATGAAGCATCTTGCGCGAGGCGTGTTTTGGGTCGCCGCAATGATGGTCGCCGGCGCCGGCGTCGTCGAGGCGCAGCAGAAAACGCTGGATACCGTCAAGGCGCGTGGTCAGCTGGTCTGCGGCGTGAACGTCGGCCTGGCCGGGTTCAGCGCTGCCGACGACAAGGGTGTCTGGTCGGGCCTGGATGTCGCCTACTGCAAGGCGATTGCCGCGGCTGTGCTCGGCGATGCCGGCAAGGTCCGCTACGTCGCAACGACCACGAAGGAGCGCTTCACGGCGCTGCAATCGCGCGAGCTCGACGTGCTGGCCCGCAATACCACGTGGACCTTGCAGCGCGATTCCCAGCAGGGCCTGGCCTTTGTTGGTGTGAATTACTATGACGGGCAGGGTTTCATCGTGAAGAAATCGGCCGGCGTGAAAACCGGCAAGGAACTCTCCGGCGCCACCGTCTGCGTTCAAACGGGCACCACCACGGAACTCAACCTCGCGGATTTCTTCCGGTCCAACAATCTCCAGTACAAGACGCTGGTGTTCGACAAGGCGGACGAGGCCTTGAAGGCCTATCAAGCCGACCGCTGCGATAGCTACACGACGGATGCATCGGGGCTCTACTCGGTCCGCCTGCAGATGGCGAAACCGGACGAGCACATGGTGCTCCCCGACGTCATCTCCAAGGAGCCGCTGGGGCCGGTTGTTCGCCAGGATGACTTCCAGTGGTTCACGATCGTGAAGTGGGTGCACTTTGCGCTGATCAACGCCGAGGAGGCCGGTGTTACGCAGGCCAACGTCGACCAGATGCTGACCTCCACCGTTCCTGACATCAAACGCCTGCTCGGCAAGGAGGGCGACTTCGGCAAGGGGATCGGTCTCGACAACGAGTGGGCCTACCGCATGATCAAGCAGGTCGGGAACTACGCGGAGGTTTTCGAGCGCAACGTGGGTGCGGGCTCGCGCATCAAGATCGATCGCGGCTTGAATAAGCTCTGGAGCAAAGGCGGAATTCAGTACGCCCCGCCGATTCGCTGACCAAGCGGCGGCCGACGCGATGACCCGGAGTGCAAGGCGGACCCAGGCGGGCTACGGATGACGACGACATCCCGCGGCTCGTTCGAAGATGGGACCGCCTCGCGCAGCCCGCTCTACCGGCCGGAAGTGCGCCAGGTCATCTATCAGGTGCTTCTACTGCTGGCGCTGGGGTACTTGGTCTATTGGGTTGTCAACAACGTTGCCGACAATCTGCGCCGGCAGAACATCGCGTCCGGCTTCGACTTCCTCAACCGCACGTCCGGCTTTGACGTCTCACAGACGCTGATCCCCTACTCGAACACATCGACGTATGGCAGGGCATTCTGGGTCGGGCTGCTCAATACACTGCTGGTGGCTGGTCTCGGCATCGTGTTTGCGACCGTGCTCGGCTTCGTCATTGGCATCGCGCGGCTGTCATCGAACTGGCTGGTGGCGCGGCTCGCCGGCGCCTACGTCGAAATCGTACGCAACCTGCCGCTGCTGCTGCAGCTGTTCTTTTGGTACTTCGCGGTGCTCAAGACGCTGCCGTCGCCGCGGCAGAGCTATGTGCTTCCCGGCGGCGCCTTCTTCAACGTGCGCGGCCTCTACCTGCCGATGCCGGTGCCGGAGATGGGCTTTTCGCGTGTGGCGGCTGCCTTTTGGGCGGCGCTGATCCTCTCGATCGGCATTGGCTGGTGGGCGCGGCGGCGCCAGCGTGTAACCGGCCAGCGGTTCCGGGTTCTTCGTACGGTGCTGGTCCTCGTCGTCGGCATGCCGCTGTTTGCTTACTTCACGTCGGGGCAGCCGTTGTCCTGGAGCTATCCGGAGCTGCGCGGGTTCAACTTCCAAGGCGGCATTGTCGTGCTGCCTGAGCTGCTGGCACTTCTGTTCGGGCTGTCGTTCTACACCGCGAGCTTTATCGCCGAGATCGTGCGCGCCGGCATACTCGGCGTTCCGAAGGGACAGACGGAAGCGGCCCAAGCCCTTGGCCTCACCAACCGGCAATCGCTGCGGCTGGTGATCGTTCCGCAAGCCGCCCGCATCATTATCCCTCCGCTGACCAGCCAGTATCTCAACCTCACAAAGAACTCCTCGCTGGCGGTAGCCATCGGGTATCCAGACTTCGTCAATGTTTTCACCGGCACCGTTCTCAATCAGACCGGCCAGGCCATCGAGGTCATTCTGGTGACGATGGCGGTGTTCTTGCTGCTGAGCCTGCTCACCTCGATCTTCATGAACTGGTTCAACCGCCGCATGGCGTTGGTGGAGCGATGACGCCATGACCGCGTCCGCTCGACCCCTCACCCCACCGCCCACGACGGCGAATGGCCCATGGGCGTGGCTGAGGGCCAATCTGTTCTCGTCGATCGGCAACACCATCCTGACGGTGATTGCGGGATGGATCGTCTACCAGGTTGCGCATGGCGTGATCGGGTGGGCATTCGTCAACGCCACCTTCGAGGGCGAGGATGGCGGCGCCTGCACGCGCGAGAATGCCGGCGCCTGCTGGCCCTTCGTATCGGCCTGGTTCGGCCAGTTCATGTACGGGCGTTATCCCGACGCCGAGCGCTGGCGTGTGAATCTCACGTATGCCCTGGCCCTGGCGGGGCTCGTGCCGCTCATGGTGCCGCGCATCCCCGGCAAGCTGTGGTCATCGCTCTACGTGCTGGGTGTTTTCCCGATCCTGGCCACCATCCTGCTGGCCGGAGGCGTGTTTGGACTTCCCGACGTCCCAACCGATTCCTGGGGCGGGCTGCTGGTGACGCTGGTGATCTCCAGCGTGGGCATCGCGGCCGCCTTCCCGATCGGCATCCTCCTGGCCCTCGGGCGCCGTTCGGAGATGCCGATCGTGCGCTGGGCCTCCGTGGGATTCATCGAGTTTGTGCGCGGCGTGCCCCTTATCACGGTGCTGTTCATGTCGTCGGTGATGCTGCCTCTGTTCCTTCCCAACGGCTGGACCATCGACAAGCTGGTGCGAGCCCTCATCATGGTGGCGCTGTTCTCGGCGGCTTACCTTGCCGAGGTCATTCGCGGCGGATTGCAGGCCATCCCGCGCGGTCAATTCGAGGCGGCGGACGCGCTTGGGCTGTCCTATCCGCATAAGATGGGGCTCATTATCCTGCCGCAGGCGCTGAAGCTGGTGATCCCGGGTATCGTCAACACGCTGATCGGTCTCTTCAAGGACACGAGCCTCGTTCTCATCATCGGCATATTCGACCTGCTGGGGATGGTGCAGGCTGCGCTCTCCGCCCAGCGCTGGCTGTCGCCTGCCACACCCATGACGGGCTACGTTTTTGCCGGGTTCGTGTTCTGGATCTTCTGCTTCGGCATGTCGCGCTATTCGCTCATGCTCGAGCGTCGGCTCGCCCCGGGCGGTCAAAGGACGATCGCCAAGGCTGCCTACGATTGAGGCAGTATCCTTGCCGCACCGCAGGGTGAAAGATGCGTTGCGCGTCCGCCTGATTAATCTCCCGTTAGAACGCATACGGTAAGCCGGTTGCTTGGGTTCCGGTGCGGGCCGCCGGCGGCGTATTTGCTTCCACAGGGCGTATCGGCATGTCCTCGTCTGACACCAGCGGTGCCGTTGCCGAGCGATTGCTGAAGCTGGCGATCGCACTGACCCTCATGGTTCTCATAGCAGGCCCGGTCCTGGCGCTCGCGATGCATTTGGCTACCCCGCGCCTGACCGACTACGTCTCGCGCAACATCCTGCATTCGCTCTATAAAGCGTCCAACCATGGCGGCATTACCTCAGGGCCGGACTACTACGAACTCGAGGGTCTGGAAGACAAGCTGTCGTCCTTTGCCGCCTATCGGGGTGAAGCAAAGGGTGCGGCGCGCGCGTTGCAGGTCCTGCTTATCACCTTTGACGGTCCGCAGAGCACCTCGGGGCCGGCCAAGGCCCTCACGCCGGTGAAACTTGACATGGCGGATGCGCGCGAAAGTGCGGCGCTGATCATTGCCGATCGCCCGCTCCTGATCGATTTCGCCGGCAAGGCGCCCACCCGCCGGGCCATGCTCGGGGTCGAGGGTGTCGCGCCGTTCGATCTCAGGAACGCGCCCAAGGGCGTGCTGTCCGGTTTCAAGATCGCGGCTTTCGGCGCGGCACGCGTGGCGCGTCCGGACCAAGCAAACGATGCCAAGGATGCGCGGATATTCTGCGCCGCCATCAGGAACTGGCTCACGTTCTATGGTCTGGCGCCGGGTGCACTGCGGCTGGATGCAGCCGTGAACGCGACCGGCATCAGGGTCACAGATACCGGTGTGACGCATGACGGCAAGGCGCAAACGGTCGTCCCTGACTTTGCGGCGCTCTGCAGAGGCAGATAGCGAGAACGGAGGAGAACGTGGGATTCGGCAAACGAGGCGGACCGCGCCGCCCAGATGCTCCGATGCGATCGGACGTGGCGGAAGGACCCGTCGACCTGGGCTCCGTGCGCGCCGTATCGGCAAGTGACGGCCTTTCGACGACGCTGCTCACCGCTGTTCTGGCGTTCGTTGCGATTGCTGTCGGCGCCGGCTCGGCGCTGCTGTTTGCGTCGCCGTTCTCCTCGGCCCCGGAGCACAGCTTTGGCGCGGTGTCGACGCCGCCGCCGGCAACCGGTGCGCATGCCCGCATCGCGGATATCTGCATGCCCGCCCTCAAGCCCGGCGGCATTCGCAAGATCGGCGTGACCGATGAGCAGCTGCGCTATACGCGTGCGCTGCACTCGCCGGCGTACTTCAACTGCGCGCTCGCCATGGAGCGCGAAAGGTTTTGCGCCTCGGCGGAAAAGGAAATTCTCGTCAAGGAGCTGCAGGCTTACTTTGGCGATATCGCCGCCAAGCAGCGGATCATAGATCGCTACAGCAACGACCCGAACGCAAAGACGATGATGAAGATGGCGGACGCCGTCGAAGGCAAGGACGGCGGCATCTCTGCCGGCCGCCGACCCATGCCGGATGCCGGCGTCGTCGAGCTGCTGAAAGGCCTGGTGCGCGACGGTTATCTGCGCGGGGCCGACTTCGGCTGGTCCGTGCCGCCAGAGATTTCCCTTCATATCAAGGATGTTCAGCGCGACAAGACGTCGTGCTGACCGTCCGCACCTAGCACTCGATGAGTTGCTGCGAGACGGCCTTGGCAACGGCCTGGGTTGTCGTGAGGCAGTTCAGCTTCTCGCGCGCGGCGTTGAGGTGGAAGCGGACCGTGCGCTCGCTGATGCCGAGAATGACGCTTGCTTCCCAGGCTGTCTTGCCGGCGGCAACCCACTTCAGGCAGTCCAGCTCGCGTGCCGACACGATCATCTGGCTCTCGGCGTCGTGGCCGTAGATGCGCAGGATGTGCTGGTGGAAGTAGTTGGCGAGAACCTGGAATTCTCGGAGGATCGAGGTCTTCTGTTTCTTGAAGTCCTCGCCCGTCATGTCGGCGCCGACAAACAGAAGCGCGGTTTCTCCCACCAACGGGCGCAGTGGAATAGACATGACCGGACCGCAAATGCCCTCGGCCTCGATGAGAGCCTTGAGCTTGCGCGTGTCAGGCGTATCGGGCAGCTCGCTCCAGTCGAGCGGCGCGGGCATCGCCAGCGCCAGGGCGGCCAGGCGGGCCGTGGCAATGGCATCGCGGCTGACACATTGCTTTACCCATTGGTCGGAGTAAGCGCATTGCGCAAAACGCTTGCGGTCGCGGCCCATCGGGATGTTGAGGCCGAGATAGCATGTGGTTGTGAGCGGGTAGACCGACTTTGCAACACGCAGGAAGGCCACGCCATCCTTGCGCTCCTGGATGCCGTCGGAACTGCCAATAACCCCGTGCAGCAAGGACTCGAACATGCCTGACCGGTTTCGCCCAAACAGTCGCGCGCGCCGTCCTGGCGCGATGCGAAAGTGTAGGCGTGGAGGCTTGTTTTGAAGCTAAACAACGCCTACGGATTGTCAGGGAATTGGTAACGGGTCATTAACCCGCGATTCCACGGCGGCGCTGTGGCGACCGAGGCAACGGACGAAACACCCTCTCAAAACAGCCGGCTAGTGTGACTTGAGGGCAGGAGCGAGCTAGTTGAGGCGGCCCTTGAGATTGCGGATGCTCTCGTCGGTGATGGCCGCGCCGGTTGTACCGGCAGCCTTTTCGCGCAGAACCCTTTCCGCAGCCGCGACGGCGGCGTCAACGGCCGCGGCGCGGACTTCCTCGACCGCTTGTGCTTCGGCGCGGGCGATCTTTTCCTGCGCCTGCCGGGTGCGGCGCTCGAGCGAATCCTTCAGTGCGGCCCGTGTTTCCTGGGCATAGGTTTCCGCGTTGCGGCGGGCTTCTTCAATGATTTCGGCGGCCTCGCGCTCGGCATTGCGCTGCTTCTTCTGATAGTCGGAGAGGAGGGTCTGGGCTTCCTCGCGCAGGCGCCGAGCCTGGTCGAGTTCCTCTTTGATGGCTACGGCGCGGCCGTCAAGCGCCTTGCCGATCAGCGTGTGCACCTTGAAATAGTAGAGGACGGCAAAAAAAGCGACAAACGAGACCGCTACCCAGAAATC
>CADEEC010000003.1 GCA_902826255.1 uncultured Hyphomicrobiales bacterium | reverse complement strand
CAGCAGCGAGATGGTCCCGGTCGGTGCTATCGAGGTGACGAGACCGTTGCGAATGCCGTGCTTGGCGATGGCGGCGCGCACGTCTTCCGGCAGCCGCCGCACGTTGGGCGCAGCGAGAAATTTCTCCGCGTCGTAGAGCGGAAACGCCCCCTTCTCCCGCGCGAGGTCCGCGCTGGCGCGATAGGCGGCATGCTCGATGGCCGCCATCCAGCGGCCGGCCAGCGCTGCCGCCTCGGGCGTGCCGTAGCGTGCGCCAACCATAATCAGTGCATCGGCGAGGCCTGTCACACCGAGCCCGATCCGCCGCTTGGACTTGGCCTCGTGCTTCTGCGCGGCCAGCGGATAGCCCGAGACATCGATCGCATTATCGAGAAAACGGATAGCGATCGCCGTCAGCGCGACCAGCCTCTGCTCGTCGAGCCGCGCCTCCTTCGAGAAGGGCTTGTCGACAAGCCGAGCCAGATTGATGGATCCGAGCAAACAGGCACCATACGGCGGCAGCGGTTGCTCGCCGCAAGGGTTGGTGGCGCTGATATCTTCGCAGTAGGCAAGATTGTTCAGCGTGTTGATGCGGTCGATGAACACCACGCCCGGTTCGGCATAGTCGTAGGTCGCCCGCATGATGCGATCCCAGAGCCCGCGGGCATCGACCGTGCGGTAGACCTTGCCCTCGAACTGCAGATTCCAGGGATTGCCGTTGCGCACCGCCGTTACGAATGCATCCGTCACCAGCACGGAAAGATTGAAGTTCCGCAAGCGGGCCGGATCGGACTTGGCGTCGATGAACGCCTCGATATCGGGATGGTCGCAGCGCAGCGTCGCCATCATAGCGCCGCGCCGCGCGCCGGCGGACATGATCGTGCGGCACATGGAATCCCACACATCCATGAAGCTGACGGGACCCGACGCATCCGCGCCGATGCTCTTCACCAGCGCGCCCTTGGGCCGGAGGGACGAGAAGTCGTGGCCGATGCCGCCGCCCTGCTGCATCGTCAGCGCGGCTTCCTTGACGTTCTCGAAGATGGAGGAGAGGTCGTCCTCGATCCGCCCCATCACGAAGCAATTGAAGAGCGTGACGGCGCGGCCCGCACCGGCGCCCGCCAGGATGCGCCCGGCCGGCAGGAAGGCGAGGTCGCTCACGGCGGCGACGAACGTCTTTTCCCAGCGATCGCGTTCGCGCTTGGGCTCGGCGGCGGCGATCGCCTTGCCAACCCTTTCCCACGTATCAGCCATGCCCTGATCGATGGGCGCACCATCACCGGCCCGCAGGCGATACTTCATGTCCCAGATGCGCCGGGAGATGGCGGGCAGCGATGTCATCGGCTCACGCATTTCACTATGCATTACTGATGGTTGAACGTCCGGTCACCCTAGGCCGAACCGGGCCCATGAAAGATATTTGTTCTCTTTTTGTTCGTCAAGTTTTATCGTGCCGAAACGCGCGTTTCTCTCCCGCAGAGTTAAGCGCAAACGAAAAAGAATCGAGGGGCCGGAATAACGAAGGGGGGGTTGCCGTTATCCCGGCGACCCGCTCAACCCCGCACCAGTGGGTCAACTGATCAGAGCGCCTCCACCCGCACGGGGCGCTCTGATTTTATTTGGGCCCGCGATCAGTCGTCCGCCGGCGCAGCGTTGTCCAAGGCAGGCAGCGGCGGCGGGTTGGGGGCCGACAGCGCCTCCGCGATCAGCGCTCCACAGGCGGTTTCGATACGCTCCTGGATGAGCTTGCGGGCCTCGGCACGCGGCAAGCCGGCCGGGATTGGATCAAGGATCTCGACCACGATTGTGCCTGGGTAACGCAGGATGCTCCGGCGCGGCCAGAACAGTCCCGAATTCAGTGCCAACGGCACGCAGGGCAACCCCAGGCCTTCATACAGAGCGATAAAGCCCGGCTTGTAATCGGGAGCAGCCCCGGGCGGACGGCGCGTGCCCTCGGGGAAGATCACGATCTCGCGGCCGTGGGACGCGCGCTCACGTCCGTCGCGGATCATTGCCTTCAGCGCGCTCGGCCCCTTGTCGCGCTTGACGAAGATGTGCCGGAACTTATGCGAGAACCATCCATAGAGCGGGATCAGGCCGAGTTCCGCCTTCATCACCATCGCCGGGTCGCGAAACACAGGGATCAGCGCAAAGGTGTCCCAGGCGGACTGATGCTTGGAGGCGACAAGGCAGGCCCCAGCCGGCAGCTTCTCCCCGCCCCGGACCTCCAGCCGTGTTCCGCAGATGATCTTGAGCCACCACAAGCTCACCAGCCCGTGCAGGCGCAGCCCCTCCATGGCCCAGCGGCGCGGCGCAAGCAGCAGCCAGCTCCCCAGCACCAGAAAGAGCGCGGTGTTCACGTAGAAAACGACAAAAAAGATGAGAGACCTGACGACCAGCACGCGGCACCTTCACGTGGGCAATGCGTATATGGCGCGATGCGCGGCCAGAACGTTGGCTTCCCAGCCCACCAGACGCGCCAACCCGTAACGCGCCGCAGACGGCAGGAACTTCACGTACTCCCACAATAGAACGCGGGTCGTATACATGTCGGTCCACCAGCGCTCCACCATCAGCCTGTGCGGAACGACCGGATGCGGAATCAGGATTGCGTCCGGCATCATCCGCTGCAGCTCGGTCAGACTGCGCGGCATATGATAGCTCGATGTCACGACGATCAGTTTCTTGAAGCCGCGAGTCCTGGCCCAGGCGCTGGTCTGCTCCGCATTATCCGTCGTCGTGGCGGCAAAATCGATATCGACGCAGCACGTGAATATCTCGTGCGGCAAGCCGCTGATGCGTTGCAGGCTCTCCGGTGGCGTGTGCGGGTTGACGCCCGAAATCAGAAGCCGCGCTCCGCGCTTTTGCATCAGAAGCGATGCGCCCGCCACCAGCCGCAACTCTCCGCCTGTCAGCACGACAATTGCTTCGGCCCGATCGTTCGGCGACGGCACGTAATCTGCGACGGTGCGCGCGAACATGCAGAAGCCGGCGGCAAAGGCCAAAGCCAGCACGCCCAATACTGCACCGAGAATTGCCAATGCTCGCGCCAAGATGCCCCTTTGCACCCGTTCCGGGAGCGCAAGACAAGTTGCCCGCCAACCTAGACGAACGGCGCCCCGTTGCGGCGCCAATCAAGCCACTCACAAACAAGAATTTCCCACACGTCACAAACGGCGGCGGCGCTAGTGCTGGCTGTTCAATATGCGATAAACGCCCAGACGCGATGTCAGCATGCACAGTGCTGCGATGACAAGCACGACGATGGCGAGCAGGAAATAGCCGGGCGCATCGAGGCTAGCGATCCCCACCAGGCGGCGTATCTCGGCAAGCGTCACCGCGCCCCCGCCCATGATCTCCATCACGGTCGGCATGGCCAGGAACACGCCGGTTGCCCACAGGGCCCCTACCACGCCGGCACGAACGCCGAGCCGCAGAAAATGCCGCTCGAACTCGCGCGCGATGAAGCGGTCCGTCGCGCCCACGAAATGCAGCACTTCGACGATATCGCGGTTGGAGGCCATGGCGCTCTTGGTCGCCGAGACGATGATTGCCGTCGTGGCCGCCCCCACCAGCAGGAGTATGGCGAGGCCGCCCAGGGCGAACGACCGGGTGATGGTGCGGATCTGCTGCTGCCATCGCCGGTGATCGTCGACCGATACGCCCGGAAAGCGCTCGCCGACTTCAGCCCGCAAGGCGTCGACGTTGGGCGGCGAACTGCGGTCGAGCTCGATGGCAATGAGCCGCGGCACCGGCAACGACGCCAGCGCGTCGGTTTGGCCGAGCCATGGCTCCAGCAATTGGGCGGCGTCGTTGACGCTGAGCGCCTTCACCTTCGCGACACCGGGCTGGCTTGCGAGAAAACCGGTCACCTCGGCAACGGTCTTGTCGATCTCGGCGCGATCCTTGGTCTCGATCTGCACCGTCACTTCGCTGGCGATATCACGCAGCCAGGCGGACGCCGACTGGTTCATCATGTAGACCGCGCCGGCCGTGAGCGAGGCGAGGAAGCACATGATCGTGATCACGACCGTCAGCGAGCGGCCCGTGACCGACCCCGCGGGCACGATCGGCGTATTGGGCATTGTGCGGGCCGCGCGGCGGCCCCGGCCCGTGCCGGTCTCACCGCGCTCCTGGTCCAGCGGCGGACGCATGCTGCGCGCGGTGGCCGGTCCTGTGCGGCCGGCGTCGTAGGTCGGCTCCGTGCGCGCCTGCAGGTGCGGCATCGCCGGGCGGCCTGTCGGTCTTTCAAACGATCCGGACATGGCCGTCGTGCAGCTCCAGGCGCGGCGCCTTGGTCTGGCGCATCAGCTGATGATCATGGGTGGCGATGAGCACAGAGGTGCCCAGGCGGTTGAGCTCGACGAAGAGGCGCAGCAGCCTGCGCGCCATGTGCGGGTCGACGTTACCGGTCGGCTCGTCGGCAAGCAGCAGCTCGGGCTTGTTGATAACGGCACGGGCGATGGCTGCGCGCTGCTTTTCACCGCCCGAGAGCACCGAGGGTGCGGAATGCATGCGATCACCAAGACCGACCCACTGCAGCAGGTCGGTGACGTCCTCCCGGTAGTCGGCGACGCGCTTACCCGTCACCCGCAGCGGTAGCGCGACGTTTTCCCACGTCGTCATATGCTCGAGCAGCCGGAAATCCTGGAAGACGATGCCGATACGGCGGCGAAGCTGCGCGCGCCGCGACGGCGTCACGCGCGAGATGTCCTGCCCGAATACATGGATGGAGCCGCGGGTCGGCTGCGTCGACATGAACAGCAGCCTCAGCAGGGATGTCTTGCCGGAACCGGATGGACCGGTGAGGAAGTGAAACGACCCGGGCCGGAGGTGAAACGAAACATCGCGCAGCACTTCGCCGCCGCGGCCGTACTTGAGCCCTATGCCGTTAAGTCTGATCAAGCGAAAGTCTCTTGCGCCCTGATGACCACGTGGGGCTCATTACCCTCTAGCTCTCCTTGGAGGAAGGGGGAAACAATCGCTACGATTATGGCGGACTGATGAGTTCGCACACTCATAGCACCCCTTGCATTCCAAAATGACCCCACGGCAGCGGTGCACGCACACATGACGGCACAAGGTCCCACGATCCAGGTCCTCTTCTCGTCCGAAGCAATCGCCGGGCGCATCGAAGCCCTGGCCAAGGGTGTCGGGCAACTGGGCCTGCAAGACATTCTGATCGTCCCCATCCTCAAGGGGAGTTTCATTTTCGCGGCCGATCTCATCCGCGCCATGCATCGTGCCGGTCTGACCCCGGAGGTGGATTTCCTGTCGCTGGCGAGCTACGGCGAGGCCGAGCGCTCGTCGGGGACCGTGCGCGTCGTGCGCGACATCGAATCCGATGTGCGGGGCCGGAGCGTCCTGATCGTCGACGATATTCTCGAGTCCGGCCGCACCCTGGCCTTTGCCAAAGACCTTCTGGAACAGCGCGGGGCCACGCGCGTGCTGACCTGCGTCCTGCTCGATAAGAAAGTGCCGCGTTCCGTGCCGTTCACCGCCGATTTCGCCGCGTTCGAGTGTCCCAACGAATTTGTGGTAGGCTACGGGATGGATCTCGCTCATCGCTATCGCGAGCTTCCCTTCGTGGGGCGGCTGGTGCGAGCGGAGGGCCCCAGCGGAGGGCACGATGGCACGAATCCTTTTAGCCGATGACGATGCCGCGACACGCGATCTGGTGAAGCGCGCCCTGGCCACGGATGGCCACGCCGTCACCTCCACACAGGACGGCACCGAAGCGCTCGATGCCATCACAGCAGGACCGGCGAACTTCGACCTGCTCATCTCGGACGTCCAGATGCCGGGGCTCGATGGCATCGGCCTGGCGGAGTACGCACTCGGCGCGGCACCGGGACTGCGCATCATCCTGATGTCCGGCTTTGCCGGCGAACTCGATCGCGCCGGTCACCTCAAGGGCAAGCTCGCCAAGGTGATTATCAAGCCGTTCACGCTCGACGAGATCCGTACGGCTGTGAAAGCCGCGCTTGGCTGAGAGGCCGGCGGCCTAGTCCGCAGATCCGGCTTTATTGGCCTGCTGCCGGTAGGGGCTTGCCTTGTAGGCGCCCAGGATGTGCACCTCGGTCGAGAAGAAGCCGAGCTCTTCCAATGCCCTTGCTACGGCCGGGTCATCCGGATGTCCTTCCACGTCGGCATAGAACATGGTCGCCACGAACCGGCCGTTGAGCTGATAGCTCTCCAGCTTGGTCATGTTGACGCCGTTGGTGGCGAAGCCGCCCATGGCCTTGTAGAGCGCGGCCGGCACGTTGCGCACGCGGAAGATGAAGGTGGTGACGATCGGACCGTCATCAGGCTTGGCGTGGTCGGGACTGGAGGCGAGCACGAGAAAGCGCGTGGTGTTGTGCTGCTCGTCCTCGATATCGGCTTTCAGGATTTTGAGGCCGTAGATTTCCGCGGCCAGCGAGGAGGCAATCGCGGCCAAGGACGGGTCGTTTGCCTCGGAGACGATCCGCGCCGAGCCTGCGGTGTCGGCCTCGGGAACGGGCTGGATGTTGAGCTGGCGCAGGGTGTTGCGGCATTGCCCGAGCGCCTGCGTATGCGAAAGCGCCTTCTTCACCGTCGAAAGGGTTGCGCCAGGAACGCCCAGCAGCTGATGCCGGACACGCAGGAAGTGCTCGCCGATGATGTGCAAACCTGCGCCCGGCAGAAGGTGATGGATATCGGCGACCCGCCCCGCCACCGAGTTCTCGATAGGGATCATGGCGTAACGCGCATCGCCTGTCTTTACAGCCGCCAGCGCGTCTTCGAACGTCGCGCAGGGGATGGCGGTGCACGAGGGGAAGAACTCGTTGCAGGCAAGGTGCGAGTTGGCGCCCGGCTCGCCTTGATAGGACACACGCAATCCACGCATGGCGTCGCGTGTGGGGGCGGGCTCGGTCTTGCGGTCGGTCATGGCGCGGAATCGAAACGTGGGAGCGAGTTACGCGGTCAGAATTTGGCGCGCCAGCTCAAGGTCTTGCGGAGTATTGACCTCGACCGGAACGGTGTCAACGAGCGTGACGTCGATGCGCATGCCGTCTTCGAGCGCCCGCAACTGCTCGAGTTGCTCACGCACCTCCAGTGTGGACGGCTTCAACGAGACGAAGCGTTCCAGCGCCGCGCGCCGATAAGCGTACATGCCGAAGTGATGATAGAGCGGCCCGGGCCCATACGGCGCCGTTGCGCGTGTGAAATAAAGCGCGCGAAGACGGCCGGGAACTCCGGTGGACGCAGCGACGATTTTCACGGAGTTGGGATTGCTGCGGTCGGCATCGTTGACGATCTCGGCGCCGATGGTGGCGATGTCTGGCCCCTGATCGACGAGCGGCGCCAGGCACTGCCGCGGCAGATCCGGGTGCATTCCCGGCAAGTCGCCCTGCACATTGAGAATGATGTCGTAGGTGCCATTCGGATCGACGAGGGTCGTCGCCTCGAACACGCGGTCCGAGCCGGATGTGTGATCGGCCCGGGTCATGACGGCCTCACCCCCGGCCTTGCGCACCGCGGCGACAATCCGCTCGTCATCCGTTGCGACGACGACGCGCCCGATGCCGGCCTCGGTCGCGCGCCGCAGCGCATGCACGATCATCGGTTGCCCGGCTATATCCGCCAAGGGCTTATCCGGCAGTCGCGTGGACTGCATGCGGGCAGGAATGACGACCAGAACTTTATGCATGCCGCTGACGTGCCCGGTGACAATTCGCCTCGGGGCTAGCTCCTAGAACGGACCTAAGCTCGGTTGCAAGCTCGGTGCGAATTTCTATAGTGACCGCCATTCGCGGCAGCACGGGCGGCTGTATCAATCCGCTTGCCCGCTCACGGGGATCGCGCCATCCGCTATGGACTCCTTCGAGGTCAATAAAATTGCAGGTGCAGTGCTGGCGGCGATTCTTGTGATCGCCGGCACCAAGACCTTGCTCGACATCAATTTCCATAAGCACAAGCCGGAAAAGGCCGGGTGGGCCCTGCCGGTTGAGGCCATAGCCGCCAAGCCGGCTGAGCCTGAGGCGCCGTTCGACGTGGCTGCGATCACGACACTTCTGCCAAAAGCCAACGCCGACGCCGGCAAGGCGGTTTTCAAGAAGTGCCTCGCCTGCCATACCGCCGATAAGGGGGGCCGCAACCTCGTCGGCCCCAACCTCTGGGGTGTTGTCGGGCGCAAGATTGCCGAGGCTCCCGGGTTCAACTTCTCGGATGCCATGAAGAAGCACCCCGGCACCTGGAGCTGGGATGAGCTGACGAAGTACCTGCACAGCCCTGTCGGGGCTATCCCGGGGAACAAGATGCAGTTTCCGGGCGTGAAGGACAACACCGACCTGGCCGACCTGCTCGTGTACCTGCGGACCCTGTCGGACTCGCCGATCGCCCTGCCCAAGTAGGCTCAACGCGGCCCGCAAATCGGGGATCTCAGCGTGCGGCAGCGCTCGTGCTGCCCGGCCAATGAACAAGGATTCACTTGGCGCAGGACGTGCAACCCGGCATAGTTGCTCGTGTCCAGCCGCACCTGCGGCACACGTTCTCACAGGAAGGATACGATCGGCGCATGGCCCAGCGATTGAGCCTCGTGCTCGCGTCAATTGCCTGCCTGTTGCTCCCCTCTTCTGGTGCGCTCGCTTCCGACGAACTGCCGAAACATCATGCGCTGTCGCTGGTCGGAGCGCCTGCCCACGGCCAGGATTATCAGCATTTCAAGTGGGTGAATCCGAACGCTCCGAAAGGCGGGCGCGTTCGCCAGTGGGCGATGGGTACGTTCGATTCCCTGAACCCATTCCCGGTCAAGGGAAGTGCGGCCGGCGGCGTTCGGCTGATCTACGACACCCTGATGTCTTACAGCCCCGACGAGCCTTCGACCGCCTACGGCCTGGTCGCCGAATGGGCGACGTATCCTGACGATTTTTCGTCAGCCACCTTCCAGTTGCGTGCCGGCGCACGCTTCCACGACGGCAAACCGATCACGCCGGACGACGTGATCTTCTCCCTTGACGCCATCAAGAAGGCGTCGCCCCGCTTCGGCTTCTACTACAAGAACGTGGTCGCGGCTGAAGACGTGGGCGGCAACCGCGTCACCTTCAGGTTCGATGTGAAGGGCAACCGCGAGCTACCCATGATCGTGGGTGAGCTGCCCGTTCTCCCCAAGCATTTCTGGTCGGAGAAAGGCGCCAACGGCGAGCCGCGCGATCTTTCCAAATCGACGCTCGAAGTGCCGCTCGGGTCAGGTCCCTATCGGATCAAGGAAGTCGACACCGGCCGCACGATTGTGTTCGAGCGTGTCGCCGACTGGTGGGCCAAGGACCTCCCCGTCGCCAAGGGCCAATGGAACTTCGACGAGATCAGGATCGTGTATTTCCGCGATCGGTCTCCGGCATTTCTCGCATTCCAGGCAGGCGAGCTGGATTACTGGCGCGAGTCGAGCGCCAAATTTTGGGCGACAGGTTACGACTTTGAAGCGGCCAAGCGCGGGCTCGTGAAGAAAGTCAAACTGCCGGTGGCAACCGTCGCACCGATGCAGAGTTTCGCGTTCAACACACGCCGGCCTCAGTTTCAGGACCCGCGCGTCCGTCACGCCTTCAATCTGGCGTTCAACTTCGAGCGCTCCAACGCCACCCTGTTCTACGACGAGTACAAGCGCGTCGGCAGCTACTTCGAGGGTTCCGAGCTGAAAGCGACCGGATTGCCGACCGGCCGCGAGTTGGAGATCCTGACCGAGGTCAAGGGCGGGGTTCCGCCGCAGGTGTTCACCACGGGATGGAAGAACCCCGTCTACGCGACCCCCGAGGACACCCGTAAGAACCTCGGCGCAGCAAGCAAGCTGCTGGCGGAAGCCGGGTTCACGGCAAAGGGCGGCGTCCTGACGAATGCTGCGGGTGTGCAGCTCACCGCCGAGTTCCTGCTCGCGCAGCCAGATTTCGAGCGCATCGTTCTGCCCTACCTGCAGGACCTGCAGAAGCTTGGCGTGAAGGCTTCTGTGCGTACTGTCGATACCTCGCAGTATCAGCGCCGCCTCGACATCTTCGACTTCGATATTGTGGTGCAGACCTTTGCGCAATCGCTGTCGCCCGGTAACGAGCAGCGCGACTACTGGGGATCGGAAGCTGCCGACAAGGAAGGCAGCCGCAACGTGATCGGCATCAAGAATCCTGCCGTGGACAAACTCGTCGACAAGATCATCCTGGCGAAGGATCGGGCCGATCTCGTTGCCGCCACCAAAGCTCTGGACAGGGTCTTGCTGTGGAACCACTACGTGGTGCCGCAGTGGCATACACCCTACGACCGGCTTGCGATGTGGGACCGCTATGGCCGACCGGAGACGCTGCCGGCGCGGGATTCCTCGTTCCTTCGGGTATGGTGGTGGGATCAGGCCGCAGCGGAGCGGCTTGCCAAAGCGCGCTGATCAGGGTGCACTGGTCGCCGAACGAGCCGCGCAGCACACCTGCTGAACCTGAGCCTGAGAGGCGATGGCCACCTACCTGCTAAAGCGCATCCTGCTCATCATCCCGACGCTGTTCGGCATCATGCTGATCAGCTTCGCGGTGATCCAGTTCGCACCCGGCGGTCCGATCGAGCGCGTCATCGCGCAGATCTCGGGAACAGACGTCTCGGCCACCGCCCGCATCGGCGGCTCCCAGAGCGACGGCGTCGGCCCCTCGCAATCGCAGGCCGGCCAGGCTGAAATTGCTCCCAAGTACCGCGGTGCCCAGGGTCTCGATCCCGAGTTCATCAAGCAGCTAGAGAAGCAGTACGGCTTCGACAAGCCGGCGCACGAGCGCTTCTTCCTGATGATGAAGAACTACCTGCTGTTCGACTTCGGCAAGAGCTACTTTCGCGATGTCAGCGTGCTGCAGCTCATCAAGGAAAAACTGCCGGTATCGATCTCGCTCGGCATCTGGATGCTGCTCATCACCTATCTGATCTCGATTCCACTCGGCATCCGCAAGGCCGTGCACGACGGCGAGAGGTTCGACACGTGGACCTCGAGCCTGCTGGTGGTCGGCTACGCAATTCCTGGGTTCCTCGTCGCCGTGTTCTTGCTGGTTGTGTTCGCCGGCGGCTCGTTCGTGCAGTGGTTCCCGTTGCGAGGTTTGACATCGGACAACTGGAACGAGCTGTCGCTGATCGGCACGGTAATCGACTATTTCTGGCACCTGACGCTGCCGATCATCGCCATGGCGCTCGGCGCGTTCACCACCATGACGTTCCTGACGCGCAACTCGTTCCTCGACGAGATCCGCAAGCAATACGTGCTGACGGCGCAGGCCAAGGGCCTGGCGCAGGCGCAGGTTCTCTACGGGCACGTGTTCCGCAATGCCATGCTGCTGATCATTGCCGGCTTTCCGGGCGCCTTCATCCACGCCTTCTTCTCCGGCTCGCTGCTGATCGAGACTATCTTCAACCTCGACGGCATCGGATTGCTGAGCTTCGAGAGCGTCATCAACCGCGACTATCCGGTGGTGTTTGCCAGCATCTACATCCTCGCCTTGCTGGGCCTGGCACTGAACCTGATCTCGGACTTCATTTACACCCTGATCGATCCCCGCATCGATTTCGAAACGCGGGAGGTCTGAGGTTGGACACCCGCGTTGAAGACGGCGTAGTGCCGACGGTACGGAAGGCCCGTATTCCTTCCGCATGGCGGCGCCTGCTCTCGCTGTCGCCGATCAACCGCCGGCGCTGGCGCAACTTCAAGGCCAACAAGCGCGGCTACTGGAGCCTGCGCATCTTTCTCGCGCTGTTCGCCGTCACGTTGTTCGCCGAGTTCATCTCCAACGATCGGCCTATCATCGCCTACTACAAGGGCGAGGTGCTGTTTCCCGTTCTCGTCGACTATCCCGAGTCCAAGTTCGGCGGCTTTCTCGCCGTCACCGACTACAAGGACAAGCTGATCCTGGAGGAGATCAAGGAGCACGGCTGGGCGATCTGGCCGCCGATCGGCTACTCTTACAATTCCATCAACTTCGACTATCCGCGCATCAAGAACCCGACGGGACAATGCCTGGGTTTCCCGGGGCCGCCGAGTTGGGCAACGAACGCCGAACTTTGCGAAGCCCCGCAAGATCAGCTCGACCGCTATCATGCCCTCGGCAATCGCAACTGGCTCGGCACCGATGACCAAGGTCGCGACGTGCTGGCGCGTCTGATCTACGGCTTCCGCATTTCGGTGCTGTTCGGCCTGCTGCTGACGATTTTCTCCTCCATCATCGGCGTTACCGCCGGCGCCGTGCAGGGCTACTTCGGCGGGCGGGTGGACCTCATCTTCCAGCGCTTCCTGGAGATCTGGTCGTCGATCCCCTCGCTGTTCGTGCTGATCATCATCTCGTCCGTGCTGATCCCGGGCTTCTGGACGCTGCTGATCGTCCTGCTGTTGTTTCACTGGGTGTATCTGGTGGGCGTGGTGCGCGCGGAATTCCTGCGCGGCCGAAACTTCGAGTACGTCACAGCGGCGCGCGCGCTCGGGCTCTCCGACACGCGCATCATGTTCAAGCACCTGCTTCCCAATGCGGTCGTCGCGACGCTGACCTTCCTCCCCTTCAAGCTGTCGGGATCGATCACGGCGCTGACGGCGCTCGACTTTCTCGGCCTCGGCCTGCCGCCGGGCTCGCCCTCCCTTGGAGAACTGCTGGCGCAGGGCAAAGCCAACCTGCAGGCGCCGTGGCTCGGCCTTGCAGCCTTCATCTCGATCGCTGGCCTGCTCACGCTGCTGATCTTCATCGGCGAAGCGGTGCGCGACGCGCTCGACCCGCGCAAGACGTTCCAGTGAGCGGCGCGATGACAAACCGGTTGGTGGATGTCCGCAACCTGTCGGTGGAGTTCCGCTCGAGCGGCAACCTCCTGCAGGCTGTGAAAGGCGTCTCGTTCCACATCGACGACGGCGAGATCGTCGCCCTTGTGGGCGAGTCCGGCTCGGGCAAGACGGTATCCGCGCTGTCCATCCTGAAGCTGCTGCCGTACCCGGCGGCGCATCATCCAACCGGCGAGATTCATTTCGGCGGCCAGGATTTGCTCAAGGCCCCTCCGGCGGCGATGCAGGAGATTCGCGGCGAGAAGATTTCCATCATCTTCCAGGAGCCGATGACTTCGCTCAACCCGCTGCACACGATCCTCAAGCAGGTCGGCGAGGTGATGAAGGTGCATCACGGCCTCGACGACAATACGGTGCGCGAGGCCGTGCTCGAGCTGCTGCGCAAGGTCGGCCTCGTCGATCCGGAGAAGCGGCTCAACGCCTATCCCTACCAGCTCTCCGGCGGGCAGCGGCAGCGCGTGATGATCGCCATGGCGCTCGCCAACAAGCCCGACCTGCTGATCGCCGACGAGCCGACGACGGCGCTGGACGTCACCATCCAGGCGCAGATCCTGGAGCTCCTAAAGAATCTCCAGCGCGAGACCGGCATGTCGATGCTGCTCATCACGCATGACCTCGGCGTGGTGCGCAAGATGGCCGACCGTGTCTACGTCATGAACGCCGGTGAGATCGTGGAGGAAGGCAAGACTGCCGATATCTTCGACAGGCCGCAGCACGCCTACACGCGGCATCTGCTGTCTGCCGAGCCGAGGGGTGCACCGCCCAGCACCGATGCAAATGCCCCCGTCGTGCTCGAGACGGAGAACCTGAAAGTCTGGTTCCCGATCCGGAAAGGCCTGCTGCGCAAAACGGTCGACTACGTGAAGGCGGTGGACGGCCTTTCGCTCAAGCTGCGCGCCGGCGAAACGCTGGGTGTGGTGGGCGAGTCGGGGTCTGGCAAAACCACGCTCGGCCTGGCGCTGCTGCGGCTGGTGTCGTCGCAGGGGCCGATCGCTTATATCGGAAAGCGCATCGATGGGCTGACCTCGCGCGCCATGCGCCCGCTGCGCAAGGAAATGCAGGTCGTGTTCCAGGACCCCTACGGCTCGCTGTCGCCGCGCCTGTCCGTCGGACAGATCATCGAGGAAGGTCTCCAGATCCAGAGTCCCTCCATGGACTTCGACGAGCGCCGGGCGCGTGTCGGTGCGGCCTTGAAGGAAGTCGGCCTCGATGCGGACGGGCAGGATCGCTATCCGCATGAATTCTCGGGCGGCCAACGCCAACGCATTGCCATTGCGCGGGCCATGGTGCTGGAACCCAAGTTCGTGCTGCTGGACGAGCCGACGAGCGCGCTCGATATGTCGGTGCAGGCGCAGATCGTCGATCTGCTGCGCGATCTGCAGCGGCGGCACGGATTGGCCTACCTGTTCATCAGCCACGACCTGAAGGTGGTACGGGCGCTGTCGAACTACACCGTGGTTCTGAAAAACGGACGAGTCGTGGAGGAGGGCTCGACGGAGGAGGTGTTCGCCAATCCGCGCGAGCCGTATACAAGGGCGCTGTTGGCCGCGGCTCTGGATATGGCCGTGGTCGATCGCACCGCCGTCGCCACCTAGGCCATCGCATGACCCTTCTGATTGCCTGCAGCTCGCGCGCCGAGCAGTTTGCGGCCGAGATACGCGCGCACGATCCGCAGCTCGACATCCGCATCGCGCCGGACACAGGGCCGCTGGAGGCGATTCGCTATGCGCTCGTCTGGCAGCCGCCCGCCGGCTTGCTGGCGGCGCTTCCCAACCTGCAACTGATCGTGTCGGTGGGGGCCGGGGTGGATGCGCTGCTCGACGACCCCAGCACGCCGGTGCGCCCGCTCGTGCGCTTCGTCGACAACGACCTGACCACGCGCATGGCGGAGTATGTCGTGCTGAACGTGCTCTATCACCATCGCCGGATGACGGAGTTCCGCGAGCTGCAGACGCGACGCACCTGGACCTACCTGCCGGAGCCCGCGGCACGTGACGTACGCGTCGGCATCATGGGGCTTGGCGTACTGGGCACCGCGGCCGCGACCGCACTGCGGCCGTTCGGATACCAGCTCCGCGCCTGGACGCGCACGCCGAAGGGCCTGGAGGGCGTCACGTGCTTCACCGGCACGCACCAGCTTGATCCGTTTCTGGCGGAAACCGACATTGCCGTCGTGCTGCTGCCGCTCACACCGCAGACGCGCGGCCTCCTCAATCGCTCGTTCTTGCGCAAGCTGTCGCTGCGCGGACGCAGCCCGCTGCTGCCGGGCCCCGTGCTCATCAATGCCGGACGGGGCGGCTTGCAGGTCGATGCGGACGTCCTGTCGGCCCTGAGTGCAGGCGAGCTTTATGCGGCCTCACTGGACGTCTTTGAGAGCGAACCGCTGCCGCCCCCCAGTCCGCTGTGGGCGCACCCGCGCGTGGTCATCACACCGCACAACGCGGCAGAGAGCGCACCGGCCGCAATTGCGCGCTATGCCGTCCGGCAGATCAAGACGCACGCGCGCGGCGGCAAGCTCGAGAACGTGGTGCACCGCGCCCGGGGCTACTAGCGAGCGGTCGCGGTGGCCGAACCCCGAACCGGCAGCTGGGCATAAACCCGGCGATAGGCGTCGCGAACCGCATCCGTCGTGTACCCGGCAAGGACGCGCTGCCGCGCAGCTCCGCCCATCTCCGCCCTGAGGCGTGGATTGCTTGCAAGGCGGGATATGGCCCGTGCCAGGACATGTGGATCGTTGGGAGGCACCATAAGGCCCTCAACCCCGTCACGGACGAACTGACGGCAGCCAGGAACGTCCGACACGATGAGCGGCCGGCAGCACGCGGCAGCCTCCAGCATCGCGCGCGGCATGCCGTCGCCGCCGAGGGTGGGCACGATCGCCATGTCGCATGCGGCCCAGACGCCGGCGATGTCGCCGGTTCGGCCGTACCACTTCGCATCCGGTAACGCATCCCATTCGGCGAGCGTTTTTTGCGATATGGATTGCCGGCTGCCTGGATCAGCGTCTCCGTACAGGGCGAGGTCGATGCGCACGCCCTGCTGTCGCAGCAGCCGATGCGCCTCGACGAGAACATGGGCACCTTTGGAAACAAGCATGCGCCCGACGAAAGCAGCACGGGGCACCTTGTTCGCCGGGGGCTGCGTACAGCGAAGCACCGCAGGGTCAACGCCCGCACCCGGAATGATGGCGGTCCGGGACCGATGCACCGGGCCCGCGGCTGCCAGCACAGCCAAATCATCATCGTTCTCAGCAACCAGCCAGGTGCTTTGGCGCGTCATGCAATGACGCACAGCCGCCCAAGCCAGCGGACCGACCACGGAAGCCATCGGCGAGCGCGACTGGCCGAGATAGCCAAGCCCGGTGAGATGCAGCACAATTGCAAGCGGACGGTGCCGTGACGTCGCGAGCGCCAGGCTTGTCATCACCATGCTTTGCAGCGCGATGGCGTGCACCACATCGGGCTTCTCATCCTCGATCAGGCGTGCGAGCGCGCTGCGTGCCCGCACAACCCGCGCAGGGTTAAGCGACCCGCGGCCGAAATCGACGTGCCGGGCCCGTGCGCCAAGGGCCTCGATATCCTGCAGACGTCCCGATGACCGGGCTGTTACAAGAACGTCGTCGACCTGTGCCACCAGCTCACTCAGAAGCGGCACGAAATGAGATAACGCGAACCAGTCCTCGGCAATGACGACGAGAACCTTCCTGCGCACCTGCGACTCGTATGCACGACCCACGTGCGAAGCCCTGATCATCCGACCCTATCGTCAGACCACAGTCTGTTCTGGGCCAGACGTCAAGCAGGGGCCGGCACCTGCACCACGCGCGTGCCGCGTGCGCTAGCGGACAGGGAACACGGCGTGTCTGCAAAACCCATCCTCGTTGCTGGCGGTGCAGGCTACATAGGGAGCCACTTCTGTCACGTCGCCGCCCAGAGGGGCTATGCGCCGATCGTCATCGACAGACTCGGCCCTTCGTCCAGCAGGGTCGAAGCCTATCGCCGCGGCGCGTCCGCCAGATTCCCGCTGATTGCATGCGACATCGGTGACGAAGCGCAGGTTCGCGCTGCGATCGACCGGTATCGGCCCGTAGCCGCCGTTTGCTTCGCCGCATTGATCGAGGTCGCGGAGTCGGTGGCGAAGCCCGACCTCTACTGGGACAACAACTACGTGCGCGCCACGCGTTTCTTCCGGACACTGGCGACCGGCGGCGTCCAGCACCTGGTGTTCTCTTCCACGGCAGCGGTGTACGGCGGCGTGGATGACGAGCCGCTCGCGGAGACACACCAACTGGCCCCGGCAAGCCCTTACGGGCAGACGAAGCTGGCGTGCGAACTCATGCTTCTGGGCGCTACAGAAAACCACCAACTCGCCAACGCGGTCTCGTTTCCATCTCACGGTGCCGACTGGCCGCCGTTGCCTTCGGACGAGAGAACATCGTTCGTCCCATCGTCGACCCTCGTGTTCCGCTACTTCAACGCCGCCGGCGGCCATGTGACGGCCGGACTCGGCGAGGTCCACGAGCCCGAGAGCCACCTCATCCCACGCCTGCTGGCGGCCGCTTTGGGGAAGACGACGGACCTGTCGGCAACCATCAACGGCGACGACTACGACACGCCGGACGGCACCTGCGTGCGCGACTATGTGCACGTCCTCGACCTTGCGGACGCCCACATCGCCGGCCTCGATTATCTGCTCGACGGCGGCAACAGCGACGTCTTCAACCTGGGGAGCGGCTCGGGTTACAGCATCCGGCAGGTGCTGGCAGCCGTGGGGCGGGCCACCGGGGTATCCGTCCCCGCCCGCGTTGGTCCCCGGCGAGCCGGCGACACCGCGAGCCTGATCGCCGACGCCGGCAAAGCCCAGCGCGTTCTCGGATGGAGGCCGCAGCGGGACCTGGACGAGATCGTGGCCTCTGCCGCAGCCTTCCACCGCGCGTACGGCGTCCAGATCTAGCGACCCTCAGCGCCGTCATGCGGCATGCGATCTGCTGCCTGCCGCGCATGCCATGCTATGGTCCGCCGCACGGAGGAACCACGCATGAAAGTGACCGGCATCGAGACGCTGACCTGCGACGCGGGCTGGCGCAACTACCACTTCGTCAAGCTGACGACGGACGAGGGGATCGTCGGCTGGAGCGAGTTCGACGAAGGCTTCGGCTCGCCGGGCGTCGGCGCCGTCATCGCCCAGCTCACCCCGCGCGTGGTGGGGCAGACCGTCGGTGCGCACGAGCGCATCTATGCCGAGCTCTATGCCATCACGCGCCCGGGGACCGGCGGCGTGGTCTCGCAGGCCATGGGCGCCATCGAGAACGCGCTGCTAGACGCCAAGGCGAAGGCGCTGGGCGTACCCTGCTACGAGTTGCTGTGCGGCAAAATCCGCGACCGCGTGCGGGTGTACTGGTCGCACTGCGCGACCTGGCGGATCAACCACCCCTCCTGGTACAAGCCGGCCATCACCGACCTCGACGGCGTGAAGGCGATCGGACGCGAAGTGCGCGAGAAGCGCTTCACGGCGATGAAAACCAACATTTTCCTGTACGAGGCCGGCGGCAAGAATCCCAAGGGCTGGCGGCCGGGATTTGCCTCGCCGTTCTATCCGGAGCTGAACGTCGACCGCACGGTTCTGCGCAACCTGCGCATGCATCTGGAAGCGTTGCGCGAGGGCGCGGGGCCCGACGTCGACATGCTGCTCGACCTGAACTTCCACGCCAAGACCGAGGGCTTCCTGAAAATCCTGCGCGAGATCGCCGACCTCGACATGTTCTGGATCGAGATCGACAGCTTCAGCCCCGAGGCACTGGCCTACGTGCGGCGGCAGAGCCCGCACCCGATCTCATCCTGCGAGACGCTGCTCGGCTTGCGCGAGTTCCTGCCCTACTTCCGCGAGCAGTCGATGGATGTGGCCATCATCGACACGCCCTGGAACGGGCTGTGGCAATCCATGAAGATCGCGGCCTGCGCGGAGGCGCACGAGGTCAACGTGGCGCCGCACAACTTCTACGGCCACCTGTGCACGATGATGAACGCGCACTTCTGCGCCGCCGTGCCCAACTTCCGCATCATGGAGACCGACATCGACCGGTTGGAATGGGATGACGAACTGGTGTCGCATCCGCCGGTGTTCGAGGACGGCCACCTGATCATCCCGGATCGGCCGGGCTGGGGCACGGAGCCCAACGAGGACGCGATCCGTGCGCGGCCGCCCAAGGGCAAGGGCGGTCTCCTGAACTACGGCAGCCGTAAGTAGGCGGCCTTAGTCCTTGTCGGCGTCAACGTCGGGAAGCTCGGCGTAGGCCTTGGCGTGGCGGCCGAGCGCCCTGGCCTCGGCGATGGCCTCATCGGCCACCTTGCGGGCGTAGGCCGGCAGCGCGAACGAGGCCACGTGCACGTCCGGCGTCCAGTATTTCAGGTCCTCGATGCCGCGCTTGCGGCGCCGCTTCTCCAGGTCCTTGGCCTCCAGCTTCAGCGCGCGCTTGTTGTCGGTGGCGAGGTTGAGCGCGAACGGCCCGCCGAAGTAGCAGGGCTGGGTGCACATGTAGGGCGCCGCGCGCTTGAACAGCGACGCGAACACGGCCGTGGTGCCGTGCAAGTGATCCGGAAACAGGAACGGCAGGCCGTTCTGGGTGACCAGGATGCCGTCCTCGTCCAGCGCGCGCTTGCAGTCGGTGAAGAACTCGCGCGTGTGCAGGACGGCGCTCGGGCCGATCGGCTCGGAGCTGTCGACGATGATGGCGTCGAAGCGCTCGTCGGTCTCGGCAACGTACTTCAGGCCATCGGCGATGACGACCTCAACGCGCGGGTCGTCGAACACCTTGCCGGGAATCTCGGGGTAGTGCTCCAGCGCGGTATCGACCACCGTGCGGTCGATCTCGCACAGGGTGGCCTTCTCGACGGACGGATGCTTGATGACCTCGCGCAAGACGCCGCCGTCACCGCCGCCGACCACCAGCACGCGCTTGGGCTTGCGCAGCGCCATCAGCGGCACGTGCGCCATCATCTCGTGGTAGACGAACTCGTCGGAGGTGGTGAGCTGGCAGACGCCATCCAGCATCAGCACCGTGCCCCAGGTCTGGTTGGTGAAGATCACCAGGTCCTGATGCTCGGTCTTCACCTCGTGCAGGATGCGGTCGGCGGCAAGGCGCACGCGCCAGTGCGGGTGAAACGTCTCTTCGATCCAACGCGTCATGGCCCAAACTCCTTACGCTTAAGCACATAGTGAAGCGCGCGCGCCCGCAAGGGCACGCGCGCTCATTTGCTTAACGTTCCGGCTTATGCCGCCCGCTTGGTCTTGGCGAGCCGGACGGGCGCCTTCTTGGAAGCCGCGATCTCCCAAGTGCGCTCGTGCATCGTGTTGGCGCGAAGGTGCTCCTTCACGACCGTACGTTCCGGCTTGAAGGCCGCATTCAGCACCTCGATCGTGGCATGCGGATCGGCATCGCCGCACATGAACACGTCGAGGGCCGCGTAGTCGGCCTCGGGCCAGCTGTGAATGGAGATGTGGCTTTCAGCCAGCACCGCCACGCCAGAGACACCGCCGTTGGGCGTGAAATGATGCAAATGGATGTGCAGCAGGGTTGCGCCCGCTACGTCCACGCACCGCTTCAGCGTCTCTTTTATGTGCTTGAGATCGTCAAGCCGCTTAGCGCCGAACAGGTCTATAATGAGATGCGTACCAGCACATCTAACGCCGTTACGCTCGATAAAGTGGTCTTTCCTGTCGTCGTGCGCAACAAGCGCGCTTTGACCATGATCTTCCTTTTGGGCGGTGCTTGAACGGGTCAAGTCCATCCCCAATTGGAAGAGGGCGTCGGTATAAGCCATGGGACCCCTCCCCAACCAGTAGACAGATAACCCGCTGCCCCACGAATCACTTGCGCAACGCGCGGGACAAACGGAGGAGGGTCATATGAGGCCAACACCCCCCCTGTGCAAGTGGAAATAAGGCGTTGCGACGAAATATTCCGTTGCCAACTCAGCGAAGCAACTTCCGACGTCGCCGCTACTCTTTCTTGAGGAAGTTCTCCAGCAGCTCGCGCGCCTTCGCACGCGACTTCGCGCGCTCCTCCTTGTCGCTTCCGAGCAGGCCTTTGATGGTGTCCTGGACGTCGGGCGATTTCAGCCGCTTGCCGACGTCGCGCACCGCATCCATCAGCTGTTCCTGGCCTTTGACGCCGTAGGTGGGCCTTTCCCAAGGCCCCCGGATCGTCACCGGCAGCTCGAGCGAGCCGACGCCGATGTGGGCGCCGTCGCCGCGCTTGCCGCCGGAGATCTTGGCGCGCAACTCGCAGTCCATCTGGCGCTCGCCGAGGGTGAACGTGCCGTGCCCATCGAGGTTGAGATGCGCGCTCGCGAGGCGCAAGTCGCGGCTGACGGCAGTGCCATTAACGATGTCGAACGATGCCGCGAGCTCGCTGAAGGGCGTGCGGTCGCCCGGCGAGGGCGAAAGGCCGGTGAAGCGGCCTTGCTGCAGGTTGCCGACGATCTTGCCGACGTCGGCGCCGATCATGGCGCCGTCGGCCACGCGCAGGCGCATGCGCCCGTTGAGGCCATCGACGATCTCGCGCTCGCTGCGGCCCTGGCCGGCCAGCTCCAGCGCGACCTCGCCACGGCCGTCGAGCCAGCCGAAACCAAGCGCATCGCCCGCCAGCGCGAGCATGGCAAAGCCCGACAGTTTGAGATTCGCGCCGAGAACGGGGGCATCGCCGGCTCCGTCCAGCGTCAGCAGGCCCTGGGCGCGGCCGCCGTACAGCTCCAGCGTATTCAACGTCAGGCGGGCAAAGCCGTCTTTGAGGTCCAGGTCGACGGTGCCGGGGCCCAGCTTCACGCCCTTGTAGGTCACGCGGCCGATGGAAAGCGCGATGTTGGCGTCCGCCTTGCGCAGACTCGCGAGGTCAATGGGGTCTTCGCGCCAGGTCTTGGCTGTCTCGCTGGGTGAATCGCGCCGGCCGTCTCTCGACCGCCGGCCCGGCTTGGCTGGGGAAGGCGGCTCCTCGACACCCCTTTCCGGCGCGGCACGCGCCGCGGGGGCATCCAGGGCGGGCTCGGAGACCGCAAGCTTGGCGCTGACGAGCGGTCGCTCACCGCCCGTTTCGACACCGAACGAACCCTGCACGGTGAAGCCGGCAATGGCGGCGTCGATGTCGGAGAGCGTCGTGCGCGGGCCGGCCACGGCGACTTTTGCGGAGACGGCTAGAGGACCGACGTCGGCTGCATCGGCCCTGCCGAGCCAAGCGAGTGCGGCGCTGGACGACGGCGATTTGAGCGCGAAGCGCCCGTCCAGCGCAAAGCCGCCGGTGAGCACGACCGAACCGTCGTAGCTTGCCTCGAAGTGCTTGCCGGAGACTTTGATTTCGAGCGGAGCCGCCTCGCCGGCAACCGGCCGAAGGAGGGGGGCGGTTTTGCCTGCCAGGGTGACGCGCTCGTTGTTCCAGTCGGCAGAGCCTTCGAAGGCAATGGTTCCAGCCGCCTCATCGGCCGTGGCCGACAGGGACATTCCAGTCACTTCGTAGAGGGCGTCGTTACGGGCGTCGCGGTAGCGGACGGTGGCGTCGCGCACGACCAGCCTGGTGAAACCGACGCGAGGCTGCCGGGTTGCCGGCCGCGGCGAAACCTTCGGCGCGCCTTCCTGTGCCGCCGCCGGCGCCGCATCGATCGAAGCGCGGCGCTCGCCGCCCGTGCGCCGGATCTCCCAGCTGCGCCGGCCCCCCGCATCCACCAAAAGCTCAACGACGGAGCGGCGCACGGTGACGCGCTCGGCAACGATGCGGCCGGTCACCAGCGACCAGGCATCGAGCTCGACCTCCAGCACCGGAATGCTGAGCGTCGGCCCCCCGGGCATGCCTGCAGGCACATCCAGCGACACGTCCGCGAGCGCAAGCATCGGGCGGGGAAATATCGATACGGACGTACCGCCGGCTATGGCTACGGTGCGGCCCGTACGCTCGGTGATCTGTGCGATCAGGCGGTCGCGCAATCCATCGGTCGGGGGAACGACAAGCAGGAAGGCAACGATGCCAAGGCAGAGGCAAAGAAGCGCAAGCGCCGCGTACCCGGCGACGGCACGCCAGCCAGCCTTCTTCTTGCGCCGGCGCTTAACCGGCCGCTGCTGCCGAGGCGGTAGCGGCGGTGGAACACCGGAACCAAGCGGCGCCTGGTCCCAAAGGCCTTCTACATTGGTCTTCTGGTTCATAAGTCTCGTCCTGCGCGCCTGCGTCAGGCTCGGCGCACAAAGCTTGCTGAGTCAATTCCAAGCGCACATGCCAGGATCGCGAGCGCAGCCCAAGCCGCTGATGCGCATCCATAAAATTCCGGCGTGAGTCGACGCCAATGTGCCCGAAAAATGTGTCATGGCCGGGTCCAACGCGCATGAACAGGGTTGGCTGAACAGCCACGATTGAGCGCTTGAACAGGCCAGGTGCCTGTGGGACATGAGCGCCCGATGGCTCCAGTCGACATACCGGCCCCTGCGCCGCCAAGCAACCTGCAAGCGCTGCAGCGCAAGCGCAAGCAGGCCTTGCGGGTGCTGGGCGCGCTGAGCGTAGCCGCATTTCTCCTCACCGATTCCTATTGGCGCATAATTTCCCCGGACTTCTTTACCCTTCTCAGGGGGCTCGGCGTGCTGGCTATCCTGGCCTGCATCTTCGGGCGAACGTGGTGCACCCTGTATATCGGCGGGCACAAGAAGAGGGAGCTGATCGAGCATGGTCCCTATTCGATCGTGCGAAACCCGCTCTACGTGTTCACCACGCTTGGAACCGCAGGCGTCGGCCTGCTGACCGGCAGCATCGTGCTGGCCCTGGCCATGGGTGCGATGACGCTGTTCGTTTTCTGGCGGGTGGTGCTGGCGGAGGAAGCGTTTCTGGCGGGCGTGTTCGGGGCCACGTTCCGCGAGTTTACAGCACGCGTTCCTCGGTTCTGGCCGCGCTTCTCGGCTTGGAAAGACGTGGACGAGCTGCGCCTGAAACCCCGACTGGTGCTGCAAACCTTTCTCGATGCCAGCCTGTTCCTGCTGGCGGTCCCGCTCGTCTGGCTGAAGGACCTGGCGCAGGCGTCGGGGTGGCTGCCGGTCCTGCTGCACCTCATTTGAGCATCCACACGTGACGTGGCCCCGTGCGGGCCTCTATGATCCGTCAACCCGGCGAGAAGGGTTCCGGATGAGATTGTGCCGCGTATTGCTGGTCGCCGTTGCCGTCTGCGTCGCGATGGGAGCGTCGCAGGCCTTTGCGCAGGCCGTGGACCGGTGCCGGGCCTTGTCGCAGGCACCAAGCCCCATCCAGCGCGCTGCCCTGCAAACAATCAAGCTTTCGCAATCGGAAGTGCGACTCACGTTCATCGGTCACGCCACATGGCTGATCGAGAGCGCCGGCGGCATAAGGGTCGCGACCGACTACAACGACTACGTGCGGCCTACGATCATCCCGGAAATCGTGACCATGAACCGGGCGCACACCACGCACTACACAATGTTTCCGGATCCAGGTATTGCCCACGTCCTGCGCGGCTGGACCAACGACGGCACGCCCGCCGAGCACGATCTCACGCTCGCCGACGTGCGGGTACGCAACGTTGCGACCAACATCAGGAACTTCAGCGGCGGCTTCGTTCCGCACGGCAACTCGATCTTCATCTTCGAGGTGGCCGGCATGTGCATCGGGCACCTGGGGCACCTGCATCACACGCTGACCGCCGACCAGATCGGCCACATCGGCCAGCTGGACGTGGTGATGGTTGCCGTGGACGGCAGCTATACAATGGACGTTGCCGGCGTGGTCGAGACACTGAAGTCGCTGCGCGCGCGGCTGATCCTGCCGATGCACTACTTCAACCACATGACGCTCAATCGCTTCCTGGCCAGCATAGGCAGCGACTTTCCCGTCGAGGTGGCGAAAGAACCGATGCTCGTCGTTTCGCAGCAGACGCTGCCGGCCGAGCCGAAGGTGCTGGTGCTGCCGGGCTATTGAGCCTGCAGTTCGGACGGCAGATCGATGCGGAGCAGAAGCTCCTGCAGCTCGGGCTCCTGCACCAGCGCCGCCGCGTCTGCCAGCGTGAACCACGCGCGTTGCCGGCGCTTGCGCTCCGGCCAGTGCGACAGCTCCTCGCGGACTTGCAGCGGATACACCGACACCTCGACAAGGACCGAGCCCGAAGTCCGGCGCTTCTCGTACATGAAGGTGCCGATGCGGGTGGAAACGGGATTGCCCACCACGCCGGCTTCCTCACGCGCCTCCAGGGCTGCCGAGGCGAAATCCTGCTGGCCCGGCATCGGCCAGCCCTTGGGAATGATCCAGCGGTGGGTTTGCAGGCTGGTGACGAGGAGGACGAGAACAGACCCGTCCGGCTCGCGCCGCCAGGGCAGCGCGGCGACCTGATGGGCAATATCCATGGTGGCCAACGTCATAGGCGTATTTCTGCACTGCGTCGCGAGTCCGTGACAAGCGTTCATTTGCCATGACGGGCCAACAATCGCCCAGCACCCGCCGAATGTTGCGGGGCCGTAAGGCGGAGCGGCCGATTCCGATTAGCGCAGATGGCAGGAGACGAAGTGGCCGGGCGCCACCTCGCGTATCAGGGGCGTCTCGCTCCGGCAGCGGTCGACGGCGTAGGGACAGCGCGTGTGGAAGTGACAGCCTGGCGGCGGGCGGATCGGGCTCGGCACATCGCCTTCCAGGATGATGCGCTTGGATTTGACGGTTGGGTCGGGCACCGGGACGGCCGACAGCAGCGCCTCCGTATAGGGGTGCTGAGGGTTGGCAAACAAAGTCCGCTTGTCGGCGAGCTCGACGATGCGGCCGAGGTACATAACGGCGACGCGATGCGAGATGTGCTCCACCACGGCCAGATCATGGGCGATGAACAGGTAGGCGACGCCGAAATCGCGCTGCAGATCGGCCAGCAGGTTGATGACCTGCGCCTGCACCGAGACGTCCAGCGCGGACACCGCCTCGTCGCAGACGATGAGCTTGGGCCGCAGCGCGAGCGCGCGGGCAATGACGAGGCGCTGGCGCTGCCCGCCGGAGAACTCATGCGGGAAGCGCACCATCTGATCGCGGCGCAGGCCGACCTTCTCGAACAGGGTGGCGACCTGGGCTTCGATCTCCGCCTTCGGGGCGCGCGTGAAGTTCGTCAGCGGCTCGGCAACAATGTCCTTGGCGCGCATGCGCGGATTGAGCGAGGAGTAGGGGTCCTGGAACACCACCTGCAAATCCCGGCGGTGCTTGCGCATGTCGCCGCGCGACAGCCGCTCGATACGCGCGCCATCGAGGCTGATTTGGCCTTCGGTGGGCTCGATCAGCTTGAGAATGAGCTTGCCGGCGGTGGACTTGCCGCAGCCGGATTCGCCGACAAGGCCCAGCGTCTCGCCGGCCTTGATATCGAACGAGACGCCGTCGACGGCATAGACCTTGGCGGCGAGGCGGCTGAACAGCCCCTTGCGCACCGGGAAATGCTTCTTGAGGTTCTTGACCTCCAGGACGGGCGTGGTTGCGCTCATGGCGAGATCCCCGCCAGGCGATCGGCTTCCCAGCACGCGACCCAGTGGCCGGGTGTCTTCTCCTCCAGCGGCGGGTAGGCGCTGCGGCAGTGGTCGGTGGCGTGCGGGCAGCGCGGCGCGAAGATGCAGCCGGGGATGGCCTCCTTCAGCGACGGCACGACGCCGGGGATTTCCGCGAGGCGCTGCTCGCTGCCTTCGGCAAGCGACGAGCCGAGGCGCGGCACGGAGCCGAGCAGGGCCTGCGTGTAGGGATGGCGCGGCCGCGCAAACAGCGGGCCCACGGGCGCCTCCTCGACCTTGCGGCCGCCGTACATGACGACGATGCGCTGGGCCATCTCCGCGACCACGCCGAGGCTGTGGGTGATGAGGATGATGGCGGCGCCGGTCTTGGCCTTGAGCTGGCGCATGATGTCGAGGATCTGCGCCTGCACGGTGACGTCGAGCGCGGTGGTGGGCTCGTCGGCGATCAGGAGCTTGGGATCGCAGGCCAGCGCCATCGCGATCATCACGCGCTGACGCATGCCGCCTGACAGCTCGTGCGGATATTGCTTGAGGCGCTGTGCGGGCTCCGGAATGCCGACGAGGCGCAGCATCTCGATGGCGCGTGCATCGGCAGCCGCGCGGTCGAGGCCCTGGTGCAGGGTCAGCGTCTCGGTGATCTGCCGGCCAATGGAGAGGACCGGGTTGAGCGACGTCATCGGCTCCTGGAAGATCATGGAGATGTCGTTGCCGCGGATGGAGCGCATCTCGCGCTCCGACAGCGTGAGCAGGTCCTTGCCCTGGAAACGGATGCTGCCGCCCACGATGCGTCCGGGCGGCGAGGCGACGAGGCGCATGATGGAGAGCGAGGTGACGCTCTTGCCGCAGCCGGACTCGCCGACAACCGCCAGCGTCTCGCCGGGAGCAACGGAGAAGGAGACGCCGTCGACGGCGCGGACGATGCCGTCGCGCGTGAAGAAATGCGTCTTCAGGCCGTCGATCTCGAGCAGGGCGTTGGTCAGCATCGCGCTCCCGCTCACATGTTGCGCGCAAGGCGCGGGTCGAGTGCGTCGCGCAGGCCGTCGCCGAGCATGTTCACCGACAGCACCGCAAGCGAGAGGAAGATGCCGGGGAAGAAGATCAGGTAGGTGGCGATCTGAAACAGCGAGCGGCCCTCGGCCATGATGTTGCCCCAGCTCGGGATGTTGGGCGGGGTGCCGGCGCCGAGGAACGACAGGATCGCCTCGGTCAGCATGGCGGAGGCGCAGATGTAGGTGGCCTGCACCAGCAGCGGCGCCACCGTGTTGGGCAGGATGTGGCGGATGAGGATCTTGGGCGTGCGCGTGCCGGCGGCGATGGCGGCCTCGACGTAGGGCTGCTCGCGCAAGGTCAGCACCAGGCTGCGGATGAGGCGCACCACGCGCGGCACCTCGGTGACGGTGATGGCGATGATGACGTTCTCGAGGCTCGCCTTGGTGAGGGCCATCAGCGCGATGGCGAGCAGCACGCCGGGGATGGACATCAACCCGTCCATGATACGCATGATGATGCCGTCGAGCCAGCGCAGGTATCCGGTGACGAGGCCGAGGAACAGGCCGATCAGGGTTGCAAACAGCGCGACGAAGATGCCGACGGTGAGGGAGACGCGCGCGCCGTAGACGACGCGGCTGTAGACGTCGCGGCCGAGCATGTCGGTGCCGAACCAGTAGGTCTCGGAAGGATGGCGCAGCCGCCGCGCCGGCGAGATCGCCTGCGGGTCGACGGTCCACAGGAAAGGCGCAAGGGCCGCCATCAGGATTAGCAGGACGAGGACGACGGCGCCGATGATGGCGGTCGGGTGCCGCCGCAGGGCGTCCTTGATGCGGGTCCAGGTGGGGGACCGGCTGGCGGGAGCCGCACTGTCGAGGCTGTCGGTGGTGACGGCCATCAGTACTGAATCCTCGGGTCGAACAGCCGGTAGGACAGATCGACCAGCAAATTGACGACGACGTAGAGGACCGAGAACAGCAGGATCACGCCCTGGATGACCGGGTAATCACGGCGCAGGATGGCGTCGACGGTGAGGCGCCCGATGCCGGGGATCGCGAACACGCTCTCGGTGACCACCACACCGGAGATGAGCAGAGCGATACCGATGCCGATGATGGTGACGATGGGCACCGCGGCGTTCTTCAGCGCGTGCTGCATCAGGACAGCATTGGGCGCGAGACCCTTGGCGTGGGCGGTGCGCACGTAGTCCTGCGCCAGCACGTCGAGCATGGTGGCGCGCGTGATGCGCGCGATCAGCGCGATGTAGATGGTGCCGAGCGCGATGGAGGGCAGAATGAGCTGGCGCAGCCACAGCCAGAATCCCTCGCGGAACGGCACGTAGCCCTGCACGGGCAGCCAATCGAGCTGGATCGCGAACACGTAGATCAGGATGTAGGCGAACACGAACACCGGAATCGAGAAGCCCAGCACCGAGAACAGCATCACCAGCCGGTCAACGAACTTGCCGACTTTCCAGGCGCCGATGACGCCGAGCGGAACTGCCACCAGCACCGAGACGATGAGAGTGCAGAGCGCCAGCGAGAGCGTGGGCTCGATGCGCTGGCCGATGAGCTGCGTCACGGGCAGGTTGGTGAAGATGGAGATGCCGAGATCGCCCTGCAGCACGCCCCAGGCCCAAGTGCCGAAGCGGGTGAGGAAGGGCTGGTCGAGGCCGAGCTTGTTGCGGATGCGCTCGATGTCCTCGTTGGTGGCGATGTCGCCGGCGATCACGGCGGCCGGATCGCCCGGCGTGAGATAGAGAAGGGAGAACACGAAGAATGCGACCATCCCGATGACCGGGATGGTCGCAAGCACGCGTCGGATGAAATAGCTCAGCATCCCGGCGTTGCCGCTCTCTCGCTTGGTATCCGGGTTGTCATGGTCGGGCTTGTCCCGACCATCCATCCCACCGCTTGCTCCGAAGCCTGTGGAGGGCTGGATCCTCGGGCCAAGCCCGAGGATGACAGCGAGTGGCTATTTCTTCTCGACATTCCAGAGGAAGGCGATCGGAGAGATCAGTATTCCCGAGATGTTCGACCGGTAGGCAGTCGGCACGATGAACTGCGCGGTCGGCACGAACGGCACGACCACCCAGCCGCGCTTCTGCATCTCGGCCGCGTACTTCTTCTGCTCCTCCTCCGACTTGGAGTTGAACCAGGCGTCACGCAGCTCCTCGAGCTTGGCGTCGGTCGACCAGCCAAACCAGCCCTTGTCGCCGTTGCCGCGCATGGGCGCGTTGGTGGCCGGCGTGGCGACGTCCGGACCAACCCACCAGGTGTGGAAGATGCTCCAGCCGCCCTTCTCGACCGGCTCCTTGGACGAGCGCCGGGTGATCAGGGTTCCCCAGTCGCTGGCCTGCAGCTCGACGTTGAGGCCGAGCTTGCGCAGCAGCTCGGTGGTGATCAGGCCCTGGCTGTGCACGATGGGCTGGTCGGTCGCCGAGATGACGATGACCTTCTCGCCCTTGTAGCCCGACTCCTTGACGAGGGCCTTGGCCTTCTCGAAGTCGCGCTTGCCGGACAGAACCTCCGAACCGACCGTGCTCGACATCGGCGAGCCGCAGGTGAAGAACGACGGGCACAGCTTGCCGTTCTTGGGATCGCCGGCGATGCCCAGCATGTAGTCTTCCTGGTTCACCACCGACAGAACCGCCTGGCGCAGCTTCTCGTTGTTGAAGGGCACTTGCAGGTGGTTGAAGCGGATGATGCCCATGGCACCGAGCGGGTCGGTGTTCTCGATCTTGATGTCCTTGTTCTTGCTGAGCAGGGGCACGAGATCGGGCGGAACCTGCTGCCACCAGTCAACCTCGCCGCTGTTGAGCGCGGCCGCCGCCGTGGCTGAATCAGGGATGTAGATCCATTCGACGCGGTCGACCTTCACCACCTTGCCGCCGGACGCCCAGGACGACGGCTCCTTGCGCGCCACGTAGTCGGTGTTCTTGACGTAGACCACCTTGTTGCCGGGCACCCATTCGTCCTTCACGAACTTGAAGGGGCCCGAGCCGGTGGCGTCGGTGACCTGCTGGAAGGGATCCGTCTTCGCCAGCCGCTCGGGCATGATGAAGGGCACGTTGGAGGACGGCTTGGACAGCGCATCGATGGTCAGCGCGAACGGCCGCTTCAGCTTGAGGACGAAGACCTTGTCGTTGGTCGCCGTCCAGCCCTCGGTCGCTTCGTCCAGCTTCTGGCCGAAGGGATCGCGCTTGGCCCAACGCTGGATGGAGGCGATGGCATCAGCGGAGCGGACCGGCTGGCCGTCATGGAATTTAAGGCCGTCGCGAAGCGTGAAGGTGTAGGTGAGGCCATCCGCACTCTTCTCGTATTTTTCGAGCATTTGCGGCTGCGGCTCGAACTTCTCGTTCACCGAGAAGAGCGTGTCGTACACCATGTAGCCGTGGTTGCGGGTGATGTAGGCCGTGGTCCAGATCGGATCGAGGCTCCTGAGGTCGGCCTCGGGCACGAACTTCAATGTCTTTTGCTGCGCTGCGGCAGGTGCTGGCAGCAAAGCGCTGCTGCCGAAAGCGGCTGCCACCAGGAGCGCGCTGAGCAGCCCCCGAAACTTGGCCGTTGTCATCAGTAATATCCTTCTCGTATGCGACGAAAAACTCCGCGCGCCCGAGGGCTGCGGTACTGGCATGTTAAAGAGTGTGCACCCTCGCGGCCAGCCGCAATTTTGGGCGACCCGCACACACACAGAACCCGCAGTGCACCATGCAGCCTGAGCGCAAGGTTATCGGGCCAATGTCGTTGCGTCCGCCTCCCTGTCGAAAGCGGCAGGTGCGCCAGCACTCCGATGTGCGTATCTTTGCCAACGTTGTCGGAGCCTTCGAGCGTGCGCGGCGAACACATCCCGGAGAGAAGGCCGTTGCCGGTTGAAATCGGCTTCGCCGACGGCGCCTTGCAAAAAGGTCGTCTGTGGATCGTCTCCGGCCGGTCGCTCGGGGAGACGCTTGCCGGGAGCGGCGGTTTTCTCGAGTTCACTCCGTTCGGAGAGGAACGCGCGCGCTACATAAGCAAAGCCCACATCCAAAGCCTTGCTGAAATCGACATCCCCAGGCCAATCCAACTCTGCGACCGGCGCAAAGGCCCGGAATGCGACGATCCCTACTACATTCTCGGCGTGAGCGCCGGCGTACCGTGGCATGCAATCCGGGAAGCGTATCTCAGGCTTGCGAAGACCTACCACCCGGATCGCGTGGCTGGCGCAAACCTGCCGGATGAGGTGATGGACTACATGGACCGCCAGGTGCGCCGCATCAATGCCGCGTACGCCGTACTCGAATCAACTTTCAGAACTGCAGCCAGCGGCGAACAAAGCACGCCGGCCGTCTAGGCCCCGACGGGCTGCGGATGCCACCAGCGGCCGCCGACCACGACGCCCTCAGCGTGGATCTTGCGATCGCCGGTCATCACTTCACCGACGGCATCCGTGTAATCGAACCGGCCCTCCTTGATGGAAAGCACCGAGGCATCGCCGGCGCTGCCGGGCTTCAGACTGCCGAGCTCGGGCCGGCGCAGGGCCATTGCCGCGTTGACCGTGGACGCGGCGATCACCTCGTTCAGCGGCATGCCGACACACAATAGCTTCGACATGGTCGTCACCTGGTCGAAGGCAGGCCCGTCGATGCACAGCGCATGCACGTCCGAGGAGATGGTATCGGGCAGGAAGCCGTTGGCGAGCATGGCACGCGCGGTCTTGAACGCGAACGACGCCATGCCGTGGCCGATGTCGAACAGCACGCCGCGCTTGCGCGCGTCGAGCACCGCCTGCTTGACGGTGCCCTGCACCGTCGCCGGCGAGTTCGGGAACGGGCGGAAGGCATGCGTGAGCACGTCGCCGGGCCGCAGGCGATCGATGACCTCCTCATAGCTCGGGGGCGGGAAGTCTATGTGCGCCATCACCGGCAAGCCGGCTTCCTCGGCGGCCTGCAAGGCGATGTCGAGCGGCACGATGCCGGAGGTGCCCGAGGCGAGACGGCCGACGCGCACCTTGATGCCGACGATGACGTCGCGGTTGGCGTTGGCAACTTCCACCGCGCTGATCGGGTCCATCAAGCGCAGCTCCTCGCTCTCGCCGACCATGGCGCGCCGCGAGAAGGCATAGATGCCGGCGTGCGAGACGTGCAGGTAGGCGAGGATGCGCACCTGCGACGGCTCGATCACGTGCTTGCGGAAGCCGGCAAAATTGCCGGGGCCGGCGCTGCCGGTGTCGACCGAGGTCGTCACGCCCGAAATGCGGCAGAAGTGTTCGGCGTCGATGCCGAGCGAGGTGCCACCCCAGTAGACGTGCGTATGCAGGTCGATGAGGCCCGGTGTGACGATGAAGCCGGACACGTCGCGCACCGCTGTGCCCTGGCCGGCCTCCAGCCTGGGCCCGACGCGCGCGACCTTGCCGCCGGAGAAGGCAACGTCGCACACCGCATCGAGCTGCTGCGAGGGATCGACGACACGGCCGTTGCGGAGGATGAGGTCGAAGGCCATGTCTTGTGCTCCCGTCGCGATGTTCGCCGGCCGCCGGCATCCTGGTTCCGGCCTGCGCGTAAAATGATGCCACAATTCTCCGGCCGCAACGACGGTCCGCGAGACGAACGTGCGCGGTTCGGCGAACGGCGAAATTTCGGATAGGCGCTTATGGCGCGCTAGGCCTCGCGGGCACAATCTGCATAATGGTGGAAATCATCGTAATAACGGAAAAATTCGAAATGTCTTCAGCCCAGGTCAAGACCCGCTCGCTGGTGATCGCCACCGACGCGGGCCAATCCGGCTCGTTCAATGCCTATCTCGCTGAACCGGCGGGCAGCGGCAGCGTCGGCATCGTGCTGCTTCCGGAAATGTTCGGGCTGTCGCCGGCAATGCTCGAGGGCGCCGAGGATTTTGCCGCCCTGGGCTACGCGACCCTGGTGCCGAACATGTTCTGGCGGGCGCCGAACCCGCAGCTCCTGTCCTACGAGGGCCCGGAGCGCCAACAGGCCTTCGACCGACTGCAGTCTATGGATTTCGTTGCCGCCGTTGGCGATATCGGTGTGGCGGCGCGCGCGCTGAGGCAACTGACAGGCTGCACGACGGTGGCCGCGCTCGGCCATTGCATCGGCGGCCGGCTGGCGATGCTGGCTCTACCTGACACCGATGTTGCAGGCGCCATCAGCTACTACGGCCTCGGCATCTCGAAAATGGGCGAGGCGCTCGCGACCTTGCAAAAACCGGCGCAGCTTCACTACGGCCTCGCCGACGAGCACGTGCCGCTGGAGGAGATCAAGGCTGTCGATGCGGCGATGAAGGGCAACCCGAACATCACCATCCACCGCTATGCCGGCGCGGGGCACTCGTTTTGCAATCCGCACCGACCGATGTTCGATGCCGCGGCGGCAGGGCTTGTCCGGGATCGCACGCAGGCGTTCCTGCAGGGGCTTGCCGGCAAGCGACAGCAAGGCTGATCGCTTGCAGGCTGCGCATGGAACGCGGGGGAAAGCGCGAGCCCGCACGTGCGGCATTGACCTCTGCCGGCGCCGGAACCTAATATCGAAATTCTACAAGTTCTGGAAATCTTGCGCGGGGGCACGCGACAGGCCCTGCGGAGCGGGTGGGCCATGCAGCGCAAAATCGTCATTCGCGGCGGACACGTCATCACGATGGACCCCGCCAGATCCACCTACGAAAACGGCGTCGTCGTATGCGAGGGCTCCAGGATCGCCTCGGTCGGCGCCGATACCGGCGAGGCCCATGCGGACGCCGAGATCATCGACGCCAGCGGCTGCGTGGTGATGCCCGGCCTGGTGAACGCGCACACGCACCTCTATGCCATGTTCGGCCGCAGCCTGAGCTTCGACCAGCTGTTCCCGCAGTGGCTCGCCACGCAGAAGGGCATCATCGCCCAGTTCACGCGCGAGGATTTCGCGCTGTGCATCGAGGCTGCGATCGTGCTGAACCTGCGGTGCGGAAATACCAGCGTGCTCGACAACCTCGCCGTCGCGGCCGCCACCGGCAACGATTTCTACAGCACGGCGCTCGACATCGCGGCGCGCTATCACGTCGGCTACACGCTGGCGCGCGGCTACACCGACCAGCTCAACGCGCCCGATTACATCGAGACCCTGCCGGTGATCGAAAAGCTGATGCGCGAGCTGATCGAGCGCTATCACGGCAGCGCCGACGGCCGGCTGCGCATCTCGCCGTCGCCGATGCTGCCGTGGGCGCTGAGCAACGAGGGCTACCGCCTGACGCGGCGGCTGGCGGACGAGTACAAGCTCGGCATCCATATGCACACGGCCGAGTCCTCGGATTATGCCGTCATGCTGCAGAAGGCGTTCGGCAGTCCCTCCAACCTCAAGCCCTATGCGGACGGCGGCTGCCTAGGACCCGATGTGCAGCTGCTGGGCTGCTCGTTCTTGACGGCGGAGGAGCTTGTCGAAGTCGCGCGCACGGGCACGCGCATCATTTTCGATCCGTCGTCCGGCATGAACATCGGTCTCGGGGGACCGCCGACACTCGGCGTCATCAACAACGGCCATCCCTCCGCCATCGCAACCAACGGCATGGCGAGTGCCGGCGGCCAGGATCTGTTCCGCGCCATGCAGAATTTGATCGGGTTGGCGCGCCTGGAAAAGGGCGGGCCGCAAGCACTGAGCACGCAACGCGTGCTTGAACTCGCTACGATCGAGGGCGCGACGGCGCTCGGAATCGGCAACGAAGTCGGCTCCCTCGAACCCGGCAAGCGCGCGGACGTAATTTGCGTGGATCAGCAGCAGGCCTACAGCGCGCCCGCGATCGATGTCAGCGCCAGCCTGGTATTTTCCACCACGGGGCACGATGTGCGCGATGTGGTCGCGAACGGGCACGTCGTGGTGCGGGATAAGATCTTGCGCGCAGGGGACGAGAAAGAGATCATGGCGCGCGCCACGGCCCGTGCGCGGACGCTTGTGAAGGGGCTCGCGACCGCGGCCTGAGGCACGCAGGGAACGACTCAGGCCCGTGAGCCTGCCTTGTGCCGGCCCTCCAGGTAGAACCGGCGCAGGCCCTCCTGGAACCGGAGGAGCAGCGGACGGCCCTCGGCAAGGCTCGGAGCCGCCGCGGCCAGTTGCGCAGCCAGCTCGCGCTCGATCGCCGATAGATCGAGGCCAAGCACGCGTCCCTCGGCCACAATGGTCCGGCCCCCGATCACGAGCCGCGCGACATCGCGCGCGGTGGCCCGCGCGTGGATAACGGTCAGGGGATCGATCAGGCCATGGGCCATATCCGCGGTGATGCGGGATAGGTCCACGGCCAGGATATCGGCGCGGGCGCCCGGGGATATGCCCTCGCCCGTGGGCTCCGGACAGATCACGGCGGTGCCGTGCGCGGTCCCCGCCGCGAGGAAATCGGCTGGGGCCATGGTTTCCTCGAACCCCGTTGCGCAGTGCAGCAGGCGGGCAAGGCGCATCTCGCGCAGCATGTCGTCGTCATCGTCGAGACCGAGTGCGTCCAGGCCCAGGGCGAAACGCACACCCGACGCATGCACGTCCCGCAGCTGTGCAATACCCGACCGCAGGCGCAGGTTGGAGCTGGTGTTCACCGAAACCGTGACGCCATGCTGTGCCAGCAGCGCGCACTCCTGCGGCCTTAACCACACGCCGTGTGCAACAGCAAGCCGCGGCGACAGCAGCCCAATCTCGGCCAGATGCTGCACGATGCCGCCGGGAAACGCGGCGTCCGCCCACTCCCGCTGATAGCGCGACTCCAGCAGATGCATGTGAACACGCGGCCCGTCCTGCAGTGAGCGTGCCGCAACTGCTTCCAGCAGCGCATCGCTGCACCACTCCACGCCTATGGGGCCCAGCTGCACCGAGAACAGCGCGCTTGTGCACTGTGCTGCGATGTCATCGGCAACAGCCAGCTGCTCATCTATGGGCGGAATGGAGCGCAGGAAGCGCTCCGCTACGTGCTGTCTTGCATCCGGCTGCATGCAAGCCAGCACGTCGTCGTCGGCGCCGTAGGCAAGCCGATGCCGGTCTCTGAGCGGCACGACGAAGGCCACCCGCACGCCGACATCCTCCGCCGCCTTGCGCACCGCGTGCGCTTCCTGCAGCAGGATTTCGGGCGGCCGCCACAGGTGACACTGCACGATGTGGCCGATGCCGCTCAACGCCATGCGCCCCAGTGCAGCAGCGGCAACGAGGTAGGGGTCCACCGGCGGCATGGCGTACGTCGCCGGCACCCAGCATTCCACCGGGGCATCCGCCGCCCCGTACGCGATCGGCCGCAAGCCCCGGCCGTGGTCGTGCCCGTTGGCAAGCGGCGGCATCAGCAGCCAGTTCGGCGCGGCGCCTTGCTCATCCTCAATAGAAAGGATCCGCTCGTTGAAGCGGATCCTCCTGTTCGTCTCGGGCTTGGCGTAGGCCGAGGGCAGCAGCCATGCCGCGCGGAGCTCGCTGTCCGGCGCCATGGCTTGCTCAGTCCTCTCCTACTTGAAGCCGAACCGCAGCTCGGCCTGGGCGATCTCGGGGGGATACACCACCTTCATCACCTTGTCCTGCAGCTGGATGATCGGCGGCTTCAGCGAGGAAATCTGCCCGCTGGGGCCGAACTTGATCGGGCCGTAAAAGGTCATCAGGTCCATGGCAGCAATCGCATCGCGCACCTTGGCGCGGTCGATCGACCCGACCTTCTCGATGGCGAGCTGGAAAATCACGCCGCACGCAGCCGAGCCCGCCTGCGAATAGTCGGGAAGGATTTTGTACTGCTTCTCGAAATAGTCCGCGTAGGCCTCGGCCGAGCCGAAGATGTCGACGCCTTTGTACTTCGTCGCCTTGTCCCACCAGGCAAATGTCGTCACGCCTTCGCCCAGCGCGCCGACGCCGTTCTGAAACTCCGCCGTCGCCGGTCCCACCGCCATGGTGAGCAGGTCGCCCGTCACGCCCTGCTCGCGCAGCTGCTTGCGCGCCAGGATCAGGTCGTTGGTATAGCCCGAGATGAAGATCCACTCCGGCCGGCGGCTGCGCATTTCCGTGAACGGAGAGCTGAAGTCCACCGTGCCGATCGCATACTTCTCGTTGTAGACGATTTCCAGGCCTTCCTCCTTGGCGGCCTTCTCTATCTCCGCCGCCATCGCCAGCGGGAACAGATCGTTGCGTGCCAGGATCGACAGCCGCTTCAGGTTCGGCCGCTTCTGGCGCACCAGCTTGACCATCGGCTGGGCCAGCGTGTGGTTGGGCGTGTAGACGCCGAACAGATACTTGAAGCCCTGGTCGTAGACCTGCTCGGACGCCGCGTTCGGCGCCACCATCGGCACGCCGTACTTTTCCGTCACCGCGCTCACCGCCTTCACCGCCGCGGAGCCGAATGGCGCGAACAGGAACTGGACTTTGTCTTCGTTGATCAGGCGCTCCGCGCTCTGCACCGCACGCGGCGTGTTGGATTGATAATCGATGTACACGATCTCGACCTTGTAGGTGTCGCCGCCGGCCTTGATGCCGCCGGTCTCGTTCACCTTGGTGAGCCAGGAGTCGAAGCCCTGGCGCTGGCGCACGCCTTCCGGCGCCAGCGGCCCCGTCAGCGGCAGCGGTGCGCCGAACTTGAGCACCTTCGCCCCGGCCTGCGCATTGCCGCGCGCTGCAACCGCCGGCACCAGGGCCGCGGCCGAGAGACCTTTCAGAACTGTACGACGCTTGATCTTCATGACGGACTCCTTGTCGAATGAACGCTCATGCCAATCCCATGTAGGCTTCCTGCACGGCCGGGTTCTCGGCCAGTTTCGCCGTCGCATCGATGAGGCGCACGCGCCCCGAGTCGAGCACGACGCCGCGCGTTGCCAGCTCAAACGCCGTGATCGCATCCTGCTCCACAAGCAGCACGCTCAGGCCGTCCTTGGAAATCGCGCGGATGGTCTCGCTCAGCATCTCCACAACCTGCGGCGCGAGACCGAGCGACAGCTCGTCGATCATCAGCAGCTTGGGATTGTTCATCATGCCGCGCGCGATCGCGCACATCTGCTGCTCGCCGCCCGACAGCGTGCCCGCCGCCTGATTGCGGCGCTGCGCGAGGATGGGGAACAGCGACAGCACGCGGTCGAGATCGCGGCGCACGCCGTCCTTGTCGTGCCGCAGGTAGGCGCCGAGCAGAAGGTTGTCGTGCACGCTCATGGGGCCGAACAGGCGTCGGCCCTCCGGCACGTGCGCAATGCCCGCGGCCACGATGTCCTGCGGGCTGCGGCCCGCCATCTCCCGGCCTTCGAAGCGGAAGCCACCCGCGGTTGCCGGAATGAGGCCGCTCAGGCAGCGCAGCAGCGTGCTCTTGCCCGCGCCGTTGGAACCCACCAGGCACACGGTCTCGCCGCGCGTGATATCGAAGCCGACATCCCACAGCACCTGCACGTCGCCGTAACCGGTCGAAAGGTTCGAGACTTCCAGCAGCGTATCAGCCATGGCGCGCCCCGTAGCGTTCCGCGAACTTGGAGCCGAGATAGGCCTCGATCACCTTGGGATCGCGCACCACGTCGTTGGCGGCATCGTCCGCGATCAGCTCGCCGTGGTGCAGCACCACGATGCGCGGGCACAGTGTCAGAACCACCTTCAGCAGGTGCTCGATGATAAGGATCGTGATGCCGCGTGCGCGGATCTTGCCGATCAACTCGAGCGCCTGGTTCACCTCGGCCGAGTTGAGGCCCGCGTTCACCTCGTCGAGAAGTAGCAGCTTGGGCCGCATGGCGAGGCTTTTCGCCAGCTCCAGCCGCTTGCGGTTGGCGAGCGTCAGCTTCGAGGCCGGCCGGTCGGCCAGCGGCGCGAGGCCAGTGAACTCCAGCTGCTCACGCGCGGCGTCGCGCGCATCCGCCATCGACGCGGAGCCGCCGGCAAACAGCGAGCCGGCCATCACGTTCTCCAGCACGGTCATGTCCGGGAACGGCTGCACCACCTGGAACGTGCGCGCGAGACCGAGCGCTGCAATGTGATTGGGTTTCTTGTGGCCGATCGCGGTGCCGCGATAGCGCAGGCGACGCGAGGTTGGCGGAGGTACGCCCGTGATGGCGTTGATGAGCGTCGTCTTGCCCGCGCCGTTCGGCCCGATCAGGCCGACGATCTCGCCTTCCTGGATCTTCAGAGAGACGTCGTGCACCGCGCGCACACCGCCGAACGTGCGGCCCACCCTGTCCAGTTCGAGCAGGGCGGCACTCATCGCGCGGACCTCTGCAGCAGGCGCGGCCACGATAGGCTGCCGAGACCCTTCGGCAGGAACAGGATCAGCAGCACGATAACGAGGCCGAGTATGCCCGTGTGCGTTTCCAGGAAGTTGCGCCACACGATCTCGTCGAGCAGCAGGAAGGCCGCGGCGCCCAGCACCGGGCCGAACACGGTGCCCGAGCCGCCGAGCAGCACCATTACGATCGGCTTGATAGAGAACAGCGGGTCGTAGACGTCGGCCGGCTCGATGAAGTTGATCCAGGAGGTGTACACGCCGCCCACCAGCGCGCCCAGCGCGCCCGAGAGCGCGAATGCGATCACCTTGGCGGTGGTGGTGTTGACGCCCACCATGCTGGCCGCGTCCTCGTTCTGCTTGATGGTGCGCAGGGCGAAGCCGAGTTTGCTGCCCGCGACCAGGATGGTGGCGGCGAGCGAAATCGTCGCGCAGGCCAGCATCGCATAGAAATAGATGCGGGCGCCGGCGATCGGGTCCATCTTCTGGTAAGGCATGTTCAGGCCCATGCCGCCGCCCGTCAGGCTGTTCCAGGCGTTGGTGATTTCCTTCAGCACCTCGGCGACGACCAGCGTCGCAATGGCGAAGGCATGTCCGCGCAGGCGAAGAACCACGGCGCCGAGCGCGAGCGCGAACGCCAGCCCGACCAGCCCGGCCCCGATCCAGCCGACCGGCCCCGCAAAGCCGTTCACCTGCAGGATGCCGGACGCGTAGGCGCCGAGCCCGAAGAAGGCGGCCATGCCGAAGGATGGATAGCCCGCAAACCCGCCGATCATGTTCCAGGCCAGCGACAGGCTCACATACATGAGCGCCGTCGTGCCAAGGCGCAGCACATAGGTGTCGGTCAAAAACGGCACCGGGGCGAGCACGATCAGGCCGATCAGCAGGATGAGGAAATTGCGCCGCATCAGTGCATATCCTCACGGCCCATGATGCCTTGCGGCCGCACGGCCAGCAGCGCGATCAGCACAACGAAAGCAACGGTGAGCGCCAGCTCCGGCCCGACGATGGAGGCCGAGAAGCTCTCCAGCAGCCCCAGCGCGATGCCGCCGATGGCGGCGCCCGGCACGCTGCCGATGCCCCCCAGCACGCAAATTACGAACGCCTTGCTGAGGAATAGGTGGCCCGTGATCGGCGCAATCGGGAACACCACCGACAGCAGGCTGCCGGCCGCGCCCGCCATGAAAGCACCGATGGCAAACGTGATCGCGTAGGTGCGCATCACGTTGACGCCCATCAGCGATGCCGCCTCCCGGTCGAAGCGCACCGCGACGATGGCGCGCCCGAGCCGCGACATCTGCAGCACGATGTAGAGGCCGAAGGTCAGCAACAGCGCCAGCACCATGGCCAGCGCGCGGTCGAGCGGAATGAAGATGCCCGCCACCTCCACCGTGCCGAGCGGATTGGCCAGCACCACCTGGCGGTAGTTGGCGGTGAATCCCAGGATCAGCGCGTTGTTGAAGATGAGATCGAGGCCGAAGGTCAGCGTCAACGTCACCAGCACCGACTGCCCCACCACGCGATTGATGATGCCGGCCTGCGTCGCATAGCCGAGGATGCCCACCATCAGGCCCGCGAGCGGCAGGCTCACGAACGGATGGATGCCGAACAGCTGGTGCGCGAAATAAGTGATGTAGCAGCCCAGCACGATGAACGCGCCGTGCAGGATATTGATGATGTTGAGCACACCCCAGGTCAGCGAGAAGCCGACCGCGATGCACGCGTAGAGCCCGCCCAGGATGATGCCGTTGGCGGCATATTGAAGATAGATCACGCCTGCCCCGCGGCCTTGTCGCCATAGACCCAGCGGCCGTCCACCATCGTGGCCTCGCACCGGATATTGAGAATATCATCGCCCTGGGCGGCGATCGGATCGCCCGACAGCACCGCCAGATCCGCGTAGTAACCGGGCCGCAGCGGGCCCTTCACGTTCTCCTCGAACGTCAGGTACGCGCCCGCCGTCGTCAGCAGGCGCAAGCCGAGCGCGTTATCGACGCGTCCGTTCTTGCCCATGATGCGGCCCGTCGTGCGCTCGCGCCGCGTGGTCATCACCCACAGGCAGAACAGCGGGTCGTTGGGAACAGCGTCGGTGCCTGCAGAAACGTCCACGCCCAGCTCATGCAATGCGCGGGCCGGTGAGAGATAATCCAGCTCCTCGTCCGTCATGCTCATGAACGGACCCGCCACCTTCCACACGTAATGCGGCGGAATGAGCGTCACCGTCACGCCCAGCTTCTTCACCCGCTCCAAGTCTGAAGGTTTCGAGCGGCTGACATGCTCCAGCACCCAGCGCCGTTTTCCGATCGGGTATTTCTTCGCCACCCGCTCCAGGATCGGCACGATCTCGTGCAGCTTGTCGGAGACGATGGTGTTCACGCGTAAATCGTAGCGGCCCGCCAGCTCGCACAGGGCCTCGAACTCGTCCGGCGCGTTGACGCTCTTCACGAAGCCGCTGAAGCCGACATCCGTGACGTCGCGCTGCATCACCTCACGGATCACCTTGTCGCCGCCGTAGGCGATGAAAACCCCGGTAATGCGCAGCATGTCATCGCCGGTGCCGTTGCCGCGCGCGTAGGCGAGATAGTCGCGCATGATGGGCTCGGCCTCGGCCGCCGACGCCCAGGTCGGGCTGATGACGAGCGCCGAGCGCATCGTCAGCTCGCCCGTCTCGTGCAGCTCCCGGAAGCAGGCGATCGCCTCCGGGCCCATGCCGTGGCCCTCGTAGATGCTGGTGGTACCGCGCGCGTGATAGAACGGCAGCGCCCGGCGCACGCCTTCCAGCCGCTCGGCGTAGGTGAAGCGCGGCACCGCCGGCAGCAGGTCCTGCTCGGTCAGCGTCACGTAGGCCTTCTCGGTGATCTGCCCGTTCGGCTCGCCGCTCGCGTCGCGGTGGATGGTGATGTTCGGCCACGCCGGTTGCGATTCGCGCGTGATGCCGTTGGCGCTGAGCGCCGCGGTATTCAGAACGCAGGTACAGGGCGGCACGCCCCAGTAGCCGCCGGGCGCGGCGATATAGACCGGATGCTTCGGCGCCGCCTTGTCCAGCTCCTCGCGCGTCGGCAGCCGGCCTTCCGCCAGCTTCTGCGCGCCGTCGAAATAGAACGGCGGCTCGCCGACCGGCATGGTCGCGATCCACGTGCCCGGCGCCTGCGTTTTCGCGAGCTCGGAAATCCGCTTCAGCACGTCATCCACCGAGCGCGCCTCCGCCAGCGACGGCCGGATCGTCTTCAGACCTTGCGAGTCACTGTGCGCATGCGTGTCGTTGAAGCCCGGAATGACGGTCGCGCTGCCGAAATCGTCGATGCGCGTGTCGCCGCCCTTGAGCGCCAGCACCGCGTCGCGCTTGCCTGCGGCCAGCACACGCCCGGCGCGTATCGCGACAGCCTCGGCACGCGGCGCGGCATCGTCCAGCGTGATGACGTTGCCGAGAACGATTCTGTCCGGTGCGTCTTTCGTCATGCCCATCGCATCAAAAACGAGATGACGTGGCGTCACCCCGAGCGAATATCGGCACACACGCGTTCGTGATGCCGGAGTCGAGTTATGCGCAACCTTTCCGAAGATGCAAGGAATTTCGATATTTCTTGTCACGCCTTGGAAAGCATGCGCATTTGTGTCGCGTGGAGCGGCATTGAGCACATCGGCACGATTTCGAGCACATCGTTCACAAGTGCCCTCGCTCCTCTCTTCACACGCACGGAAACGAGCATGAGCGCCAAACCCTCCACGTCCCGCAAAGACGCCTGGCGCACGGCCGACACGGTCGTCGTCAATGCCAAGATCATCACCGCAGACGCCGATTTCTCGATCGCGGAGGCCGTTGCCATCCGCGACGGCAAGTTCGTCGCCGTCGGCAGCAGCGCAGAGATCGAAGCGCTGTGCGGCCCCGCCACCGAGCGCATCGACGCCGCCGGCAAGACGGTCGTGCCCGGCCTCATCGACACCCACGTGCACGTCGAGCGTGCCGGCCTCATCAACTACACCGCCTCCTTCGACGGCGTCTCCTCAGTCGATGAAGCGCTCGCCCGCGTCGCCGACATGGCAGCCCGCCTGCCCGCCGGCGAATGGATACGCGGGCGCATGTGGCACCCCATGGCGCAACTGAAGGAGAAGCGCTTTCTCACGCGCTGGGAGCTCGACACCGCCGCGCCCGACCACCCCGTCTGCCTGCCCGTCGGCCACTTCACCCTGGTCAACAGCCTCGCGCTCGCGCGCGCCGGCATCACGCGGGACACGCCCAATCCCGACGGCGGCGAGATCCACCGCGACAAGGACAGCGGCGAGCCCAACGGCGTGCTCGAGGAACGCGCCGAGGACCTGGTCGAAGCCCTGCTGCCGCCCTGGAGCGAGGAGGTCCGCATCTCGCAGATCAAGGATGCGATGGCCTATTTCAACGCCTTCGGCATCACCAGCGCCATCAGCGCCGCCGTCGATCCCGCCGACATGCGCATCCACCAGATCATTCACCGTCGCGGCGAGGCGACCTTGCGCGTCAGCGCCATGTTCGCCCCCACCGGCGGCCTCAATCCCACGTTGTCGCTGGAAGACTGGGAAACCTTCTTCTCCATGGCCGGCGCGGCGTCGGACTTCGGCGACGACTGGTTGAGCTTCTCGGGCGTCAAGCTGCAGATCGATGGCGGCATGACGTTGCGCACCGCCGACATGCGCGAGGCCTACCCGGGCCAACCCGGCTACCACGGCGTCACCGTCATTCCGCAGGACCGCCTGAACCAGCTCGTCGCCATTGCCAACCGCTACAACTGGCGCGTCGGCACGCACGCCGTCGGCGACGGCGCCATCGACAAGATCCTCGACGCCTACGCCTTCGCCGACAAGGAGAGGTCCATCAAGGACCGCCGCTTCATCGTCATCCATGGCAGCCTGATGCAGCGCGACCAGATGCAGCGCGCCAAGGCGCTCGGCGTGCGCGTCGATGCGCAAAGCGTGTTCCTGTGGGACAAGGCCGCAACCATCGCCCGCCACCTCGGCAAGCCCACCACCGACCGCGCCGTGCCCATGCGCACGCTCATCGACGTCATGGGCCTCGACAGCGTCGCCCAGGGCACCGACTACCCCATCAATGTCGCCAATCCCTTCATCAACCTGTACGTCGCCACCACGCGCAAGGACAAGAACGGCGACGTCTACGGTGCCGAGCAACGGATCACGCGCGAGGAGGCCATCCGGCTCTATACCAGCGCCGCGGCGCGCTACGCCTTCGCCGAGGACAAGACCGGCTCCATCGAGCCCGGCAAGCTCGCCGACCTCGCCATCCTGTCGGCCGATCCTCTCACCATCGAGGACGAAGCCCTGAAGGACATTCGCGCGCTGCGCACAATCGTGGGCGGCCGCACGGTCTACAAAACAGCCTGACCCGCCGCCGTCAGGCCGATTGCGTCTTGCCGCGCCGCTTGACGGGTTTGCCGCGCGCGGCGGCCTGCGGGCGCGGCCGCCGCTTCATGCCGTGCTGAAGTGCAAGGTTGGCGGCGTGGTGGATGTGCTTGTCCAGGATCTCGACCGCGCGCTCCGTATCACGCGCCAGCGCCGCCTCCAGCAGCGCCTCGTGCTCCTGCGTGATGGCCTTGGCCACGCGCGGATAGGCGATGTAGGCGCGCCGGTAGCGCTCGCCGTGCTGGATCAGCAGCTCGCAGAAGCGCAGCAGCCATGGTGAGCCGCAGGTAGCATACAGCGCGAAATGGAACTCGCGGTGATACTCCTCCCACGTGTCTGCCGCCTCCTTCTCGCTCATGTCGCGGTAGCGGCTGTCGGATTCGAAGCGCTTCATGCGATGGAAGGCCGCGATCGCACGCGCCTCCCAGTCCAGTGTCGCCGCCTCGATGGAGCGGCGCAGGGCCTCGCTCTCGAGCCGCGCCCGCCAGTCGGCGATATCGAGCAGGTCCGCCTCGCGCAGCTCGGCCACGCGGAAGCCGCGCTGCCCGTCGGCCGTGACAAGGCCGTCCGTGACCAGCTGAAACAGCGCCTCGCGTATCGGGCTGGTGCCGACGTTGTAGCGCTGCTTGATGACCTCCGACTTGATCTTCTCGCCTGCTGGCAGCGTGCCCGAGATGATGTCGCGCCTGAGCCGCCACAGGGTCTCTTCGGTCAGCGTCTTGTGATTGCGCGGTTGTCCGAACAGGGGCGGCGTCTTCTCCTGCGGTTTCGACATTCCTGCTCCCTCCGATGCGCTTCCCGGCTGCGCCAGCCCCGCCGCCACCCTTGGCTGGAGCGTCAGCGCATCGTCATCATACATCATGCCTATATTACGAAAACACCTTGATTTTCGAAATTAATCACACCTATGATCGCGCAACGATGAAGCCGAGGTGAGCCATGAGACAGATGCCCGTGATCGATCTGCCGAGCGTGGCCCGCGAGCTGGCCGAGAGCGGCAAACGCGTCAAGGTTCTCTGGCAGGAGCCGGACTCGCTCGCCTTCGTCGCGCGCGGCCGCGAGTACCGCAGCGAGTTCCACATCAACGCCAGCGACGAATTCACCTACATGATCAAGGGCACGATGAACCTTCACTACCGCGACGAGAGCGGCAAGGAAGGCATTCTCGTCATCCCCGAAGGCTCGACCAACTTCATGCCGGGCAACGTGCCGCATTCGCCGCGCTTCCCGCCCGATGCGTTCGCGCTGATCGTCGAGCGCGGCCGGCGCGAGGGCGAGGTCGATCGCTTCCAGTGGTTCTGCCCAAAGTGCGATTCCCTGCTGCACGAGGAGCGCGCTGTCGTTGACGACTACAAGAAGGATTTCGTCACCAGGGCCTACGCCAACTTCTTCGACAACGAGCAGCACCGCACCTGCAAGAACTGCGGCAACGTGATGCCTAAGCCTTAGGCCCACGCAAAGGACCAGAGCGTGCCAAAAACCATCGTAACCTCGTCGTCTGCCCCCACCACCGGCTTCACCGACGCACAGAAGCCGCCGCCGATCGTGCAGGCCATCCGCTTCGGCCAGATGCTGTTCGTGTCCGGCCAGGGGCCCCTCGACCCCGCCACCAAGACCGTGGTCGCCGGCGACATCGAGGTACAGACGCGCCAGACCCTGAAGAACCTCACCAGCGTGCTGGAAGCGGCCGGCGCCACCTTCGCCAACGTCGTCAACATGCGCGTCATCTTGCGCGACACCGCCGATTTTCCCCGTTTCAACGAGGTCTTCCGCGACGTCCTCGACGGCGAGAAGGTCACCCGGACCTGCGTCGGTGGGACACCGCATCGCACCGGCGTGAACGTCGAGATCGATTGCGTGGCGATGTTCGACTGACGGGCCCGTCTCTGACGAATAGCCGGCAACGGGCCTCAACGGCGCGCCGGCCGCTATGCTTGGCTATCGCCCTTGCCATGAAATCTACATTGTTGGAAATTTCGAAATATTATTGTATGCGCAGAGCCAGGCAATGCTCGGAGCGCAAATGACCAAGCTCGACCCGGCCGGCAAACCCTTCGCGGCGGCGCATTTCATCGATGGCCGCGCCATCTCGGGCGGCAAGGGCGCGTTCGAGAACCGCTACCCCGCCACGGGAGAGCTGATCGGCACTGTCCCAGCCGCGGACGAGGCCATCGTCGACCAGGCCGTCACCGCCGCCCGCAAGGCTTTGAAGGGACCGTGGGGCAAGACCAGCGAGCAGGAGCGCGCCGCCGTTCTGCGCAAGGTCGCCGACGGCATCATGCGCCGCTTCGACGAATTCCTGACCGCCGAGGTGATGGACACCGGCAAGCCGGTCAGCCTTGCTTCGCATCTCGACATTCCGCGCGGCGCAGCCAATTTCAACATCTTCGCCGATCAGGTGCTGACGCTGTCGGCGGAATCTTTCCGCATGGCGACGCCCGACGGCGCCGGCGCCCTCAACTACGCGCTGCGCGTGCCGCGCGGCGTCATCGGCGTCGTATGTCCCTGGAATCTTCCGCTGCTCCTGATGACCTGGAAGGTCGCCCCGGCCCTTGCGTGCGGCAACGCCGTGGTCGTCAAGCCATCCGAGGAAACCCCGTCAACCGCCGCCCTGCTCGGCGAGGTGATGAACGAGGCCGGCGTTCCGCCCGGCGTTTATAACGTCGTGCAGGGCCTTGGCCCCGACAGCGCCGGCGAGTTCCTCACCCGCCATCCCGGCGTCAACGGCATCACCTTCACCGGCGAGACGCGCACCGGCGAAGCCATCATGAAGGCCGCCGCAACCGGCGTGCGCCCGGTGTCGTTCGAGCTCGGCGGCAAGAACGCCGCGCTCATCTTCGCCGACTGCGACCTCGACAAGGCGGTTGAGGGCACTATTCGCTCCGTATTCGCCAACTGCGGCCAGGTCTGCCTCGGCACGGAGCGCGTCTACGTCGAGCGCAAGCTATTTCCCGAGTTCGTTGCGCGCCTGAAGACGGCCGCCGAGGCCCTGCGCGCCGGCAACCCCTTCGACAAGGCAACAACGCTGGGCCCGCTCATCAGCCAGGAGCACCGCAGCAAGGTGCTGTCCTACTACGAGCGCGCACGCAAGGAAGGCGCCGAAATCGTCACCGGCGGCGGCATTCCCAACCTGAAAGGCCCGCTGGCGCAAGGCTCATGGATCGAGCCCACCATCTGGACCGGCCTGCCCGAGACGTCCGCCGTCATCCGCGAGGAAATCTTCGGGCCCTGCTGCCACGTCGCGCCGTTCGACAGCGAGGAGGAGGCCGTCGCGCTTGCCAACGACAGCCCCTACGGCCTCGCCACTGCGATCTGGACAACCAATCTTGCCCGCGCGCATCGCGTCGCCGCACAGGTGGAGGTCGGCATCACCTGGGTGAACTCCTGGTTCCTGCGCGACCTGCGCACGCCCTTCGGCGGCTCCAAGCAGTCCGGCATTGGCCGCGAGGGTGGCGTACACTCCATGGAGTTCTACACGGAGTTGCGCAACGTCTGCATCAAGCTGTAACCCAGAAAACTCAAGTCGCCCCAAGGAACGCTCACCCATGCTGACCGACGCCGAACGTAGCAAAGCCGCCGAGTCCCTGCTCGAAGCCGAGCGCACGCGCACGCCCGTGGTGCAGCTGTCGAAGACCTATCCCAACATCGCGATCGAGGATTCCTACGCAATCCAGGCGGACGTCACGCGCCGCAAGATCGCCGGCGGCGCCAAGCTCATCGGTCACAAGATCGGCCTGACCTCGAAGGCGATGCAGCAATCCTCGGGCATCGACGAGCCCGACTACGGCCACCTGCTCGACAACATGATCGTCGCCGACGGCGCCAAGGTGAAGCACGCCGACTACTGCGTGCCGCGCGTGGAGCCGGAGCTGGCCTTCGTGCTCGGCAAGCCGCTCAAGGGGCCCGGCATCGGCCTGCTCGATGTGTTGCGTGCGACCGAATACATCGTGCCGGCCATCGAGATCATCGACGCCCGTGTGCAGAACCCGCGCAAGATCTACGACACGGTGGCCGACAACGGCGCCGCCGCCGGCATCATCATCGGCGGCCGCCCCGTCGGCCCCAACGACATCGACCTGCGCTGGGTCGGCGCCGTGTTCTACCGCAACTCCGAGATCGAGGAGACGGGTCTCGCCGCCGGCGTGCTCGGCCATCCCGCACTCGGCATCGCCTGGCTCGCCAACAAGGTCGGGCCGTTCGGCACCGTGCTGGAGCCTGGCCACATCATGCTGTCGGGCTCGTTCACGCGGCCCGTCTGGGCCGCCAAGGGCGACACGCTGCACGCAGACTTCGGTCCGCTCGGCGCGCTCGCCGTCCAGTTCGTCTAGCTTATCCCCAGACTGGGAGCGCCGCCCGCAAGCGGCGCTCCCGCTTTTTTTCTGGGCCTACTGATCCTGCACGGGATTGGAGAGGATGCCGACACCCTCCACCTCGACCTCCACCGTATCGCCGTGCTTCATGAACAGCGGCGGCTTGCGCGCGAAACCGACTCCGGCCGGCGTTCCCGTCACGATCACGTCGCCGACCTCCAGCGTCATGGCCTCGCTCAGGATGGCGATGATGTCGGCCACCGGATAAAGCATCTCCGCCGTGGTGGAGGACTGCACCGTCTTGCCGTTGAGCCGCGTCTCGATCTTCAGGCCGACGGCACCCGCCGGCAGTTCGTCGGCCGTGATGAACTCCGGCCCGAACGGTCCCGTCCCGTCGAAGTTCTTGCCCACCGTCCATTGCGGCGACTTGAACTGGTAATCGCGCACCGACACGTCGTTGAACAGCGAGTAACCGGCCACGTGGCTCAGCGCAGCATCGCGGCTGATGTTGCGCCCTTGGCGCCCGATCACCGCGACCAGCTCGCCCTCATAGTCTAGCTCCACGGAGCACGACGGCCGGATGACCGGCGCGCGATGCCCGATCAGGCTCGAGGCAAAGCGCGAGAACACCGTCGGATACTTGGGCTGCTCGTACGGACTCTCTTTCGTGTGGTCCGCATAGTTGAGGCCGACGCAGATAATCTTGGGCGGCTGCGCCAGCGGCGGCAGATAGCTGATCTTGCTTTCGTCCAGAAGCTTGCCCCGGTCGGCCTTGCCCGCCGCCGCCTTCAGCGCATCAGGGCCGGCATTCAGCAACCCGAGCATATCCTGCGGCATGCCGGCGAGATCGAGCGCAACGAGGTCCTTGCCGCGGCGAAGCGCCAGACCTGAGCCGGATGTGCCCGCATCGTAAGCAACGAAACGCATTGGTGAGATCCTCCTGTGCCTGCCGTTCAACCGCGCGCGCACGGCCGATTTGCTCCAGTGCTATATTCCATAAATTATTCTTGCACTCATAAAACTTTGCGTATTTCATGTGATGTGACGATTTTTAGTACTACGTTGAGGAGATCGAGATGAATTTGCCGCGCATTGTTTGCCCTGCCCTGGCAGTGGCCTTCTCTTGGGCGGCGAGCGCAGCGGCCTCTGCACAGACGGTCGTCGGCATCGGCACGGCCCAGGCCGGCGCCACCCTTCAGTTCGGCACCGCCGTCGCCAAGGTCGTCTCCGAGCGCTCCGGCATCCAGATGCGCACGCAGGCGCTGTCCAGCACCAACCAGTACGCCCCGCGCGTGAACGACGGCGAGCTGGAGTTCGGCTTCGCCAACATCATCGAGACCACGTTCGCCCGCAGGGGCGAGGGCCTGTTCGAGGGCCGGCCTGCACCGAACCTGCGCATGGCTTTCACCATGTTCCCGCTGCCGGTCGCCTTCCTGACCAGCAAGAAGTCCGGAATCACCGAGGCAAAGCAGTTTCCGACCGCCAGGACGCCGATCGCCTTCAACTCCCAGAAGCTCGGCGACTACCTGTTCCGCGGCTATTTCGCCAATCAGAACCTGCGCTACGAGGACGTGCGCGGCGTTCCCGTGACCACGCTGCCCAAGATGTGGGAGCTGTTCGGCCAGGGCGAGCTGGACCTGATCTTCAGCATCATCAACGGCGCCGTCACCAAGGAGCTCGAGGTCAAGATCGGCGGCGTGCACTACCTGCCGGTGGATGAGAGCCCGGCCGCCGTGGAGCGCATGCAGAAGTACCTGCCCGGCTCGTACGTCACGACCGACAAGCACCTGACCACGGGCAACATGGTCAAGAACATCGCCTACGACTTCGTGGTCTTTACCAGCACCAAGGTCAGCGACGAGACCGTCTACAAGGTGGTCAAGGCCGTCTACGAAGGCCGTAACGAGCTCAAGTCCTACAACTCCGAGCTGTTGCCGAAGCTGGTGACCAAGACCGAGGTCGAATACCACCCGGGCGCCATCAAGTTCTTCACCGAGGTCGGCCTATGGCCGCCCAAAGGCTAACCGGGTTGCCCCGGCTCACGATCGTCCTCTGCTACGCATTGTTGGGAGAATACTTCTGATGTCTTACGCAAAAGCTGGTTTGGCTGGCCTGGTTGGCCTGGTTGGCGCTTCAATCGCTGCGGCGCCGGCGTCGGCACAAAACGTGGTCGGCATGGGCACCGCCCAGCAGGGCGCAACCGTGCAGTACGGAACCGCGATCGCCAAGGTCGTGTCCGAGCGCTCCGGCATTCAGATGCGCACGCAAGCGCTATCCAGCACCAACCAGTACGCACCCCGCGTGAATGCAGGCGAGCTGGAATTCGGCATCTCGAACATGATCGAGGCGAACTTCGCCCTGAAGGGAACAGGATTGTTCGAGGGGCGGCCCAATCGGAACCTGCGCATGGCTTTCACCATGTTCCCGCTGCCGATCACCTTCATGGTCGCCAACAAGTCAGGCATAAAGAGCGTAGAGCAGTACGCAGGGGCGCGTGCACCTGTCGGTTGGAACGCACAAAAGCTCGGCGACTACATCTTCCGCGGGTTTTTCGCCAATCAGCAAGCCAAGTACGAAAGCGTGCGTGGCGTGCCGGTCACTGCCATGCCCCGCATGTGGGACCTTTTTGGCCAGGGTGAGTTGGATCTCATTTTCGGCGTCTTGAACGGAGCCACCACCAAGGAGCTCGCCATCAAGGTCGGCGGCGCCCGCTACATTTCTGTAGATGACAGCCCGGCCGCCATCGAGCGCATGCAGCCCTTCCTTCCCGGTTCCTATGTGACCAACGACAAGAACCTCGAGAACGGCGAGATGGTGAAGAACATCGCCTTCGATTTCGTCGTGTTCACGAATGCAAGCGTCAGCGAGGACACAGTCTACAAGGTGGTCAAAGCCGCCTACGAAGGGCGTCAGGATTTGAAGTCCTACAGCGGCGACTGGCTACCGAAATTCGTCGACAAGACCGAGCTCGACTATCACCCGGGCGCTATCAAGTTCTACAAAGAAGTGGGCCTCTGGGTGCCTAAGAAGTAGCCCTTCCAAGTGTTCCGGACGCCGATGCGCGGCGTCCGGCCCTGCACAGTTCTCATCAAGGATACGTCGTGCTCCACGCTGATCTCATCCTCCACGGCGGCCCCGTCTACACGGTAGACGCGAAGGACAGCGTCCACGACGCGATTGCGATCCTGAATGGCGAGATCCTTGCCACGGGCGCGGCAGCCGACATCATGGCGTTTGCCGGCCCACGCACGAAGAAGGTCGACCTCGGCGGCAAGGCGGCGATCCCGGGCTTCGTCGACGGACATCCGCACATGGATGGCCTCGGCTTGCGAATGGCGAAGCCATCGTTCGAAGGAATCTCCTCGATCGACGAGGCTCTGGAGATCATTCGCAAGGAAGTCGCAAAGCGCAAACCCGGCGAGTGGATCATCTGCAATCCGATCGGCAACGAGCCCGAAGTGTTTCGCTTCCCTGGCGCATTGCGTGAAGGCCGCTGGCCCAACCGGTATGACCTCGACAAAGTGTCACCCGACAACCCGGTTTACATTGAGCCGCCGGGCTTGGTTGCTCCGGGTATCGCCATTGCCAACAGCGCCGCCATCCGCATCGCTGGCATCACCGCCAAGACTGAAACGCCGTCGGGCATCGAGATCGAGATCGATAGCGCGGGTGAGCCGACAGGTGTGTTCCGCGACTTCAACTTCCCCAAGCTGATGCCCGATACCTACGGTCTGGTGCGCGGCAAGCGGGCAGTGTTTCCCATGGTGCCGGCCTTCACTCAGGCCGACATGAACCGCGCTGTGGAAGTCGCCATGCACACCTTCAACAAAGTCGGCGTGACGGCGATCTACGAAGGGCATGGCATCCCGAAACTCCAGCAGCACGCCTACCTCGACCTGTGGCTGCGCAAGGCACTGACCGTGCGCACGTACTTCGTCATCTCCCACGGCCCCCCGATGTTCGCGGACCCCGCGGCCGGTGAGGCGCTGATCGCGGAGACCGCCCTTTACGCCGGCGGCGACGGCTTCGGCGACGACCTCTTGAAGTTCGGCGGTCTCGGCTATTCCTTCGACAGCGCCACCGCCATCGGCGCCTGCCTGATGCGCAAGCCCTATGTCGGCGCGCGCGGCCACGAGTGGACCGGCATCCAGCTCACCCGCGACGAGGTGTTCCTCGACGGCCTGCGCAAGGCTGCGCGTGCTGGCCTGCGCGTTCAGGTGCAGTGCGCTGGCGGCGCGGCCATCGACAAGGTGCTCGGCATGTTCGAGGCCATCGACCGCGAGATCCCGATCAAGGGCAAGCGCTGGGTGATCGAGCACTGCCAGTTCCCGAGCGCCGAGAACATGCAGACCTGCGTCCGGCTGGGCGTGATCGCCACCACCACCACCAACTTCCTGTGGAACTACGACACCGTCTACCTGCGCTGCTTCGGCGAGGAGATGTCGGCCGACGCCATCCCGTTCCGCACCTGGCTCGATGCCGGCGTCATGATCGTGCAGTCGACTGACGGCCGCCCCTACGACCCGATCTTCACCTTCTGGCAGAGCCTCGCCCGCAAGGGCGGCGCCACCGGCCACGTGTTCGGCCTGCCCGGCCAGAAGATCACCCGCGCGGAGGCCTTGCGCCTCTACACCTACAATGCCGCCTACGCGGCCTTCTGGGAGCATCGCATCGGCTCGCTGGAGCGCGGCAAGCTTGCCGACATCGCCATCCTGTCCGATGACATCATGACTATGCCGGAAGACCGCATCCCGGAAGCCAAGGTGATCGCCACGCTCCTGGGCGGCAAGCCGGTGCATGATACGGGCCTGTTCGCCTAGGCTGGCGGACTTTCCACTGGACGGTGCCGTGGACTGGAGCATCTGGACGTTCTGCTACGCGCTCGGAAAGCTGCCGCTGGATTTCGTCCGCGGTACGCCGGTCGCAAGCAACCAGGGCGTCGTCGATGTCCCCATGATCTTCTCGCTGCTGCAGTCGGCCGACGGTGAGCGTGTGCTCGTCGACACCGGCTTCGGCAGCGGCGCCTCCATGACCGGGCGCAACTTCGCCAACTTCGTGCGCAGCGACGAGCTGCTTCGCCGCCACGGCTTCGATCCGCTCGGCATCCGCAAGCTGGTTCTCACCCACCTGCACTTTGATCACGCCGGCAACATCGCCGCCTTCCCGAATGCCGAGATCTTCGTGCAGCGCTATGAGTATGAGAGCTGGAAGCGCGTGATCGCCGATCTCGGCGCCGCGGGCGTGACCAAGGACCAGTGGGCCTTCTCCTCGCTCAGCGCCGACGATTTCACGGTTCTCGACAAGGCAATCGCAGATGGTCGCGTCACGTTCCTTGATGGCGATGCGCAGATTGGCGCCGGCGTTACTGCCCGCCTTGCCAAGGACACGCACAGCTTCGGTATCCAGTGGCTCGAGATCGAGACGCCGAGGGGCCCTTACGTCCTGGGCGGCGACATCTGCTACACCTATTTCAATGTCGAGCGCATGTGGCCGCCCGGTTATCTGCAGGGCAATGCCTGGAACATCCTGTACGAGATGCGCCGCATCAAAGGCACCATCGGCGGCGATCTCTCCCGCTTGATGCCCGGCCACGACATCGAGATTCTCACGCGCCTGCCCAACGGCGCGCCGCACGGCTCTCACGTCGTCGAGCTCACCCTCGCCGCTGGCCAAACCAGCATCATCCGCTAGACAAAATGAGGTGCCTGCCATGAGCACGCCGACCGATACGGCTTCAGGCAAGATCGTGTTCGACCATATCCTGCCCGAGAAGACGGGGTGCCTCGCGTTCGTCGCCCCCGGCGAGATCCTGCGCATCACCGACATTCATGGCCGCCAGGTGGTCGACATGGCGGTCTTCAACCGCGCCAACCCGCGCGACAAGCTTTCTACGTCCTACTCGCGCACCCGCTACAAGCCCGCGCCCGGCCAGAAATTCGTCCCGCGCGACAAACTTCTCACCGGCGACATCCTGCTGTCCACCATCTGCACGCCCTTGATGCGCATCGGCGAGGAGAGCGCGGAACGCAAGGGCATCCACGACGTGCACCACCGCATGTGCAATCGCGAGCTCTATGAATACTACGGCTATCCCGGGCGCACCGGCTGTCACGAGGCGATTGCCGACCTCATGGCCCCGTTCGGCCTGCTGCCTGAAGACATCCCCGACACGCTCGACCTGTTCATGAACTACCACCATGACTGCGCCAAGGGTCACTGGGTGATCGAAGAGGGTGTGACGAATCCCGGCGACTACATCGAGTTCGAGGCCGTCGCCGACTGCATCGTCGCCTTGTCGAACTGCCCGATGGACGTGATCGCACCGGTCAACGGCTTCAAGTGCAGCCCCGTGCACGTGCAGGTACGCAAGCCCTGAGGCTTTCTAGGCTGCAGCGCGGCGCCGCCTATATCTCTCCAGAACCTGCAACTCGGCGGCCACCAGCACCAGTCCCAAGACGCTCAAGGCAACCTCGAGCAACAGACCACCGTCCGCGGTTTCGAGCGGGCACATCAGCGCTGCACCGAGGACAAATGCCACCGCACGCTTGGGCCAGCTCAAAGTGGTCCGCAGGTAACCCATCGTAGCCACGCTGATGAGGACGATGCCGACGGTAACTCCAAGCGTCGTTATGACGATGACCGCGGGGCTGCCCTCCATCAAGAGGGCCGGCGAGTAGATGAACAGGAACGGCACGATATAGGCCACCCACCCGAAGTAGCACGACATCCACCCTGTCTTCATGGGATCCGCGTTGGCGATGTTGGCCGCGGTGAAGCTCGCGATAGCGACCGGCGGCGTCACGAAGGACATGATGCCGAAGTAGAAGACGAACATGTGCGCCGCGATCGGGAGCGTTCCGAGCTTGATGAGGGACGGTACGATCAGGGTGGCGAGCAGGATATAGAGCGTGGTCGTAGGCAGGCTCAGACCGAGAATGATGCAAATCACCGCTGTGGTAAGCAGCAGCAGGAACAGGCTTCCACCACCGAGATGCAGCAGCAGCAGGCTGAGTGCGAAGTCGAGCCCGGTCACATTCATCACGCTGACCAGCATCCCTGCGATCGCGCACACGATGATGATCTGAGAGGCCTGAAGTCCCGTATCGACCAAAGCCTTCGGAATGTCGGCGAGCTTCAGCTTCTGGCCGCGGTAGCCTTTGAAATACCCCAGCACGATGATGCAAACCGTGGAGATCAACGCAGCGGTCTCTGGCGCCATGTTGAGCTGGAACATGAGGAACAGCAGCAAGCCGAGCGGAAAGACAAAGATCATTCCCTGTCTCAGAATGGTGCCGAGAGGGGGGAGACCCGACGGGTCCTCCGCTTTGATGTTCTCCTTCGCGGCCTCCAGGTCGACGTGCATGTAGAGTGAGAAGAAGTACAGCGCGGCCGGAATGCTCGCCGCCAGGATGATCTGCGAGTAGGGCACGCCGAGATAGTCGGCCATGAGGAAGGAAACCGCCCCCATCACCGGCGGCATCATTTGCCCACCATTCGACGCGACGGCCTCGATCGCGCCTGCGACATGCGCCTTGAAGCCGGCGCGCTTCATCATCGGGATGGTTATGATGCCCGACGAGGTTACGTTGGCGACCACGCTTCCCGAAATCGTTCCGAACAGCGCAGATGATATGACCGAAATCTTGGCCGCCGCGCCGCGCTGACCGCGCATCAAAGATGCAGCCAGATCAGTGAAGAACGCGCCGCCACCCGTGATGTAGAGAAACTGTCCCATGAGGACAAAGGCAATCACGATCGTACCGACGATCTCCAGCGCGTTACCGAATACGGCGGAGCTGTCGAGACCAAGGATCGGAAGCAGACGGAATAGCGACGTGCTGCGACCCTGCAAGGGGCCCGGTACCAGATGCCCCCAGAGGGCATAGATTATGAACAGGATGAAGATGATGAGAAGTGAAGCCCCGCCTGCGCACCGGCGCATGCCTTCGGCGGTGAGCACCACAACCAGACCGCCGGTGATGAATGTCTGCCATGGATTGAAATACAGGTTCTCCGTGAGAGCCGCATAAGACACGGCAACGTAGAAGAACACGGCGGCGGTGAGCGCCGCCAAGCCGACATCAGGAATGCTGATTTTCTGCTTGGGTTCGCCGCGATAGTCGATCGTGAGAAAGATGATGATCAGCGCGAAACCAAGAATGGCGGCCATCGGCTGCTCGCCGTAAAGCTGCAACCCGAGACGCCAGAAGGCACCCGCCGACCAAAGGATCGCAACAAAAGTCGTCAGGAAGGCTGCGGCAATGGCGATGTTCTTCAGAACACGCGAGCCGCCGGAGCCTATGACAAGGACCTCAGTATCCTTGGGCGCACTTGCCTGGGTTTCAGGCGCGCTCATCAGACCAGTCCGAACAAACGAAGAGCTTCATGCCGGGAGTTGTCCTCCGCTTGGGTTCCTGCATTGGACGGAAAAGAAAAAGGCTCGAGCCCCGCTGTGCGGCGCTCGAGCCATCGGTGGTCAGTCGCGAACGGCCTGCCACTTGCCGCCGCCACCGAGCAGGACGGTCGGCTTCAGCTGCGCGTCGCCCTCGGCACTGAAGGTGATCGGCCCCACGATGCCGGGATAGTCCTTCAGCTTCTCGAGGCACGAGCGGATGCGCTCCCGATCGGCTGCCAGGTCCCCCGGCTTGTTGGTCACGCCGGTCTGCTCGATGCACATCTTGGCCATGAACAGCGTGTCGAACATCAGGGCGTCGGTGTTGCCGGGAGGCCGGTTCGCTCTCTTCCTGTACTCGCCGACCCACGCAGCGACCTTCGCCTCCGGGTTGTCGGGCCAGAAGGGCATCACGACCATGGCGCCGTCCGACGCGGGTCCGGCGATCTCGAGGAAACGAGGCTCCGCCATGCCCAGCGCGCCGATGATGGGTTGCTTCAGACCTTGCTTGCGAATCTCGCGCGCGATGTTGCCGCCTTCATTGTAGAGGCCGGCAATCACGATGCCGTCGGGATTTGCAGCCTTGGCCTTGGTGACCTGGGCCGCGAAGTCGATATCGCCCGTCGAAAACGAGACGTTGTCCAGTATCTGGACGTTGCGTGCCTTCAGGACGGCAGGGAAGATCGCCGTGCCGTCGATCTTGGTGAAGGCATCCTTCACGTCGGTCAGGATGACGACCGACTTGATGCTGTGCCGCTTGAGCCAGGCATCGACCAGCGGGCCGTTCATGAGATCGGACGTCAGCGCGTTGCGGAATGCCCACGGCCGGTTCTTGGCCGCGATGCCCGTGGCGAAGAAGCGGCTCAGGCCGAAGCCGAACT
>CADEEC010000002.1 GCA_902826255.1 uncultured Hyphomicrobiales bacterium | reverse complement strand
GTTATCGCCACAAACGAGAATGACATCCTGTACCGAACCTACACCACGGGCAGGTATGAGTTGCGGGATGTCGTCGCGACCACCTCACCATCAATGGACATACAGATATCCTCGAATTTCGAGAGATATCTGTTCGAGGCAGGCAACCGCGATCCGGCGGAGGTCCGCGGCCGGATGGGCGCATTGCGGCAGTCCGGCGCCTTCGAGCTTTCCCAAAGCCAGGCTGCGGGAATGCTGAGCGATTTCACCGCGGCGGCGGCAAGCATGCCGGACGTGGCGGCTTGTATTCGTGATGTAAAGGAGCGCAGCGGGTATGTGCTAGAGCCCCATACCGCGTGCGGCGTGGTGGCTTTGCAGAAGACGCGGCTACCCGCGGATGCGGCGCATGTTGTGCTCGCAACGGCGCACCCGGCAAAGTTTCCCGACACGATCGAGAGCGTGCTTGGGGAAAGACCGGCGCTGCCCCACGGGCTCGCATCGTTGATGACGGATCGGGAGCGCATGACCGTGCTGCCGAACGACCTTGCTGCCGTGCAGCGTTATGTCCTCGAAACGACCGGCGCCGCCAAAGGAGTGACTGCATGATCACGGATCACACGCAACTGCCCAACGGCCTGCGGGTGGTCTCGCATCACATGCCGCATCTCGAAACGGTATCCATGGGTATGTGGATCGGCGTCGGTGCCCGCCATGAATCGTCGGCCGAGCGCGGCATCTCGCATCTGCTCGAGCATATGGCGTTCAAGGGGACGCAGACGCGGACCGCAAAGGATATCGCTGAAGAAATCGAAGCCGTTGGTGGTGAGCTCAACGCGGCGACTGGTCTGGAAAGCACCGCCTACTTTTCCAAAGTCCTGGCGAATGACGTCCCTCTGGCCCTCAACATTCTCGCGGATATCCTGCAAAGGCCCCAGTACGCGCCCGAGGAGCTGGAGCGCGAACGAGAGGTGATACTGCAGGAGATAGCCGCAACGCGCGATAGCCCGGAGGAAATTGCCTACGAGATGTTGCAGGAGGTTGCCTTTCCGGACCAGGCCATCGGCAGGCCGATACTCGGAACGGCAGACAGCGTGAGCAGCTTCACGCCCGCCGATTTGAGGCGTTTTCTGCAATCCAACTACGCCGCGAGCCGTATGGTGCTGTCGGCGGCCGGCAAGATCGATCACGCGCAATTGGTGCGCCATGCTGAAGCCCTATTCGGCCGAATGAATGGGGGCGATGGGGCCCAAGTCGAGTCGGCTCGTTACGCTGGGGGCACGCGTAGCTCGATCAAACCTTTCGAGCAAAGTCATTTGCTATTGGCCTTCGAGGGGCCGTCGTATCTGAACGAGAACTATTATACGGCGCAGGTTTTCTCCGCGCTGTTCGGCGGCGGGATGTCATCGAGGCTGTTCCAGGAGGTTCGGGAGCGGCGTGGTCTTTGCTACTCCATCTACTCGACATGCTGGGGGCTCGCTGACACGGGTATCTTTGCAGTGCATGCCGCAACAGGCCCTCAGATGATGGAACGCTTGATCGATGTCGTGACCGGCGAGCTGCGCCGCGCTGCCGAAACGGCGCCCTCAACGGTAGAGGTAGCGCGTGCCAAGACCCAACTGAAGGCGGGTCTGCTCATGGGCTTAGAGGGTTCGTTTTCGCGCGCCGAGTTCATGGCGCGCGAGTTGCTTCTGTTCGATCGCTTGATCGATATGGATAAGATCATCGAACGCATCGAGGCGGTGACGCCCGAGAAAGTGCGCGGTGTTGCTGCCGGCCTGGTTTCGTCGTCCAAGCCAAGCGTTTCTATCGTGGGCGCAGGGCGCAAGAGCGCGTCGTATGCCGCAATGGCGGACAAGTTGCTGGCGGCAGAGGTTGCGGCGCCACGTGTCGCGTGATGGACGGTGAGGGCGAAGGATGGCTTTCCTAAGAACTCCCATCGTCGACCGCGAGATGGAAATTCGCGGGCTACGGGTCCACCTGCGACACCCGATTTCGCAGGACTACGCCGCGTGGGCGGAGCTGAGGGCGATGAGCCGCCAGCATCTGACGCCGTGGGAGCCAAAGTGGTCGCGGGACGAGCTCACGCGCTCATGCTTCCGACGGCGCTTGCGTCAGTTCTATCGCGAGCTGCGCGATGATCACGGCTACGCTTACCTCATCTTCCAGGAAGCAGACGGTGCGCTGGTCGGTGGCCTGAATATCAGCAACGTCAGGCGCGGTGTCGCGCAGGCTGCGTCCCTCGGATACTGGATCGGATTGCCATTTGTCGGGCAGGGCTTGATGACGGATGCCGCAAGTGCTGCCGTCCGGTTCGCATTCGGCTCCCTCGGGTTCAATCGACTGGAGGCAGCCTGCTTGCCGGGCAACGTGGCGTCGGCACGCGTTCTGGAGAAGACAGGCTTCGTCAAGGAGGGCCGAGCGCGTCGGTACTTGAAGATCAATGACGAGTGGCAGGATCACGATCTCTACGCGGTCTTGCATGGCGACGTTCGCCTCAAGGCGGCGGGGGGCTGATGGCAACGCCAGGCCGGGTGAACGAACAGGGCTTCGCTCGCGCGCTTGTTCAACTGCTTGCGCTGCTCGCAAGCCTGCTTGCAGTTACTCTCCCGGTGCGCGCCGAGGTTCAAGCGATTGAAGTGACGGCCAACGTCGATCGGCTGGATATCTCCGGGCTCGGCGAATTCTACGAACAGCGCGAGCAGATCTCGCTCGATACGGCAGCTGGCAAAGATGGTATTACGCAGCGTTGGACGACAAGCGCCTCAACGCCGGGCACACGGCCGGCATGGTTCGCGTTTGCGCTCCGCAACTCGACCGACAAGCAGATCGAGCGTTGGATTGCTGTAGACCGCTACAGCATTGCCGGGTCAGGTGTTGTTTGGCCCGACCTTGACGCGCGACGCGTCGAACGGATTGCTCACTCTGTCGGCTTTGCGCCTGAGCGCAGCAAGAGCGATCGAGCGGATGTATTTCGCTTGACGCTGGAGCCGGGCCAGACAGTCACCTACGTGGCCGAGCTGACGTCGGACCGGTTTGCGCGCATCATTTTGTGGGACCCGCTTGACTACGAGCAGAAGAGCCGCGATCGCCAACTTTTCAATGGCATCCTGCTGGGTATTACCGGCGTTCTTGCGATCTTCCTAACCGCTGTATTTGCGGCCAACCACAAGGTGATCTTCCCGGCCTCGGCTGTGTTCACCTGGTGCGTGCTGGCCTACCTGTGCGTTGACTTTGGGTTCTGGCACAAGCTGTTCAGTATCCGCCCAGAGGACAATGCGCAGTATCGCGCGGCGACAGAAGCCGCGATGGCGGCGAGCCTTCTCGCCTTCACCTACGTGTTCTTGCGGCTGGGCACGTGGCACGGGTTCGTGCGCACCTTGGCAACGTTGTGGATCGTGGCACAGGCATCCCTCATCGCCGTGGCCTTTATCGATCCGAGATTGGCCGCAACATTCGCCCGTATTTCTAGCGTTGCGATTGCGGGTGGCTGTGGACTGATCATGCTGTATCTGGCGCTGCGGGGACAGGACCGTGCTCTTGCGTTGGTGCCGACCTGGATGCTGCTGATGGTCTGGCTGTTCGGTGCCGGCGCCACCTTTGTGGGCAGGTTGGCGGGTGATTTTGTCGTTTACGGCCTCGCAGCGGGCCTGGTGCTCATAGTCGTGTTGATCGCCTTTACGGTCACGCAGTTCGCCTTTCGGAGCGGGGAACCGCAACATGGCACGCAGCCGGGAGAGCAGCAGCTCCGGTCGCTGGCGGTCGATGGCGCCGGCGCGGCGGTGTGGGAATGGAACGCGCGTCGCGACGAGATCAAGGTGAGCCCGATCGTCGATGCGATGCTCGGTTTGAAAGCCGGCGAGCTTTCCTCCAAGGCGGATGCCTTTGCATCCCACATGCACCCCGCCGATCGTGAGCGGTTCAAGCTGCTATTGTGGTCGATGAAGGAGCGTGCCGACGGTGAGATGCGCATCGACTTCAGAATGCGCCATGTCGATAACTCCTACCGTTGGCTTGAGTTGGAGGCGGCAGGCGCCCCATCATCAGACCGGCGCAATCTTCGCTGCGTTGGCCTCGTTCGGGATGTGACGGATGCTAAGCGGGCCCAGGAGCGCCTTCTGCACGATGCTGTCTTCGATAGTTTAACAGGGCTGCCCAATCGGGAGCTGTTCCTGGACCGGCTTGCGATCGCCGCCAAACGAGCCACCCTGGAGCCCCTTATTCGGCCGTCGCTCCTGTTCATCGACCTCGACAAGTTCAAAGCGTCGAACAAGACGTTCGGTCTGGTCGTGGGTGACAGCTTGTTGCTGACCGTGGCGCGGCGCCTCGCTCGCAACCTTGGGCCGCAGGATACTCTGGCGCGCATCGGCGGCGACCAGTTTGCTCTGCTGCTGCTCAGTCAGACCGATCCACGGGAGCTGGCAATGCTGGCCGAGCAGGTACGCCGGTCCGTGCGATCTCCGATCACGATTGCCGGACAGGAGATCGTGCTCACCGCCTCCATCGGCATCGCCATCTACGATGGCCCGGACGAGGACCCCGCCGAGCTGCTGCGCGAGGCGGAAATCGCCATGTACAGGGCCAAGCGCTCTGGCGCCGATAGGATTGAGATTTTCAGCACGGAGATGCGCAACGAGCAGAACGGCCGCCTGTCCTTGGAAGGCGAGTTGCGCGAAGCGCTGGAGAAGAAACAGCTCAAGCTGGTCTATGAGCCGATCTTTTATCTACCGACCGAGACCCTGGCGGGGTTCGAGGCCCAGCTTCGCTGGGACCACCCCCGGTTGGGTACGTTGGACCCTGTGCATTTCGTTCCGGTTGCCGAAGAGTCCGATCTTATTGTGCGGTTGGGTTCCTTTGTGCTGACGCGCGCGGCGCGTGAGGCGCAGCGTTGGCAGCGTGAGCTGCCCCGGCCGGATCAGCCGCTGTTTGTGAGCGTCAATGTTTCCAGCCGTCAGCTATTCCGGCCGGATCTTATCAGCGAGGTTCGCCACATCCTGGCACGGGCAGTTTTGCCGAAGCAGTCGCTGCGCCTCGAGATCAGCGAAATGCTCGCCATGGAAAACCCGGAAAGAGCGGTGGCAGTGCTTGAGCAGCTCTCGGCGGCGGGTGCGGGCATCTCCATCGACGGGTTCGCAACCGGGTACTCCTCGTTCTCCTATCTCAATCAGTTCACCTTCGACACGATCAAGGTCGACAAGGCGTTTGTACAATCCAGAGCCCAGAACGCGACGGGTGGGTCAGTTCTGCGGTCGATCATCGCGCTGGCCCATGAGCTTGGCAAAAAGGTTGTCGCCGAGGGAGTCGAGGTCGAGGAAGATGTGGGCTTCCTGCGCTCAATAGGGTGCGAGTTTGGCCAGGGCTACTACTACGGCGAGCCGATGGCAGAGCGGGATGTCGTCCAGCTGCTCAAGGTCGTGCGGCGTGCTGAGCGGCGATTGAAGAAAAGCGTCCTGTTCCGGCAGCGCACAAAGTCACGCACGCAAGTTGATGCGCCGGGCGATGCTCAGGCGACCGCTAATGGTGCACTTCCGCCGCCCGTCGGCACTTCGCAAAGCGATGGCAGTGCTTTCCAGGCGCCGCGCCCGCTTTCCGCGACACCACCGGCGAGATCGATTGCGCCGGTCAATGGCGTTAAGCCGCCACGAATGCCACCTCCACTTCCCGGCCAAGGTGCTAAGCCGCCGCCCGTGGCGACGCCACCAGTCGGCTTTGAACCCTCGCCGTTGAGGTCAGGCGGTCCGGCGAGCACGCCGCCTGAAGCTCCGTCGAGGCAGCTACCACCGATGGCTCCCGCTGCAAGTGCGCGGAGCGAGCCGCTCCGCACGCGTACTGCGCCGCCAAATGGCATGCGACCGGCGGGCGGTCCATCGACGGCGCCGCCACCGCTACCGCAGCGCCCCAGGACGACAGTCACAGACCCCGCGGCGGCACGGCCGACGATGCCGCCTCAGGTCTCACGGGCAAGAGGACCGGGGCCCGATTTGTCAAAGCTGCCCCCGGCTATTCGGGCAAGCCTTGCAAAGCTGGCTGGTGAGACTGTCGAAGAAGACGGGCCAAAAGGGCCACCTTCGGCTCCGCGGGCCTGAACCCGGTCGCTTGCGAACTCTAGGCGTGGCCTGCATCGCTCACGAGGTGCGAGGGGTCGATGCCGATCTTGGACATGACGCGACCGTACTTGCCGTCCACGTCCGGATCGAAGAGCAGGTCGAGGTCGGCGGGACAGTGCAACCAGCCGTTGGCGTGAATCTCGCTTTCCAATTGTCCGGGACGCCAGCCGGCATAGCCCAGTGCAAGAATTGCGCGGCCGGGGCCTTTACCGGAAGCTATGGCCTTGAGGATGTCGACTGTTGCAGTCAGCGAGATGCCATCATCGATCGGAAGGGTCGAGTCGGCTGCGAAGTAGTCGGCACTGTGCAAGACAAATCCGCGACCCGTCTCGACGGGACCACCGACATGAACATCGATATCGGCGACCTCGTGTTGGCGCGGCTCACCCTCTTCCACCGGTGCGACACTCAACTGGCCGAGGAGCTGCGAGAAGCTGATGTGGGAAGCGCGCTGATTCACGATTAGTCCCATCGCGCCTTCGGCTGAGTGCGCGCACATGTAGATAACCGACCGTGCAAAGCGCTTGTCTGTCATGACCGGCATGGCCACCAGGAACTGGCCTTCCAGAAAGCCAGTCCGGTCGCTGCGACGTACTCTTCTGCTGCGAATTTGCATGCGCAAAGACTAGCCCCGGAAGGCACTGCATGGAAGGGCCAACAGCCACCCGCCAATACGCCTCATCATGCACTGGTGAATTGTCTGCAGCGCCACATGCCCTACAATGGCGCAGTCGAGAGGAAATCATGACTCCAGGTCGTGCACTTGTTGCTATTGTCTTGGGCTTGGCTGCGTTGATCTCGCAACCAGCCCGGGTGATCGCCACTGCTGCTGGCTGGGCAGAGGTGCACGGGTCGAAAATGAGGCTGGTCGGCGGCCAGCCAAGTGCCGGAGCAACTCACTACTACGCAGGCCTTGAGATCGCCTTGGCCGATGGCTGGAAAACCTATTGGCGGATGCCGGGTGATTCTGGCGTCCCACCCACGTTCGATTGGAACGGATCGAGGAATCTTGAGAGTGCGAGCGTTCTTTACCCTGCGCCCAGTCGCATGCCGGAAGCCGGTGGCGAGGCAGTTGGCTACAAGGGAGCGGTGACCTTTCCGATAGCAGTCACGGCAAAGGACCCGAAGGCGCCGGTCTCGTTGCGCCTTGCCGTAGAGTTCGGGATCTGCCGGGAGATATGCATTCCGGCCATGTTGAACCTGTCACTCGAGCTTGCGCCGGGAACCACGCGCGGCATACCGACGACTGTCTCGGATTCCCTGCAGCGTGTGCCGCGAGCGCATTCCAATAGGCAAGTGAATGACCCCGAGCTTAAGCAGGTTCGGCTCGTTGGCGGTCGTCAGCCTGTGCGGCTCGAAATCGAGGGGGTGTTCAAAGGCGGCGCCGCGACGGCCGACGTGTTTGTGGAAGCCCCCGAGGGTCTCTATGTGCCCATGCTGAAGAAGCAAGCTTCCAGCTCGATCAGCGGCGGCAAGGTGCAGTTCGAAACCGAGCTTTCCCCCGATATGGTCAAAGATCTGAAGGGGAAGACGCTCGTTCTGACGCTGGTGGACGATGCCGGTGCCAGCGAAGCGCGGTGGACAGTACGGTAAAGGTCGAGCCTGCTTGGCTTGGGCTGGCGAAGCCCTTAGATTGCAACCGCTGGCGCAAGTGCCGGCTTTCCAGCCTGGTTTGAGAGGAATTACGATGGCGATCAAGGTCGGCGACCGCTTGCCCGAGACGACGTTCAGGACGATGGGTGAGGACGGCGTGCCAAAGGAGACCAAAACGGACGAAGTTTTCGGGGGCAAGAAGGTGGCCTTGTTTGCCGTGCCCGGTGCCTACACGCCAACGTGCCACAAGCAACACCTGCCGGGCTACGTGCAGAACTACGAGCAACTGAAAGCCAAGGGCTTCGATCTCATCGCCTGCACATCGACCAACGACATTTTCGTGCTCACCAGCTGGGCCAAGGAGTCCGGCGCTGCGGGCAAGATCCTGATGCTCGCCGACGGCAGTGCCGAGTTCGCCAAGAAGATTGGCCTCGACGTCGATCTTTTTGCACGTGGCATGGGTGTACGTTCCAAGCGCTATTCCATGATCGTCGAGGACGGCGTCGTGAAGTCGCTCAATGTCGAGGAGGCGCCGGTGCACGACAAGTCGAGCGCGGCGACCATGTGCTCGCTGGCCTGAGGAGATTCGGTGCGCCCGCGCGGTTGTGCTGAGCTGGCTTAGGCTGCCGCCACGACGGGTCTTGCCGACCCCTCCCCTAATTGGGGTGCCGATCCCATATATGCGGCTCCCCGAGTGGATTTCGGGGATCACCATGGGTTGGAGACCGGCACGCATGCAGCTTTGGCGCAAGGATCGCCCTGACGCTCCGCAGGAGCCCAGCCGAGAAGACGACGAGGACCTGTTAGACGCCTATTCGCATGCTGTCATCGGCGTGGTGGAACGGGTGTCGCCGTCCGTCGTGCACGTACGTGTGCGAGGCGCGAGGCAGGGGCCCGCGGGGCACGGATCGGGCTCCGGCAGTATCCTGTCATCCGACGGGCTGGTGCTGACCAACAATCATGTCGTCGAAGGGGCGACGGCGATTGAGCTTGCGCTGAGCGACGGGCGCCACGTGGCGGCTCGCGTGTTGGGTCGCGATCCGGATACCGATATCGCCGTATTGCGGGCCGAAACAACCGATCGGCTGCCGGCCGTGCGGCTTGGCAACTCCAAGAGAGTCAAGCCGGGACAGATGGCAATCGCCATCGGCAACCCGTTCGGATTCGAGTCGACTGTGACCGCCGGCATTGTCAGTGCCGTGGGCCGGTCGTTGCGCGCACAGAACGGCCGCCTGATCGGCGACGTGATCCAGACCGATGCGGCGCTCAACCCGGGCAATTCGGGCGGGCCGCTCGTCAACTCGCGCGGCGACGTGATCGGGGTCAATACGGCGGTGATCATGGGCGCGCAGGGAATCTGTTTCTCGGTGGCCGCCAACACGGCCCAGCACGTGCTGACGCAGATCCTGCAGCACGGCCGGGTGCGCCGGGCGCGCCTCGGTATCGCCGGCGAGCAGGTGCGCCTGCCCCAGCGCGTCAAAGTGGCGACCGGGCTGACGCAAGATACCGCTGTGCGCACCGTCGAGGTCCAGCAGGGCAGTCCGGCCGCGGCGGCGCGGTTGCAGTCGGGTGACGTGATTGTGGGCGTGGATCAGGAGGCCGTCACGGGCATCGATGATATCGCCCGCATCCTGGACGGCACGCGCATCGACAAGCGCGTTGCGATCCACATCCTGCGCGAGGGACGGGTTGCGACGGTAGAGGTCGTGCCGACAGAGCGCTTGGCCTGAACCTCGCAACGCGCGCAGAGATCAGTCGCAGCGCGCGAGCTGTCTGCCCCGATCGCGCGGCCCGAGAGTCGCGGTGCAAAGCCAGCTGCACTGTAACCGGCCGCGCGGGATGGTGGCGTCCTTCGCGGGTTCAGCCCCATAAAAGTGGCTGACGTGGAGCAATCCACCCGTGCTCAGGTAGGTGCAGTCGAAAGCCGGTCCACCCTCGCCGCGATCCGTCACAGGGCCCGCGCTAACCAGAACAGCGCTGGACGAGAGGTGCAGCCAGGCACCGGCGGCGAAGGCGAACCCAAGCGCAAGGATGCTTTTCAAGTGCTCCTCCGCCTGCTGCCGACTCGCCCCGCCGACGGCTATGAGGACGAGGCCGTCTTCATGACGAACGGGTTACCGCCGCCGGGGCCATTGTTGATCCACACGCTCTTGGATTGCAGGTAGCCTTCGATCGCCTCCGCGCCGTTCTCGCGGCCGAGACCCGAGGCCTTGTAGCCGCCGAAGGGCATCAGGAAGCTCACCGCGCGGTAGGTGTTCACCCACACGGTGCCGGCCTTGATCCTGCGCGCCATGGTGTGGGCGCGTTTGACCGACTGCGTCCACACGCCGGCGCCGAGGCCGTAGGCGATATCATTGGCGATGCGCACGGCATCGTCCTCGTCCTTGAATTTGATGACCGAGAGGACGGGGCCGAACACCTCCTCCTGGGCGATGCGCATTTTGTTGTCGACGCCGGTGAAGATGGTGGGCTTCACGAAGTATTTGCCGCCACCTTCCTCCTTGGTTGCCGGGCCGCCGCCGAGCACGCACTTGGCGCCCTCGCCCTTGGCGATGTCGATGTAGCCGAGGATCTTCTGGTATTGCGGCGGCGTGGTAACGGGACCGACCTGAGTCTCGGGCAGACCGGGGTCACCGAGCTTGGCCGTTTTGGCCATGGCGACGAGTTTCTCGACGAACTGGTCGTGAATCGTCTCCTGCAGGAGCAGGCGGGAGCCGGCGATGCATGTCTGGCCGGTAGCCGCGAAGATGCCGGAGATGGCGCCGCTGACGGCGTCCTCCAGAATGCAGTCATCAAACACGATGTTGGGCGATTTTCCGCCGAGCTCCAGCGATACTTTCTTGAAGGTCTTCGCGGCCAGCTCGTTGACGCGCGCACCGGTGGCCGAGCCACCGGTGAAGGCGACCTTGGCGACCTTGGCATGCGTAACCAGCGGCTCGCCGACCACGGCGCCGTAGCCCGTGACCACGTTGACCACGCCCGGCGGCAGGCCGGATTCCTCGATCACGAGCTTCATGAACTCGAGCAGCGAAGCGGAAGTGAACTCGGAGGGTTTGATGACCACGGTGCAGCCTGCGGCGAGCGCAGGCGCCAGCTTCCAGGTGGTCAGCATCAGGGGCGAGTTCCAGGGCGTAATGAATGCGCACACGCCGACAGGCTCTTTCAGGATGTAGTTGAAGTGGTCGGGACGGTCGACCGGCACCACCGCGCCTTGAATCTTATCGGCAAGACCACCGTAGTAGTAAAACCACTCGGGCATGTACTTGGTCTGCGCGCCCATCTCCGAGATCAGCTTGCCGTTGTCGCGCACCTCGACTAGGCCCAGGTGCTCGGCGTGCTTCTCGATCAACTGGGCAATGCGGCGCATGACCTTGCCACGAGCGGTCGGCGTCATCTGCGGCCAGGGGCCAGATTCGAAGGCGCGGGAGGCGGCCTCGACGGCGCGGTCGGCATCCTCCTTGCCGCATTCGGGGATCAGCGCCCAGGGCTCGCCGGTGTAGGGATCGAAGGACTGGAATTTCTTGCCGGAGATGGCGTCCACCCACTTGCCGTCGATGTAGGTCTGATAGTCCTGCAGCTTGGTGGGGCGGTCGAGCATGGCGGAACTCCGCGTGACGGTAGTGTTGGGGATGACTACGGAAGGCTAGACGGCCGGAGGTCGGTGTTCAAGCGCCGGGCAGGCGTGCACAGCGTAATCCTGGTGCCCCGCTTCCGACACACGTGTATTGTCCGCTATTAGAAGAAAGTGCTCCTCTGAAGCGTGGAGTGAACCATGAAACACCTGATCCGCGGTGCGGCAATTGCTGTGGCGGTTGGGCTTGCAGGCGTTGCCCAGGCGCAGCTCCCGTTCCCCCTGCCTGGCGAGCCGCCACCGGATATCTCCAAGAGACCGCAGTGCACGAAGGACTATGTAAGCTCTGTGCAGAAGCAGATCACGGGGCTTGAGGCGTTCCGCACGGCAGGGCCCGATACAGTCGGTTATGTGTGCTCGCTGATCGAGATGGGCAGCAACTGGCTGGGCGGCGAACTCTCCGATGCGACGCGCAAACAGCTCAAAGACAACCTGGGGTTCGATGTCGATTTGCGGTTCATCAGGACGCAATGCCGGGTGAGCCAGGGCAATCTCGACCGCGAGCTGATGACACAGATCGGTTACCTGAAGGCAGAACTGGTTCGATGTAACGATACGATCTGATCCGGAGGCGGCGCGGGCCGCCAGGAGGTCGCATGCGTTCTCGTCTGGCTGCGAAAGCCCTGGCGCTGGCCGTGGTGGCCGGCCTTCTGCTTGGCGTCCAAAAGGCGAGCGCCGACGACAATCACGTCGACCTGTTGCTCGTTCTCGCGGCAGATGTTTCCCGCAGTGTGAACGAGCAGAAATTCAAGTTGCAGCGAGAGGGCTATGCCACGGCGCTGGTTGATCCACGCGTTCTACGTGCCATTGCGGATGGTCCACGTGGCCGGATCGCAATTGTGTTCGTCGAGTGGGGCAGCGAGTTCGAGCAGCATGTCACCGTCGATTGGATGGTGATCGCGGGTGAAACCGACGCGCGCAAGATGTCGGGGCTGATCCTGGGTGCTCCGCGGCCGTTCTGGGGCCGGACATCCATCAGTGCCGCCATCGACTACAGCATGAGCTTGCTGGCCAGGACACCGCTGAAGGCGGAACGTCAGGTGATCGACGTTTCGGGCGACGGGACCAACAATAGCGGACGCGATGTGACGATCGCGCGCGATACGGCAGTCGAGCAAGGCGTGACAATCAACGGGCTCGTCATACTCAGCGAGACCCCATTGATTACCAACCCGGCGCATACGCATCCGCCGGGAGGGCTCACGGCCTACTACGAGAACAATGTCATCGGCGGCCCGGGGGCGTTCGTCGTTGAAGCCAACGGCTTCGAACAGTTCGGCCAGTCGCTCATCAACAAGTTGGTCAAAGAGATTGCGGAGGGACTTGGGACCCCTGCGACGCAGGTCGCCTCGGCCGATCTCGCCGCCGACTAGAGCACGGTGTTCTACGGACGTTGTGCACCACAGACAGGTTTTGCCTGTGCTGTCTGTTCCTAGTATTTTCAACCAAGGACATCGCCTTTGTCGGGGTATTTGTCCTTATTAGCCCGCACATATTGCATAGAAGTAGGAAATATTTCTATCTGACAAGCCTAGCGCCCGCGCGCCAAGGCCTGGCGACCGCCCATCCCCGCGAGATCAGGCCAGCGCGGGCGCTGTGTTTCATGAGCGAGGCGGCTGGTGGGAATTATCAAGGTGAATCAGGCGGATGGAACAAGCCGCGAGATCGAGGGCGTTGAGGGCTGGCGCGTGATGGAGGTAATCCGCGCGCATGGCCTGCCCATTGAGGCCATCTGTGGCGGCGCCTGCGCCTGCGCGACCTGTCATGTGGAAGTCGAGCCTGAGTGGGCCGAGCGCCTACACCCCGCGCGCGATGACGAAGAGGCCTTGCTGGACACGCTGCCAGCAACCGGCCCGACCTCACGCCTCTCCTGCCAGATCATCTGGGAGGAGCATCTCGATGGGCTGGAAGTGACGCTGGCGGGGGAAGGAGCATGAGGTACTTCCCAGTCTTTGCTGACCTTCAGAACGCCGACGTACTCGTCGTTGGGGGCGGTGAGCAAGCGGCGCAGAAGGTGCGGCTGCTGCAGAAGACGTCAGCGCACATCTCAGTGGTGGCGGAGGATGCGAACGCAGAGCTGCGCGGCCTTGCTGCCACGGGCGCAATCAGGCTCCTCGCGCACGAGTTGTCTGGTTCCGACCTCGATGGCGTTCGTCTTGCCTACGTGGCGACGGGCGATCGTGAACGCGACGAGGCAATTTCAGCGCTGGCTTGGTCTCGCGGTATCCCGGTCAACGTCGTCGATGCTCCGGAGCTCTCGACGTTCATCACGCCGGCGATCGTGGATCGCGATCCGGTTGTGGTGGCGATCGGCACCGAGGGTGCGGCGCCGGTGCTGGCGCGGGATCTAAAGAGCAAACTCGAAACTCTGCTGCCGGCCAAGCTCGGCGCGCTGGCTGTGCGGGCGCAAGGGCTTCGCGAGCTGATCCATAGCAGGATCGCCGACAATGGCGTCCGCCGCCGGCTGTGGGAGCGGCTGTTGCTTGGACCGTTTAGACATGCCGTTCTGAATGGTACGGATGACAATGCGGACCGTATCCTTGCCGCGGAGCTGCAGGGTGCGGCGGCATCCCGCGGACGCGTCGCGCTGATCGGCTGCGGACCGGGCGATCCGGACCTGCTGACGCTGAAGGCGGTGCAGCGCCTGCAGGAGGCCGACGTGCTGGTCGTCGATCGCCTGGTCAACCCGGCGATCCTCGAATACGCCCGCCGCGATGCCGAACGCATCTATGTCGGCAAGACGCCGGGTGGCGCTTCCACCAGTCAAGAGCAGATCAATCGCATCCTGGTGCGCGAGGCAACGGCGGGAAAAGTGGTGGCACGCCTCAAGGGCGGGGATCCGCTGATCTTCGGCCGCGCAGCCGAGGAGATGGCGGCGCTGCAGGCGGCGCACATCGAGGTCGAGGTGGTGCCCGGCGTAACGGCGGCGCACGCGTGTGCGGCGCGCGTCCAGCTTCCTGTGACGCTGCGCGAAGAGGTGCGGCAGTTTTCGGTCGTCACCGGCGCCACGGCCAATGGCGAGCCCGTACTCGATTGGGACAGGCTCGCGGCCGAGGGCAGCGCCTTTGCAATCTATATGGGCGTCGGCAATGCGCCGGTGATCCGCGGCGAGCTGCTGGCTGCGGGCATGGCCACTGAGACGCCGGTGGTCATCGTGGAAAACGGTACACGGGACGATGAGCGTGCCGTGGCGACGACGCTGGGCGAGCTGACCGATTGTGTGGCGCAGCGCGGGCTCAAGGGACCCGCTGTGATTTTCGTTGGACTCGACTGGGCAACGGCAGGGCTGGAGCGCCCACGCTCGGTTGCCGTGCATCGCGCGCAGCGGCAACCCGCCGCTCGTGCGGATTTGGATTCGCCTATCGGAAAAGAGGTGTGGCTATGAGCAAGCGTGCAACCGGGTCGTCCATCCTGACGGCCAACCGCCTGTCCGACGGGCGGGCGGTCTTCCTGGACTTTGAGGGTGCCTGGAACGAGAGCATCGACGTTGCCCTGGTGGCGCGCGCCAGCCAGGAGATTGCCGAGCTGGAGGCACGCGGTGCGTTCGATGCTGCGCAGAACCTTGTGGTGGAGCCCTATCTCGTCGAGGTGCGCGAGACCGAGGGGCGCCTGATGCCGGTTCGCCAGCGCGAGCGCGTGCGGGCCGGCGGCCCGAGCGTTCTCGATGACGTGCCGGGGTATGCGGCACCGGAAACAGCGCGGGTTCCTTTGGCTGAGCGGCGCACCGACAGGGTACTGGAGGAGGCGGCGTAGGCGCGATGTACCGCTACGATGAGTTCGATGCGGCGTTCGTCCGCCAGCGGGTGGCGCAGTTCCGCGACCAGGTGGAGCGCCGGACCTCCGGCGAGCTGACGGAGGACGAGTTCCGGCCGCTGCGGCTGATGAACGGCGTCTATCTGCAGCTGCATGCCTATATGCTGCGGATCGCCATTCCCTACGGCACGCTGTCGTCGCGGCAGATGCGCAAGCTCGCGCATATCGCGCGTACCTACGACCGCGGGACGGGGCACTTCACGACCCGGCAGAACCTGCAGTTCAACTGGCCGAAGCTGACGGAGATTCCCGATATCTTGGACGAGTTGGCCGAGGTCGAGATGCATGCCATCCAGACGTCGGGCAACTGCATTCGCAATGTTACGGCCGATCATTTCGCCGGCGCGACAGGGGATGAGGTGGCGGACCCGCGTCCGTACGCGGAGATCATCCGGCAATGGTCGTCGCTGCATCCGGAGTTCAGCTTCCTGCCGCGCAAGTTCAAGGTGGCGGTGATTGCATCCGAGCACGATCGCGCGGCCATGCAGCTGCATGACATCGGCTTGCATCTGAAGCGGCTGCAGGACGGGCGGCTCGGCTTTGCCGTGTATGTCGGCGGCGGCATGGGGCGCACGCCGTTCGTCGCCAAGAAGATCCGCGACGAGCTGCCCGAGGAAGACCTGCTCAGCTATCTCGAGGCCATCCTGCGCGTCTACAACCTGCAAGGCCGCCGGGACAACAAGTTCAAGGCGCGCATCAAGATCCTGATCCATGAGGCCGGCATCGAAGCAATCCGAGCCGAAGTGGAGGAAGAGTGGCAGCGCATCCGCGGCGGCGCGCTGAAGTTGCCGGCGGAGGAGATTGCGCGGATCGCGGCCTACTTCAAGCCGCCGGGGTTCGAGACCAGGCCTGCAAAGGCGGCGCTGCGCCCGGCAGATCGCGCGTTCGATCGCTGGGTGACGCGCAATACGCATGTTCACAAGCAGCCGGGCTACGCCATCGTGACCGTCTCGCTCAAGCCCATCGGCGGCGTCCCGGGCGATGCTTCGGCGGCGCAGATGGATGCGGTGGCGGATATCGCCGAGCGCTACTCGTTCGATGAGGTGCGCGTCACGCATGAGCAGAATTTGGTTCTGCCGCACGTCAGCCTCGGCGATCTATGGGAAGTTTACCGGGCGCTGAAGGAAGCTGATCTGGCGGAAAGCAACGCCGGGCTTGCGACCGACATCATCGCCTGTCCGGGCCTCGACTACTGCGCGCTCGCCAATGCCCGCTCGATCCCGATTGCGCAGCGCATCTCGGAGCGGCTGGCGCCGCGCCAGGATGAGATCGGCGACCTGAAGATCAAGATCTCGGGCTGCATCAACGCCTGCGGGCATCACCATGTCGGCCACATCGGCATCCTGGGTGTCGAGAAGCGCGGCGAGGAGCACTATCAGCTGCTGCTTGGCGGCTCGGGGGCAGAGGATGCCGCAATCGGCAACATTACAGGGCCGGGCTTCGGGCCGGATGGGATTGTCGACGCCGTGGAGAAGGTCGTCGACCGGTACCTCGAGCTGCGCTCAGGGCCCGATGAGCCGTTCCTGGCTGCCTACGGCCGGCTAGGCGCCGCGCCCTTCAAGGAAGCACTTTATGTTGCAGCCTGAGGGGCACGTCTACGCCGTTGCCTACGACAGCGCAGGGAAGGCTGGAATGACCGTGGAGCGCGAGGCAGACGGCCCGATCTGGCGCGACGGCGCGTTCCATGCGGACGCGTGGCAGAAGGCGCCGGACGAAGGTGAGATTCCAGCAGGGCCGGTGGTCGTTTCGAGGAAGCGCTGGCTTGCAGAGCGCGATGCCTTGCTCGCGCGCAAGGCCCTGCTTGGTTTGCGTCTAGAACCGGGCGAGGACCTTGAAGACGTCGCCTCGGATATCGGGCAGTTTGCACTGGTCGCCTTGAGCTTCCCAAAGTTCTCGGACGGCCGCGCTTTTTCTACGGCGCGGCTGCTGCGCGAGAAGTACGGCTTCGCGGGAGAACTCAGGGCTATCGGCAACGTGCTATCCGACCAAATTCCTTTCATGCGCCGGGTCGGGTTCGACAGTTATGAAGTCGTGCATGCGCCGACACGCAAGGCCCTTGCAAACGGCCGGATTGCAGAGGTGACACTCGTCTACCAGCCCGGCGAGCGCGGGAAGCGCACACGCTAGCTCGTAGCTGCGACCATGAACGCTGGGGGTGCTTGGCTCAGCATCCCTGCGGCGTGTCCAACGCATGATCAACGCCTAGGCAGAACGTCCCGATTGGCAGATAGTCGCGCGGGGAGTTGCCAAGGAGATCGCGCTTCATGCCGACCATTGCCGAAAAGCGAGCTGAATTCCGGCGCCTGCACCAAAGTGGGTGCTTTGTAATTCCAAACCCGTGGGATCTCGGGTCCATGCGCTATCTGGAGAGCCTTGGCTTCAAGGCTCTTGCGACCACGAGCGCCGGGTTTGCCTGGGCCAGAGGCGCGGCCGATGGCGGGATCACGCGCGACATGGCGCTGGCACATTTCGCGGAGATCGCAGAGGCCTCCAAGCTGCCGGTCAACGCGGACTTCGAGGGTGGCTTTGCCGACGCACCTGCCGATGTTGCCGAGAGCGTGCGGCTGTGCGTCGAGACTGGAGTTTCGGGTCTCTCCATCGAGGACTACACCGGCAACATGGCCGATCCGCTGTACGAGTTCGATCTTGCGGTCGCGCGCGTCAAAGCGGCGCGCCAGGCGATCGACAAGTCCGGTGCAGACGTGCTTCTGACCGGCCGCAGCGAAGGCCTGATCCGGGGGCGGCCCGACCTCGATGAGGCGATCCGGCGCCTGCAGGCTTACTCGGCAGCGGGAGCGGACTGCCTCTACGCGCCCGGCCTTGCGACACGCGAACAGATTTCGGCCGTTGTGAAGGCCGTCGCGCCGAAGCCCGTCAACGTGTTGATGGGGACACCAAGCGAGCTGACCGTGAAGGACATCGAGGCTCTCGGAGGACGGCGCATCAGCGTCGGCGGTGCACTTGCACGGGCGGCCTGGGGCGGTTTCATCAGGGCGGCCAAGATGATTGCCGAAGAGGGGAGCTTCAAGGGCTTCGAGAATGCCGCGCCCGGTGCCGAGATCAACAAGGCGCTGAAATCCTAGGTGCGGTAAGGTCTCGGGCGAGGCGAGACAATATCCCGGAGGGGACGACATGGCAGGTATCGAGGGCTTTGCGCCCAATCTCTTTGTCGGCAAGACGGTGTTCGTTACGGGCGGCGGCAGCGGCATCAATCTCGGCATCGCCAAGAGTTTTGCGCGCCTCGGTGCCAAGGTGGCGATCTGCGGCCGCACACGGGAACGGCTGGACGGCGCGGCCAAGGAGATCGAGGCGCTCGGCGCAAAAGTGTTCACGCACGTCGCCGACGTGCGCCAGCCGCAAGCCGTGCAGGAGGCGATCGATGCGACACGGGCTGCGTTGGGTCCGATCCACGTCCTGGTGTGCGGGGCGGCCGGCAACTTCCTATGCCGAGCCGAGGACATGAGCCCGAATGGTTTCAAGACGGTGGTCGATATCGACTTGATCGGGTCGTTCAACGCCTCGCGTGCGGCGTTCAACCAGCTCAAGGAGACGAAGGGCATCATTCTCTACATCTCGGCCGGGATGGCCTATATGCCCTACGCGTTCCAGGTCCACGTCGGCGCGGCCAAGGCCGGGATCGAGCAGTTGATGCAGAACCTGGCCCTGGAGTGGGGCAAGTACGGCATCCGCTCGTGCTCGATCGTGCCCGGCCCGATCGAAGGCACGGAAGGCATGAAGCGCCTCGCCGATCCCAAAAGCCTCGCCGAGCGCCTGAGCCACATTCCTCTCAGCCGCATGGGCACGGTGGATGAGATCGGCGCAGCGGCCGTGTTCCTGGCTTCGCCGATGGCGGCCTACATCACCGGCGCACAGCTGATTGTCGATGGCGGCAGCGGCCTGATCGGCTCGGCGTTCTTCAATGTGGGTGCCGAGGCGGTCCTGCGCTCGGGCGCGTGAGCGAGCGCACGCCTGAGTTGGTGCCGGCGATCAGCCGAGCACCAGCAAGGCTCCAAGCCCTATTCCTCCGACCAGAATGCGCCACCAGGCAAAGGGCGCAAAGCCGTGGCGGCTGACGAAGTCGAGCAGATAGCGCACGACGAACACGCCCGCCACGAACGACACCGCAAAGCCCAGCGCGATGTTGAGGCCGTCGTCCAGGCTGAGCAGGCCGTGGTTCTTGTAGAGGTCGTAGGCGAAGGCGCCGGCCATGGTCGGCATGGCCAGGAAGAACGAGAATTCAGTGGCGGCGCGCTTGCTCATGCCAAGCAACAGCGCGCCGACGATGGTGGAGCCGGAGCGCGATACGCCGGGGATCATGGCGAGGCACTGAAAGAAGCCAACCGCCAGGGCGGTCGTCAGCGGGATGTCCATGGCGTCGTGGGTGTTGGGCTGCAGCGGCAGGCGGTCCACGATGAAGAGGATGATGCCGCCGACAATGAGCGTGATGCAGATCAGCATCGGCGTCTCGAACAGCACCGACTTGATGAAGCCGTGCGCCAAGGCACCGATGACCATAGCGGGCAGGAAGGCAACGAGCACGGCAAGGACAAACTTGCGCGTGCGTGCATCGCGGGGCAGATCCACGAGCAGACGAAGCAGCTTGGCCGCGTAGACGGTGAGAATGGCCAGGATCGCGCCAAGCTGGATCAGGACTTCGAATGATTTGCCGGGCGAGTTGAAGCCAAGAAAATGTCCGACCAGCAGGAGGTGTCCGGTGGACGAGACCGGGATGAATTCCGTCAGGCCCTCGATCAGGCCGAGCAGGACCACTTGCCACGTCTGCATGTCAGCCTCCGGCGGCGACCGTCTCGCGGCGAGGTGATTGGCACGGCAGGCGGCCGGTGGATAGTGGGCTTAAATGGCGCGGTTCCGGAATGCCGGGCATAGGCCTCTGGTTGTGGCGTGTCCGCATCGCTATTCTGGGGCCATACAGGCCGGTGGGTGCTTATGAACGAAAGTCTGAAGGAGCTTGTGCTCGCCGAGGCGCGCACAGCAGGATTCGATGCGGCGCGCGTGACGACGCCGGCGGCAGTGGGAACCGCCATGGCCGAGCGCCTCGATCAATTCGTGCGCGAGGGGCGCCACGGCGACATGCATTGGATGGCGACCACGGCCGAGCGCCGCCGCCATCCGTCCCAGATGTGGCCGGACACCCGCTCGATCGTCATGCTGGGCATGAACTATGCGCCCGAGCGCGATCCCTTGGCGGTGCTGGAAGATACCTCGCGCGGCGCCATCTCCTGCTACGCCCAGTGCAGCGACTACCACGACGTCGTGAAGAAGGGCCTCAAGAAGGTTGCCGGCGCGCTGGCGCAAGCAAGCGGCGCGGACGTGAAGGTGTTCGTCGATACCGCACCGCTGATGGAGAAGCCCCTCGGCGAGGCGGCCGGCCTCGGCTGGCAGGGCAAGCACACCAACCTGGTCTCGCGCGAGTACGGCTCGTGGCTGTTCCTGGGGGCCATCCTCACATCGGCGGAGATCGAGCCGGACAAATCGGAGCTGGATCATTGCGGATCCTGCAACAGGTGTCTCGATGCGTGTCCGACGAACGCCTTCCCGGCGCCATACCAGCTCGATGCGCGGCGCTGCATCGCCTACCTCACCATCGAGCACAAGGGTCACATTCCGGCTGAGTTCCGCGAGGCGATCGGCAATCGCGTGTTTGGATGCGACGACTGCCTGGCGGTCTGTCCGTGGAACAAGTTTGCCGTTGCCGCGCACGAGACGAAGCTGCAGGCGCTCGACGGCAACCAGTCGATGCCGATCGCCGACCTACTGGCGTTCGACGACGCCGGGTTCCGCAAGCGGTTTGCCGGCACGCCTGTGAAGCGCACAGGACGCGACCGCGTGGTGCGCAATGCGTTGATTGCGGCGGGGAACTCAGGTGACGGCGACCTCGTGCCGGCAGTGCAGCACCTGCTCGACGATGCCTCGCCGCTGGTGCGGGCGATGGCCGTGTGGGCGCTGCGCAAGCTGTCGGATGATGCTTGGCGCGAAGCGCGCCGCTTCCATAGCGTGCGCGAAACAGATCCGGATGTACTGGCCGAGTGGGCGGCGGAGGCGTCCTGATGCGTCTGTTCTGCTTTGGGTACGGTTACTCGGCAGAAGCGCTGGTCCGCAAATTGAGCCCCCGCCTGACGTCTGCTGCAGGCACGCGGACAAGCCTTCCCGATACGCCCGAGCCCGGCATAGCGCTTGCGACCTACACCGGAGACGGGCCGTCATCCGAGGTGCGGCGCCTGCTGGAGGGTGCAACGCATGTGCTGGTGAGCATTCCGCCCGATCTGGAGGGCGACGCCGTGCTGCGCCATTTTGCGAAGGATCTGGCGGCCCTCCCCGACCTGACGTGGACCGGTTATCTGTCGACGGTTGGCGTCTATGGCGACTGCAACGGCGCCTGGGTGGACGAGGCGGCGCCGGTGCGCCCGAACTCGGAGCGCAGCCTGCGCCGCGCCCAGGCGGAGCGCGGCTGGATGACATTCGGCGAGGAAACGGGCCACCGCGTCGATATCTTCCGGCTGGCAGGAATCTACGGACCGGGGCGCAGCGTGATCGACAACCTGCGCAAGGGCACGGCGCGGCGTGTCGTCAAGCCGGGGCAGGTGTTCAATCGCATTCACGTGGATGATATCGCGCGCGTGCTGTCGGCCGCCATCGATGCGCAGACCGAGCATAGGATTTTCAACGTCAGCGACGACGAGCCTGCGCCCCCCGAGGACGTGGTGGCCTATGCCGCGGAGCTGCTGGGGCTGCTGGTGCCGCCAGCCGTTCCCTTCGCGGAGGCTGGCCTTACGGGCCTTGCGGCGTCGTTCTGGGGCGAGAGCAAGCGCGTGCGCAACGGCCGCATCCGCGGCGATCTGGGCGTCGATCTCGTCTATCCGACCTATCGCGAGGGCCTGCGCGCGCTGGCAGGATGAGCCATGGTTAAGATTGAACGCTGGTTACGTTTCACGTGAAACGTTCGAAGCGTTCAATTTGTGTGGCGGCCGCTTATCGCTGTGAGCCCGCCTTCAGGAACGCGCTCGCGCCTGCTCCAAGCACTTTCGGCACGTGCGTGTAGATATAGCGGCAGCCGCTTGCCACCACGCTCGCCACAGTGTCGGTGGTCGCCGGCATGCCCGGCGTACGCCCGGCGGCGACAATCGCGGCCAGCGCCTTGTCGATCGCCTGCGCGACCTCCGGCGCCTTCGGGTTGCCGGGATGGCCCATCGACTGCGAAAGATCGGAGGGCCCGATGAAAAAGGCGTCGATGCCCTCGACGGCGAGGATGTCGTCGATGTTGCGCAACGCCTCGGCGTGCTCGAGCTGCACGCACACCAGCGATTGGGCGTTCGCCTTCGCGGCAAAGTCCGGCATGCGTGCGCCGAGGCCCCAGCTGTCCGGCCGCGTGCCCGCTGCCAGGCCGCGCGCAGCGCCCGGGCCGAACTTGACGGCGGCAACCGCGCGGCGGGCGTCGGCGCTCGTGTTGACGTGCGGCACCTGCACGCCCATAGCGCCGCGATCCATCACGCTTTGAATGTCGGCGGAGTCGTTGCTGCGCGGCCGCGCGATCGGCGTGATGCCGACCGCATCGCAGGCCATGGCCATCACCTCCACGTCGCCCAAACCAAGAGAGCCATGCTCGCAGTCGATCAGCACCCAGTCGAAGCCCGCGTAGCCCAGCATCTCCACGATCTGCGGCGAGGGAAACATCACCGAGCAGCCGAGCGCCGGCTCGCCGCGCGCGATCTTCTCCTTCATGCGGTTGGGCTTCATTCGGCGGCACTCCTCTTCAGCGCGGGCGCCGTGCCGATGCTCGCGCGCTCGCGATGCAAGGTATAGAAACCGGCGGCAACGATCAGTCCTACGCCGAGCAGAGCGACCACGTCGAGCAAGTCTCCCCACCACAGCCAGCCGAACCACAAAGACAGCGGAACGGGGGCGTAGCGAAATGGCGCGATCACGGCAATCTCCCCGGTACGCAACGCGATGATCATGAACAGATTGGCCGCGACGAGACAGGTGCCGGCGATCAGCAGATAGGTCCAGGCCCGCGTACTCGGCATCAACCAGGGGCCGTCCGCAACGGCAAAGGCAAGTCCGCCCAGGGCGATTGCCCCGGTGCTGGCGGTTGCGACCAGCAGCGAAGGGATGTTGCGGTCCATACCGCGCGTGGTGAGGTCGCGCACCGTAAGGCAGAGCAGGGCGATGAGGGCGATATAGGCGGCCGACCCGAAGGTGCCGGCGCCCGGCTTGACGATCAGCACCACCCCGAGAAACCCCGAAAGGACCGCCAGCCACCGGCGCCAGCCGACACGTTCGCCGTAAACAACGGCTGCACCCGCTGTGACCGCCAGCGGCGCAACCTGCATCACCGTCGTCATAGTCGGCAGAGGCATGTAGCGCAGCCCGACGGCAATGAAGAGGGAAGCTGCCGCCGCCGTGCCGACACGCAACAGCATCATCGGCGACAACAGCACAGATAGCGGCCGCCACGCACCTGCAGCAGAGCAGATGCCGGCCAGCAAGATGGTGGCAACAGTCCCGCGCATCATATTGATCTGGCTGGCCGGCAGCTCCGGCGAGGCCAGCTTGACCAGCGCGTCGTTCATCACAAATGCCGTGGAGCCGATTAGTACGGCGATGATTCCGCGCAGATTGTCGGTCACGGTCGCGCCGCCTTTGCCAGCCGGTATTCACGAAGGAAGGTATAGAGCCCCGCGGCGGTCACGATAGCGATGCCGATCCAGGTCGCAAGGTCCGGCAGCTCGCGCCAGATCACGAAGCCCGCCAGGATCGCCCACAGGATGATGGAGTAGCGGAACGGCGCCACGATCGCGATGTCGCCCGTGCGCATGGCGACGATCACCCAGAACTGGCCGGCGAGCAGGCATATGCCGGCGCCGAACAGCGCTACCAGCGCGGATTTTTCCGGCCATTGCCACTGCTCCACCGCAAGAAATCCGAGGCTTGAGCCCATCACGGCCACCCCTGATGAGAAGGTGATCACCATGGTCGGAATGTGCTTGCCGAGCTGGCGGGTGGTGAGATCACGCGCCGCGACGAACACCGCCGACAGCAGGGCGATCGCCGCGTAGGTGTTGAACACCGCAGCCCCAGGCCGGATGATCACCAGCACGCCGATCAAGCCGACGAACGTCGCCGTCCAGCGTCGCCAACCTACTGGAGCGCCAAGGAAGATCGCGGCGCCTGCCGTGATCGCCAGCGGGGTGAATTGCAGGATGGCGGTCGCCTCGGCGATCGGCATTTGCACGAGGGCTGTCAGGTAGAGCAGGGTCGCGGCGATCTCGGCCGCGCCGCGGAACAGCACCTTGCCGTCGCCGAGCCGCGGCAGGGTGTGCAGGATGCCGGAGTAGACGATCAACGTTGCGGTCAGGAGGGAAGCGAACAGGCCGCGCATGAAGATCGCCTGTCCCATCGGTAGGCTTGCGGCAGCAATCTTGAACAGCGCGTCATTGGCGATCAGCGCTGCCATCGACAGCAGCATCGCGATGATGCCGCGCAGGTTGTCCTTCGATGAGTGAGCCGGAACCGCGATGGCCACGTCACCCGCCGGTGACGCTCATGTGCCGGGCGACAGCCGGCTGCTTCGTGCGGCGGTCGATGACGAAGTCATGGCCTTTCGGCTTGCGCGCGATGGCCTCGTCAATGGCATCCATCAAGGGGGCATCGTCGCTGCTCGCGCGCAACGGCATGCGCAGATCGGCGGCATCGTCCTGGCCAAGGCACATATAGAGGGTACCGGTGCAGGTGAGGCGCACGCGGTTGCAGCTTTCGCAGAAGTTGTGCGTCATCGGCGTAATGAAGCCGATCTTTCCGCCGGTCTCCTTCACGCGCACGTAGCGGGCCGGGCCGCCGGTTCTGAACGCAATGTCCTCCAGCGTCCAACGATCCATCAGCCGCGCGCGTACAATCGACAGCGGCAAGTAGTGGTCGGTGCGGTCCTCGCCGATGTCGCCCATCGGCATGGTCTCGATCAGGGTTAGATCGAATCCGCGGCCGTGCGCGAACGCCAGGAGATCGCCGATCTCATCCTCGTTGACGCCCTTCAGCGCCACGGCGTTCAGTTTGACCGACAGCCCGGCGGCTTCGGCGGCGTCGATGCCGGCCATCACCTGAGCAAAGTCGCCCCAGCGCGTGATCGCCTTGAACTTGGCCGGATTGAGCGTGTCCAGCGAAACGTTGATGCGTTCGACGCCCGCAGCCTTCAGCTCACGCGCATATTTCGCAAGCTGGCTGCCGTTGGTCGTCAGGGTGAGCTCATCAAGGCGGTCGCCCAAGTGGCGCGACAGCTGCTGGAACAGCCACAGGATGTTCTTGCGCACCAGCGGCTCGCCGCCGGTGATACGCAACTTGCGTACGCCCTTGGCGACGAAAGCGGAGCACAGGCGGTCCAATTCCTCCAGCGAGAGCAGGTCTCTCTTGGGGAGGAAGGTCATGTGTTCCGCCATGCAATAGGTGCAGCGGAAATCGCAACGATCGGTGACGGACACCCGCAAATAGCTGACGTGCCGGCCGAAAGGGTCGACTAACGCAGGCTCGGCTGTCACTGGGTGCACCAGATCGTCCATATTGCTATCCAAGGGTCCTTCCCCTGAGATCGCATTCAACCACGCAGTCTTCAAGCGAGGCTTCGCGATATTGCTTGTTTCGCAGGCATAATGCCACGCGGTCAGCCGAAGCGCCACCGTGCGGGGCCGGGCAAAAGGCAGCAGAAGGTTGTCTCAGCTCGGGTTGCGTAATCTGAGCGCCGTGCAGATCAGGTCTGCGAGCCCGGCCGCGTCGTCCAGCGCGAAGCTTGGAATCTCTCCCGTCTCAATTGCGTGGTCGGCCGCCACGGCCAAGACGTGGGGATCGCTGTCGGCGAGCGCGACGTGCGAGGCGGCCGCGCGGCGGCGGACCTCGATCTTTGGGATCGCCGCCCGCTTGTAGCCTTCGACGATGACCACGTCACAGGGCGCGAGCTTAGCGATCACGTCGTCAAGTGCCGGCTCAGGCTCGTCCTTGAGCTCGCTGATCAGTGCCCAACGCCTGCTCGAGACGATGGCGACTTGGCGCGCGCCGGCGCCTCTGTGGCGGGCAGTGTCGGTGTCCTTGTCGTCGATCTGGAAGTGATGGTGCGCATGCTTGACGGTGGCGACCCTGAAGCCGCGCGCCGTCAGCTCCTCCACCAGCCTGACGACGAGCGTCGTCTTTCCGGAGTTTTTCCAGCCAGCAACGCCAATCACGGCGGGCTTTCCGTTCGAGCCTGTCATCGCTCGCCTGCCTCCAGCAAGCCGCGCAAGGTGTCGAACTCCTCGGGCGTGTTGGCATTGAAAAAGGAATCGAATTCGACGCCGCCCAGCCGCACGGGTGGGAAGGATACCTGTGCTGCACCGTGCCGGTCTGTCCATGCCACGATCTTGCGAACACCGGCCTCCAGCGCGGCTTGCAGCTCGTCGGCAAGGGACACGGGCCAAAGTGCAACGACGGGATGCAGGCGCCCCGATGATTGCGCCAGCACGATCGTCTCGCCCTGTGGCGGCTGACCTGCTCTCAAGCGCGCGACAAGATCGTGGGGCAGCAGCGGCGAGTCGCTGGGAACTGTCACGATGGAACGGGCTTCGGGAACGTGCGAAAGGGCCCAGCGCATCCCGGCCAGCACCCCGGCAAGGGGGCCCGCGAAGTCGCCGAAGGTGTCCGGTACGATCGGAAGCCCCAACGGAATAAGCCGCGTCGGATCACCGTTAGCGTTGATGACACAACCCTGAACCTGGGGGGCAAGACGCTCGATGACGTGGGCCAGCATCGGCTTCCCGGCAAGTACGCGCAGCCCCTTGTCGCCGCCGCCCATGCGGCGTGAAAGGCCACCGGCGAGGACAACGCCAACAACGGTACCTGGAGCGCCGGTCATGGTCTCAGCCGGAGGTCTTGATCGGTTGCTTGCCGCATCGAGGCGGGCCTGGTCTCCAGCAGCAGGGAAAGAGCTCGTGGCCGCGGTGTCAGCCTGTACCGGCTGCCCCTTGGCGCCGCAAGTGGCACGGCATTGTGAGCAGCCTAAGGGATGTCTTTTCGTTAGTTTGCTCCCGGTACTTACACCGGCGATCCTCGAATTCCGGATACCACCTGCGACCAAGATTGTATCGGCAGGCAGATCAAAGAGTGCTAAGCGTACCCCAAGCGTCATTCGCAACGCCGATGAGGGCTGTTAGCCCTTAATTCTAAAGGAGAAACGCCACTATGGCACGTCTTACTCGTCGCGGATTTATCAAGCGCGCAGGCGCGGTTGGAGCTGGCACCGCTGCCGCCGCCGTTGTCGCTGCACCGGCCATCGCCCAAACCATGCCGGAACTGAAGTGGCGCATGACGGCGAGCTGGCCCAAGTCGCTCGATGCTCTCTACGGCAGCGCAGAGCACTTTGCCCGTTCGGTCGCCGCGGCCACCGACAATAAGTTCCAGATCCAGACATTTGCGGCCGGCGAGATCGTGGGCGGTCTTCAGGCGTCTGACGCCGTGTCAGCCGGAACCGTTGAGATGGCGCACACGGCGCCCTACTACTACTGGGGCAAGGACCCGACCTTCGCGCTCTGCTGCGCGACGCCGTTCGGCCTCAATGCCCGCATGCAAAACGCCTGGTGGCGTGAGGGCGGCGGCGAAGGCCTCGCCAACGCGTTCTTCGCCAAGCACAACATTTACGGTTTGCTCGCCGGTAATACGCTTGCCCAGATGGGCGGCTGGTTCCGCAAGGAAATCAACACGCCGGACGATCTCAAGGGCTTGAAGATGCGCATTGCCGGCTTCGCCGGTGCGGTGATGGCCAGGGTCGGTGTCATTCCCCAGCAGCTCGCTGGCGGCGACATCTATCCCGCGCTCGAGAAGGGCACCATCGATGCCACCGAGTGGGTCGGCCCTTACGACGACGAGAAGCTCGGTTTCTACAAGGTCGCCAAGTTCTACTACTACCCGGGCTGGTGGGAAGGCGGCACCATGATCCACGTCCACGTCAACAAGGCGAAGTGGGAGGAGCTGCCCAAGAACTACCAGCAGGTCCTCAGGGACGCCGCCGCCGAAGCGCATAACCACACCATCGCGCGCTACGATGCGGGCAATCCGCAGGCTATCAAGCGCCTGGTTGCGGCCGGCACGCAGCTGCGGCCCTTCTCGGAAGCGACCCTCGACGTCTGCCACAAGGCGGCCAACGAGCTGTACGCCGAGATCAGCGCCAAGAACGAGGACTTCAAGAAGATATGGGACTCCATCAAGGCATTCCGGCTTGACCAATATCTCTGGCTGCAGGTGGCCGATGGCACCTACGATAACTACATGATGGTGCAGCACCGCAAGAAGGCGCTCTGAGTTCGGCGCGAACCGGCAGCTCGAAAAAAGGGCCCCGCGCTACCGCGCAGGGGCCTTTTTCCTTTCTGTCGGACAGCGAGGCTCGCTTGAGCCAATCGCCGCCGGTGGCTAAGCAGCGGCTCGGTGAACACGGTGTTGTATTCTCCAGCTTTCAACGCATAGTGCAGCAATGACCCCAACGAGAGAGCAAGTCCTGGAGCGCCTGCGGCGGATCAAGGGCCCGGACCTGGAAGGCAACATCGTCGATCTGGGGCTGGTATCCGAGGTGGTGCTCAAGGACGGCAGGGTCTCCTTTTCCATCACCGTGCCGGCAGCACGTGCCAACGAGCTCGAGCCCCTTCGGCAGGCGGCCGAGAAGGTGGTGCGCGAAATAGCGGGCGTGACGAGCGTGCTGGCTGTGCTGACGGCCGAGAAGCCCACGGGACAGGCCTCCCGCAACGGAACTGCCGCGCGTGGCCAGGCCCCCGAAAGCCCCAGAGTGGCGCAGGCACGCGCCCGGGCTTCGGGCTCCCCACCGCCGCCCAACAGTCCCCCTCCCGGCCCCCCACCTGGGCCAGGGCATGCCCCCCGGGGCCAGATGCAGCAGGTTCCCGGCATCAAGCACATGATCGCCGTTGCGTCCGGCAAGGGCGGTGTCGGCAAGTCGACGACGGCCGTCAATCTGGCGCTCGGCTTTCAGGCTATCGGCCTCAAGGCGGGCATCCTCGACGCCGACATCTATGGGCCCTCGCAGCCGCGGCTGCTCGGTCTCTCGGGCCGGCCGCAGGTGGCCGACGGCAAGAAGCTCAAGCCGATGGAAGCCTACGGGCTGGAGGCCATGTCGATGGGCTTCCTGGTCGACGAGGGTACACCGATCATCTGGCGCGGGCCGATGGTGGTCTCGGCGCTGACGCAGATGCTCCGCGACGTGATGTGGGGCGATCTCGACGTGCTCGTCATCGACATGCCGCCGGGCACCGGCGACGTGCAGCTCACGATGGCGCAGCAGGTTCCATTGTCGGGCGCCATCATTGTGTCTACGCCGCAGGATCTGGCGCTGATCGATGCGCGCAAGGGACTCAACATGTTCCGCAAGGTCGATGTGCCGGTGCTCGGCATCATCGAGAACATGAGCTTCTTCGTGTGCCCCAAGTGCGGCGAGCGCTCGGACATCTTCGGTCATGGCGGGGCGAAGCACGAGGCGGAAAGCCTCGGGCTTCCCTTCCTGGGCGGCATCCCGCTCGACATGGAGATTCGCCTCAAATCGGACGAGGGCCGGCCGATCGTTGCCACCGTGCCGGATGGTCCGCACGCCCGCATGTACAAGGATATCGCCCAGGCCGCATGGGCCGAGCTGAAGGGAACGTCTGAGACGCGCATCAAGCCGCCGTCGCTCGCGATCAGCCCCGACAAGAGTGAGCTGCATGTGGCATTCGAGGGCGAGGATGCCTTCACGCTGTCAGCTGAAATGCTGCGCGTAATGAGCCCGTCGGCCGAGGTCCAGGGTCACTCGCCCGAGCAGCGCGTCACGGTCGGGCGCAAGCGCAACGTCAAGATCAAGGAGCTGCGTCCGGTCGGCAACTACGCGGTGCGCATCGTCTTCGACGACGGCCACGACACGGGGCTCTACGCGTGGCCGTACCTGCAGACGCTCGATCGCGAGCGCGAGGCCCGCTGGGCGGAGTATTTGTCCGCGCTGGCCGTCAAGGGCTTGAGCCGCGACTGACGCCGCGCGCAAAAGCAGCACCGGGCCGCTTCGGAGGAAGCGACCCGGGCGTAGCCCCACCTAATTGGCGACGAAGCAGTAGATCAAGCCACCGCCGCCGGATGCCTTCAGCATGTCCTGGCTGCAGCCGCGCGAGCCGTGCGAAGAATTCCACGACGACATGTGTCGTGTGGTCTTCTTCAAACCGATGCGATCGTGATGGCCGACAATGGCCGAGCCCTCGGCGCTCTTGGTCCAGTTGCCGCAGGTGGTATCGCCGCCAGCGGTCGAGTACATGCCAAGCGGGTCCGAACCCGTGAGAATGTCGTGCACGTTGCCGGGTTCGCCGCTGCCGGGGAAGGCATCGCCCTTCTCGCTCAGGCCCGTCTCCTTGTTGATCTTGTTGTTGGCGGAATGCAGGTCGTCGACGTCCTTGGCGATCATCGCGCCCTTGACGTTGTGCCAGGGACCCTTGCCGATGCGGTCGCGTGCGTTCACGCCTTCGTCGCCGCCGGGCACCGTCGTGCTCAGATAGGCGCGCCAGTTGGTCAAGTTGGAGCCCGCCGCCTTGGCGAGGGCGTTGCAGTGGGCGTCGGCGCCTTCCAGTCCGCCGAGGTCGGCCCCGTTGCCTTTGCCGACACTTGAGATGAAGAACGTCATGGGTGCCTGCTGCGCCTGCACGGCCACGGCCAGACCCAAGCTGCCTGCGAGCGCGAGAAGTCCAAAGACCACCAATTTCTTGCTTTGCATGGCGTTCAACGTCGCTCCCTTTCCATCCCGCCGACCACGGTGGAGGCAGATGATGGTTCTCGGTTAACGCTCTCAGGACGTGCCCTATTCCGCCTGCTGCTCGTACGAATTCCAGCGCAGCATCGACAGTGATAGTGTTGCACCATGATGAGAAACGCGACCTGGGCCGACCTGCGCGCGACACTTGAGGCGTTGCAGCAGACCGTCGTCGAAGAGATCCGAGCCTATCCGTTCCCCATCCCGGCGTGTGACGCACAGTTCAACCGGTTGCTAGAGCTGCGCAGGCTGCTGCCCGATGAGCTGGTGCGCCTCGATGCTGTCAGCAGAAATGTGGGCGCAAGTGTCGAAGCGTTCGTGCAAAGCTCGCCATGCCACGCCGAGATTGCAGCACTCTGAGCCGTCACGAGGGCCGGCTGCTGTTGCCGTCAATTGTTCCGGAGCGATTGCGTGCGAGGCGGATGCGGGCGATGCCGCACCCACCCCCGCGCTCTGCCACTACTTGGCGCCTACGACCTTCAGCTCATCGACGGCCCTTGTCTTCTCGTCATGCGCACGCCGTATGATGTACGCCCTGATCGTCTCGACATCCTCGGTCTTGAGATGACTGGATGCGCGAACGCAGCGCCTGCAGGCGCTTGCGTGCTCGATCATCTTTTGCGCGTGTTCTTGAGAAGGGGTGGGGCGGGATTGCTCCCGCCCCACTGCAACGAGCCTCTACGCGAGCTGGTCGCCGATCGGCAGCTGGCGGATGCGCTTGCCGGTTGCGGCGAAGATCGCATTGCACAGGGCGGGCGCGAAGGGCGGCACGCCCGGCTCGCCCACGCCGCTCGGCGGCACCGTCAGCGGGTGCTCGACGATGTGGGTGCGCGTTTCCTTGGGCGACTCCTCGATGCGCACGAGCGGATAGTCGTTGAAGTTCGACTGCTCGATGGCACCGCCCTTGAGCGTGATCTCGCCGTGCTTGGCAAGCGTGAGCCCCATGACGGCGGCACCCTCGATTTGTGAGCGCACCCGCTCCGGATGCACGCAGTAGCCGCAGTCGATCGCCGTATCCACGCGCGGGATCGAGATCTGCCCCTTGTCGCCGACCACAACGTGCACGACGGTGGCGACGTAGGTCACGAAGCTGCGATGGGCGGCAATCCCCAGGCCCTGACCTTTCGGCAGAGGCTTGCCCCAGCCGGCCTCCTTGGCGGCAAGCTCGGTCACCCGCCGCAACCGCCCCGTGTCGATCGGGTAGGTCTCGAACGGCTCACCATAGTTCCACCAGGGCGTGGTGACCTGCTGGCGCGGATCGACGGTGCGCGCCGGACCGATCAGCTCGAGCAGGAAATCCTTGGGGTCCTTGCCGAGCGCATGCGCCATCTCCGCGACGAACGACTGCGTCGACCACGCGTGGGCCACGTTGTTGACGGAGCGGAACCAGCCGATCCGGACGTGGCTTTGCGCCTCGCCGCTTTCCATGCGGATGTTGGGCACGTCGAACGGTGTGTCCACCCAACCCATGCCGAGCTCGATGTCGAAGGGATGCTTGGGATCGGGCGCGAAGGTGGAGAGGATGGTCGGTGCCGCGCTGCGATGCCGCCAGGCGACCACCTTGTTGCTGGCATCGAGGCCGGCTTCAAACCGCTCTGCCGTGGCGGTGTGATAGAAGCCGTGGCGCACATCGTCCTCGCGCGTCCACACCACCTTCACAGGCGCGCCCCCCATATCCTTGGAGATCAGCGCCGCCTCGATGGCGAAGTCGCACTTGGATTTGCGGCCGAAGCCGCCGCCGAGCAGGGTCGGATGCAGCGTCATCTCCGCCGGCGTGACTCCGACCGCGGCGGCGATGTCATCGCGCGCCTGGCCGGGGCTTTGCACGGGTGCCCAGATCTCCCAGCGTCCGTGGTTCATGCGGGCCACTGCGGCTGGCGGCTCCATGGTGGCGTGGTGGATATGGGGCGCGTAGTACTCCGCCGTGATCACACGGGCCGCCGAGGCCAACGCCTTCTCGGCGTCGCCCTGGTTGCGCTCCACCTTGCCCGGCTTCTTGACCGCAGCCTCCAGGCTTGCCCGGTAAGCCTTGGAGTCGTGGGTGGCGTTGGGCCCGTTGTCCCAGGTGATCTTCAATGCTTCACGGCCTTTCAAGGCGGCCCAGGTATTGCGGGCCACCACCGCCACGCCGCCGAGCGGCGCGAACTTCGCAGGTGGTGAGCTGCCGGGGATCGTCACGACCTTCTCCACACCCGGCACCTTCATGGCGGCGCTGGAGTCGACGGAGACGACCTTGCCACCGACGACGGCCGGCCGCGCCACCACGGCAAACTTCATGCCCGGAAGCATGACGTCCTGCCCGTAGATGGCCTTGCCCGTGGTGATGTCATGCAGGTCGAAGATGCCGATCGTGCCCTTGCCGAGGTAACGGAAGGCACTCGCCTCCTTGAGCTTCACGGCCTTGGCATCGGGAACAGGGAGCGCGGCAGCAGCCGCTGCGAGCGCGCCGTAGCCGAGCTTGCGGTTGGAGGGCTTGTGCACGACCTCGTGCAGCTGTGCCTCGACCTCGCCGACCGGCACCTTCCATTGTGCGGCGGCCGCCGTCTCCAGCATGAGGCGGGCGGCGGCACCGCAGTGACGCATCGGTTGAATCCAATGGCGCACGCTGCGCGAGCCGTCGGTGTCCTGGTTGCCGTAGGTGCGTTCATCGCCGGGTGACTGCACCACACGCACGCGGGCCCAGTCGGCATCGAGCTCGTCGGCGACCATCATCGGCAACGCGGTGCGCGCCGCACCATTGCCCATCTCGGCCCTTGCCGCGACAATGCTGACGGTGCCATCGCCAGCGATCGACACATAGACCTTGGGGTTGTTGACGACGCCGTTCGGCATCGCATCGCCACCCGTCGGATAGGACGCAAGCGCCTTGCGCACGCCCGGGAACTGGGCGGCCAGCACAAAGCTGCCGGATGCGGCGATGCCTTTCAGTAAGCCGCGCCGGCTGACGTTGGTGATCTTGAACTTGGGGGTGCTGAGGTCGTTCATGTCACGCCCCCCTAGCGGCGGCGCGAACGGCCGCGTGAATACGCTGATAACAGCCACAGCGACAGAGGTTGCCAGACATGGCTTCCGTGATCTGCGCGTCGGTCGGTCCCGGCGTGCGCGCCAGCAATGACGCCGCCTGCATGATCTGGCCGGTCTGGCAGTAGCCGCATTGCGGTACGCCTTCGTTGCGCCAGGCCACCTGCACGGGGTGCTCGCCCTTGGGATGCAATCCCTCGATGGTGGTCACCGCGCGGTTTGTGACCGAGGACATCTGCGTGATGCACGACCGCACGGCGACGCCGTCGAGATGGACGGTGCAGTTGCCGCACAGAGCCGCTCCGCAGCCAAACTTGGTGCCTGTGAGGCCAAGCTCGTCGCGCAGGTACCATAGGAGCGGCATCGACGGATCGCCGTCGTAGGTGCGCTCCGCGCCGTTCACACGCAGGTTGGGCATGTTGTTTCCTCCACCAGGAATGCTGCTGACGTTCAAAGTCCCGCACGCAGACAGGCGGCGCATTCTGCCGGGCAGACGCGCGTTCGGGGCCTTCTTGTCGTCGAGTTTCAAGACCTGCAGTCACTCAATCGCGTGCGCTGGACGCGCATTGCGATTGCCGGTGCACGGGTCGAGGCCGTGCATCGCCACTCAGATGAGGCCCTCGAATTCTTCTAAGTCTAGATCAGCGGCACGCTGAAATTACGGCTGCGTCCTGTCACAACACCGTGAGCGGAGGAAAGGCGCGCGTGGGCGCATTCCCAACTGTGGGACGCCGCGTTGCAGTTTGCAGAGATGTCACTCCTGCGGATAGCGCCACGGCTTGGCTGGCTGCTGCGCTGTCTCGTCGATCGTCCATTGCGGCAGCGAAAGGCCGGGGGCGACATCCGAGAACACCATACGCACGCGCGTGCCGATGCCGACCGTCTTGACGAGTTCCGGCGGGGCAAGCTTGCCATCCGGCGTTGCCAGGTTTCCTACAACGCGTAGCGCATCATGCTCTGACGGCTTGCCTTTCTGGGTATCGAGATCGACCATCAGGACGAGATAGGGCGTATGGGCCTTGAAGGCCGGCTGAATGGCGTGATGCACCTCGGTATAGGAATGCACCGCACCCTTGCCGTCGACCGGCACCCACGTCGATTGCGGGCTCATGCACCAGGGGCAGGCCGTCGTGGGCGGATAGCGCACCAGTTGGCACGCGCCGCACTGCTGCAGATGAAAGTCGTGCGCTGCACAATGCCGGAAGTAGGCGAGATTTTCCGCGTCCAGCTCATCAATGGAGAGGGGCATTCCGAGGTAGTCGGCCGCGATCGACATGTGCGTTGCCCTCACCCGCGCCGCATGACCAGGGCCGATCCCGTGCCCGGGGTTGCCCAGCCGAGATTGGCCGACAGCTCGCAGCCCTTGACCTGCCGGCAGCCGCCTTCGCTGTAATCGTACGTGTGCCGTCGCCTGCCGTCGGCCCCGAGCGGGCAGCTGTCGTCGACGTCGTGGCGAAGCTGACGCACGTTCTCGATCACCATGCTCATGCCGTGGGTGTAGCCCTCGCACAGGTGGCCGCCGCTGGTGTTGTTGGGCCGCCGGCCGCCGAGACGGATGGTGCCGTCGCTGACGTAGCGGCCGCCTTCGCCCTTCTCGCAGAAGCCGTAGTCCTCGAGCTGCAGCATGGTGGTGAAGGTGAAAGCGTCGTAGGAGCCGGTGACATCGATGTCCTGTGGCCCCACGCCTGCGTTGGGCCACAGGATGTCGCGCGCATAGTGGCCGGCAACCCGCGTGATGGGCCCGGTCTGGTAGTGCATATCGCCGCGCGGCTTGCACACGCGGCCGGCGACCGAGCGGATCAGAACCGGGTGGTGGCGGCCATCGCGTGCGCGTTCCGCGCGGGTGACGATGATGGCGGTGGCGTTGTCGGTCTCCACGCAGCAGTCGAGCAGGTGCAGCGGCTTGCAGATGATGCGGCTGTTGACGACGTCCTCCACCGTCACGCGCTTCTTATGGAGTGCTTTTGGATTGTTGGAGGCGTGGTGGCTGTGGGCGACGCGCACGTTGGCGACCTGCTCGGGCGTGGTGCCGTATTCGTACATGTGGCGCAGGAAGGTGAAGCTGAACATCTGCCCGGCGCTCTGCCAGCCGTAGGCGCGGCTGTGCAGCATGTCACCGGTGACGGGCGCGGCAGATCGCGCGCCGGTGCCGCCGATGCGCACCTGGCTGTAGCCGTTCATGGCGCGGAAGACGACCACCGTCTTGCACATGCCGGCTTCGATCACGCCGATGGCGATGCCGATCAGCGCTTCGGTGGACGAGCCGCCGCCGAAGATGTCGGTGTAGAAGTTGAGGCGAATGCCGAGATCGCCGGCGATGAAGGGCCCGGGCGTGGAGTCCCCCATCTGGTAGGAGAGCATGCCGTCGATGTCGGACGGCTTCAGCCCCGCGTCCTCGATGGCATTGCGCACGGCCCAGGTGCCGAGCGCGCGCGTGGTCTTGCCGGCGCCGCGCGTGTAGGTCGTCTCGCCTACGCCGACGATGGCGTACTTGTCGCGCAGGTGCTTCGGCGTCGTCGCGTCGGTATCCGCCGGCAGCGGCATGGGGCGTCCTCCTGGCTTCTTGTGAGGATACTGCCGCAGCGCCGCGCATTCGGCCAGCGCTCAGGCCCGATTCTCCCAGCGGCCCTCGGAAGACTGCTGCCAGTAGCTGATGGTGTGGCCAGCGCTCTTGGCGGCCTTCCATTGCTCGCGGGCGTTGGCCACCGCGGAAGGATCATGGCCGTCGAACAGGTAAACGACACGGTCATAGCCCGAGAGCTCGGCGAGCTCGGCGCCGTCGACGAGGAAGCGGACGGTGGCGCCGTTCGGGTTCGTCTCCTCGGTGGTGAGGAAGACCGGTTGCTCGGCGATGTTGCCGTCTTTCTTGGTGCCGTGCGGCAGGAAGCTTTCGTCGGCGTAGGTCCAGAGCAGGCCGTCGAGCGCCTCGACGCGTTCGTCCGAGCCCGCCTGAACCACCGCACGCCAACCGCGGGCCACGGTGCGCTCCACGAGGCTCGGCAGCACGCGCTCGAGAGGTTGGCGCTCCAGGTGATAGAACAGCACCTCTGTCATCGGCGCTTGTCCGCGTAGGGGTTGTCGCCCTTGCGCAGGCGGAAGCGGATCGGCACACCGGGCAGCTTGAAGGTCTCGCGCAGGCTGTTGGTGAGGTAGCGCACATAGGATTTGGGCATCGCCTCGGGCTGCGAACAGAAGGCGATGAAGGTCGGCGGGCGCGCCGACGGTTGCGTCATGTAGCGGATCTTGATGCGGCGCCCGCTGGTGGCCGGCGGGGTGTGGCGTTGCATGGCTTCCGAAAGCCAGCGGTTGAGATCCGGCGTGCTGATGCGCCGGTTCCAGCGCTCGTAGGTGTCAAACACCGCGTCCTTAAGCTTGTCGACACCAGTTCCGGCCAGCGCCGAAACGGTGACCACAGATACGTTCGGGAGCTGGGAGAGGCGACCCGCCACCATCTGGCGCAGCTCACGCAGGACGCTCTGCTTCTCGGTGATGAGGTCCCACTTGTTGACGGCGAGTACCAGCGCGCGGCCTTCTTCCTCCACCATGTCGGCAATTGTGAGGTCCTGGTGCTCGAAGGGTGTCTGCGCATCCGTCAGCAGCACGACAACCTCGGCAAAGCGGATAGCGCGGATGGCGTCACTGGCGCTGAGCTTCTCGGCCTTCTCGGTGATGCGCGCCTTGCGGCGCAGGCCCGCGGTATCGAACAGCCTCACCGGGCGTCCGCCCCAGAGGAAGTCGCTGGCGACCGCATCGCGCGTGAGGCCGGGCTCGGGGCCCGTCAGCATGCGCTCCTCGCCGAGGAGCGCGTTGACGAGCGTCGACTTGCCGGAGTTCGGCCGGCCAACGATGGCGACGCGGATGGGTCGAGTAGCGGCCTCTACGTCCGGCTCGGCTGCTTCCTCGTCGACATCGCTCCGGGCACGGCGGTTGCGCACGTGCGGTTTGAGGCCAAGCGCGGCAAGCACTGTCTCCACCAACTCGCCGATGCCCTCGCCATGCTCGGCCGAGATGGGGATCGGCTCGCCGAGGCCGAGCTGGAATGCTTCGTAGAAGCCGTCGGTGCCGGCGCGTCCCTCGCTCTTGTTCGAGACCAGAATCACCGGCTTGCCGGAAGCGCGCACCTTTTTGGCAAATGCGGCATCTGCCGGCGTTACGCCATCGCGCGCATCAATCACGAACAGCACGACATCGGCGTTGTTGAGCGCTGCCTCACTTTGCGCGCGCATTCGCGCGGGAACCGAGCCGGCGGGGGCCTCTTCCAGCCCCGCCGTATCGACGATCGTGACCTTGTGGCCCAACAGGGAGGCCTCGCCCTCGCGCCGATCGCGGGTCAGGCCCGGGATGTCGGACACGAGCGCGGTGCGGCCGCCGGTGAGGCGGTTGAAAAGGGTCGACTTGCCGACATTGGGGCGGCCGACGATGGCGGCAACGGGAAGCATGATCGCTCGGCGGCGTTGGTGTGAGCGGGAAGCGCTACCCCGAAACGCCGGTTAGTTCAAACTGAAGCTCAGTTCAGGGCAATCAGCCGGGCGGTGTCGGTGAGCACGTACATGCGGCCACCGGCGACCACTGGGGCAATATAGATCGGATTGCCCAGGTCCTGCGTGCTGGCAACCTTGCCGCTAGCGGCCTCGACGCTGGCGAGTTGCCCCTTGCTGGAGGTGAGCCACAGCCGGCCGCCAGCGAGCACCGGACCCGACCAGGTGGCATTGCCCGGCAGCTTGGTGGCCCATTGGATCTTGCCATCCGTGCGCGTGATGGCCATCACCTGCGCGCTGGTATCGACGACGTAGACGGTATCGCCGGCGACCCACGGCTGCTGAATGCTGGCCACCGTCAGCGACCACAGCCGCTCACCCGATTTGAGCCCGGTGGCGATCATGCGGCCGGCATGACCGACGGCGTAGACGACGCCACCCGTGGCGACGGGGCGGCCCGCATCGCTCATGGCGGCGAGGGAGGAGGCGGTGCGGGTCCGTGCCAGGGACTCAGACCAGGTCGGCTTGCCATCGGACGCGCGCAACGCAACGACATCGCCGGTGGGATAGGGCACGATGACCGCATCGCCTTCGACGGCGGGGCTCGCGTTGACGAGGATGCTCGCGCGTTCCGACATGCCGGTGAAGGTCCACAATTCCGTGCCGTCGACGCCGGACAGGCTCATGACCTGCCCCTCCTTGGTGACGACAAATACGCGATCGTTGACGGCGGTGGGCGAGGCGCGCAGCGGCGAGCCGACGCTCTTTTCCCAAATCTTCTTGCCGCTGCGGGCTTCGAAGGCCATCACGTATCCGAAGCCGGTCGCGGCGTAGATGCGGCCCGAGTCTGCGGCCAGGCCGCCGCCGAAACCTTCCTGGTCGGTCTCGTTGGCGGGGGTGGTGGACGCCTTCCAGGCGATTGCGCCGCCGGCGCCGACGGCGGAAATCTTGCCGGCTGCATCCAGCGTATAGACGCGGCCGTCGTAGACGATCGGGCTTGCGGTCAGTTTGCCGTAGAAGCTCGACCCGGCGCCGACGCTTACGTTCCAGGCGGACTTGGCCGCGCCGGTGAGCATCAAGTGACCCGGCGCGTTGTTGGGCACGCCGCCCGGCTGGCTCCATGTGTCGTTGGCGATCGGAGGCGGCAGGGCGATCGGCTTGGTTGGCGCGGCGAGATCGGAGGCGACATTCTCCTGCTGGATGACGGAGACGCGCTTGCCGGGCAGCGGCACCTCTTTCTCGGCAAAGGGGTTCAGGTCCTGCAGCTTCGGCATGCTGTCGCCGCAGCCGGCGAGCATCATGGCGCAGAGCATGGGGGCGGCCAGCAGGCCCAAAGCCGCCCGGCGGCCTGGCCGCCTCGATGCAGGTTCCGGTATCGTGTGGCGCCCCGTCACGAATCCATCGCTTCTATTTGCCGTCCTTCTTGTCCGACTTCTCGAAGGAACGTAGCAAATCTAAGGCAGGCAGAACGGAAGCCTGCTCCTCCTGAGCCATCACGACCAGCAGCACCTTGACCCGTTCGGTGATCCCGGGTGGCGTGGTCGGGTCCGACAGCAGGCGCTGGAAGTGGTTGCGGGCTTCCGCGGGGCGCCCCGCCTTGTAGGCGGCCACGCCCAGCAGCTCCCGCGCACTGTGGCGCCAAGCATTGCCGTCGACCGACAGTGGCGTGAGCCGATTCTTCGCGTCCGTAAAGTCGCCCGCATCGATCTTGACGGCCCCGATCTGCAGTCGGGCATAGTCGGCGAGAATGGGATCGGACGAGCTGTCGTTGGCGACCTCGGTGTAAAGGCCTATGGCTTCAGGGATATTGCCGCTGCTGCGCTCATAGGCGGCCATCCGCAGGCGCGAGAGATCGGCATAACCGCGCGGTGCCTTGGGCACCAGGTTTTCCAGATTTTTTGTTGCTTCCTCGGGCTTGCCGATCGCGTAGTCCCGAAGTGCGATGATGTATTGCAGGCTGGTGGATTCGGCGGCCGCGAGTTGCCGGCTCTCGTACCATTTCCAGCCGCCAACGCCGACGACGATCACCGCCGCCGCAATCAGGAGATAGGTGCCGTACTGATCCCACAGCTTGAGGAGACGCTCGCGACGAAGTTCCTCGTCGATCTCCCTGGAGAGCATATCCCTGCCCTGGTCGGCCATGCGCGCGTTCCGGTGTCCCAAGTGGATTCGATTGCTGCCCGGCTTATAGCCAATTTGCAGGTGAGATGTGCGCTTTTTTGCTTTTTCTGAGAGCGGATATGAGCGCCCGTCCGAGGTGGCCTGAGACGCGCCGCTGCGGCGGTGCCGCGTCGCCATAATTTGAGCCCCATTCCGCAAGTTGTATTGCCGTGAAGGCCGTGGGGGGAGTGGCTGCAGCCTTCCGGATCATCGGGCGACGACGATCTTCCTCAAGGAAGGGTTGACGCCCCGGTGGTGATGCCCGCATTAGTGGTCGCGGGGTAGCTGTGCGTAGCGTACGAGGGGAGTTATGGTGAGAGAGTATTCGGCGGACGGCTTGCAGCCGCCGCAGGAAGCCAGCGATGGCTTGATGCCGCGCTCCGATACCGGCGGTGCAGCAAATCTCACCCAGGAACTTGCCCAGCTCCTCGCCGCCTCGATCGCCCAGAACCAGCCGGGCAAGCGTCCCGGCGGCACCCCGACCGGTTCAGAGCTTGCCAGCCTCGCTGCCCTCGTTTCCTCGCAGCGCGCGGCGGTGCCGTCGTTCAAGGACGGCTTGTCGTCTCTTTCCTATGCGCCGTCGCCTGCTGCGATAGCACCCGTGCCGCAACCTGGCGGCAGCGTTCTGATCGAGCGGCACGACGATGAGCCGATGCCGATCCCGTCCACCTGGCGTCAGCCTTCACCGAGCGATGACGACCGCTGGTATCGCCAGCAGCTTGGTGCTGCGGCGCTTGGGCTCGCCGCCGGCCTTGTCATCGTCATCCCCTCGGTGTTGTGGCTCAGCGGATTCTTCGGCGGGCCGTCGCGCCAGCCTTCCAGGGCAGTGGCGGCGGACGTCGTTCCCGTGAAGGTCGCGGAATCGCGCCCAAAGGACGTGGCGATGGCCGATATCCGGCCGCTGAAGGTTCAGATCGTCCCGGTCGAGAAGACCGAGAATGCGACCCAGTTCGTGGCGGCGAAGGTCGATACGCCGCCGCCGGTTGAGGTGATGGCGCCGCCGGTCATAGAGCAGGCGCCCGTGCCCGTGCCGGCCCCTGTCGCGAGGGCGGCGCTGGAGCCGCCGCGCCCGCGAGCCGAGGACTTGCTGAAGCAGGCCGAGCGCCGCATCGGCAGCGGCGACATCATGGGCGCCAGAGAATTCCTGATTGCCAACGAGGGCGTTGCGCCGGGTCAGATGCTGTTCGCACTGGCCGAAACCTATGATCCCATGATGCTGGCGGCATGGGGAACCCGCGGCATCAGCGCGGATGTGGTGAAGGCACGCGCCCTCTATGCGAAGGCCCGCGATCTCGGGGAGATGCGCGCCCAAGCCCGCCTGGACCAGCTGCGCTAAGCCCGCGTGGCGTTCGCGGTCCGTCTAGTCATGTAAGGACAACCTGACCCATCAACAGCAGGTCGACGGATCGTGTACTATGTGGTACACAGTCCACGTGACCCACTTCGGCAACTATGTGCGGGCTGCTCGGGTGCAGCTGGAGGGCGACGGCCGCTTCAGCCTGCGGCAGGTGGCGCAACGCATCGGCGTCGAGCCTGCCTACCTAAGCAAGGTGGAGCGGGGACTCGTGCCGCCACCCTCGGAGGCGACGATAGTCAGGCTGGCTGCTGATTTGGGTGAGGATCCCGACGTGCTGCTGGCGCTGGCGGGGAAGGTGTCGAGCGAGTTGCAGGCGATCATTGTGCGGCGGCCGAAGCAGTTCGCGGAACTGATCCGGCAGCTCAAGGATGCTCCGGATACGGCAATCCTGAGGATCGTAAGGGAGGTACGCGACGGCAAGTGGTGAGACGGACGGGCTGGGACCGAAGTCCAACCATAAGGTGAGCAAAAATGATCACGCTTGAAACAGACAAGCTTGTTTTTCGATTTCCAGAGATTCGCAAGGACGCCACCACCGCTATCCATTTTCAGAGAACCTTGCGCATTCCCGACAATGGGAACGAGTACCCGCTTCCGCCTGGGCTTGGCGAGTTCCCTCTGCGGCACGTCGAGGACTTCGCCGGACGGGTGCCGGCCGATTGGCGCGAGCGTTGCGGCGTGATGATGCCGCTGTTCCAGGCGGAGGCGATGTGGATCTCGTTTGGCGCGCCGTGGTGGTGGGCAGATGACGCCTATCCCTGTGCCATCAAGATTGCGGCTGGGAAGATCAACGCTATCAGCGGCAAGCCGTGGAAGCCGGAGCTGGAAGCTTCAGAGCGCGATTATGTCGTCGTGCCTGATCAGCCTTGGCTCGATGGGTTCTGCGTTGCCAAGGATGTGATCCGCCAGTTCGTCGCAATGCCGTTGGGCTCGGGCTATTCGGTGGAGGAGCAGATCACTGGGAAGGCCGAGCACGGCGGGCTGCAGATCATCGTCTATCCGATGAAAAATGACCGGTACGAGATGATCCTGCAGGAGCGACGCGAACGAGAGCAAGCAAGGAGTGCGCAGCGTGCTTACCTTCGCGGCGCCATTCAGTACGCTGCCGCGGGTTCATCCATGGGTCTAGCTGCCGGTGGACGCATGAAGCAGCAGATCTATGCCGACCCGCATGGGCTCGATGCCTGGGACCAGACGGTCTCGAGCCGCTGCTTCGTGACCCTGGTCGATGCTTTGCAGTGGCGAGAGATTACCGGCGAAGCGCCACCTACAGCTCCACCCACGGCGGCCGACTACACCAAGGCCGGATTGCCATGGTTCGACTACTACGCGGCGGACCTGGAGACGCTCCCGGGCGCCAAGAATTTGGCGCTGGTGAAAAGCGTCGCGGAGATAGCGGCGGAAACGGGCGATCAAGTGCTCGGGGGCGATGGTAAGGTCGATCCCGTGAACGTCATCAGCCTTAAACGAAGCAAGGCACGCAACGTGCCGGCCCGGCCGGTACGCGAGGGCAGGGCTTCCTAGAGGAACGGTGCGGCCGTGAGAGGCCGCACCGAAAGCGAAGAACGATCAGCCTGCCGCAGCCTTCTTCTTGTTTTGACGGTTGTTGACGAGGTCGTCGACGACGGCGGGCTCGGCCAGGGTCGAGGTGTCGCCCAAGTTGGAGAAGTCGTCCTCGGCGATCTTCCGCAGGATGCGGCGCATGATCTTGCCCGAACGCGTCTTGGGCAGGCCGGGCGAGAACTGGATCTGGTCGGGGGTGGCGAGCGGGCCGATCTCCTTGCGGACGTGCGCGACGAGTTCCTTCTTGAGCTCCTCGCTCGGCTGGTTGCCTGCGATCAGCGTCACGTAGCAGTAGATGCCCTGGCCCTTGATGTCGTGCGGGTAGCCGACGACGGCGGCCTCCGCCACCTTCGGATGAGAGACGAGAGCCGACTCGACCTCAGCCGTGCCGAGACGGTGCCCGGAGACGTTGATGACGTCGTCGACGCGGCCGGTGATCCAGTAGTAGCCGTCGGCGTCGCGGCGGCAGCCATCGCCGGTGAAATACTTGCCTTTGTAGGTTGAGAAGTACGTCTGCTCGAAGCGTTCGTGATCGCCGTACACCGTACGCATCTGGCCGGGCCAGCTATCGAGAATGCAGAGGTTCCCGGAAGCGGCACCCTCCAGGACAGTGCCTTTGTCGTCCACCAGCTGCGGCTTGATGCCGAAGAACGGGAGCGTGGCGGAGCCGGGCTTGAGCTTGGTGGCGCCGGGCAGCGGCGTGATGAGGATGCCGCCGGTCTCCGTCTGCCACCAGGTGTCGACGATGGGGCAGCGTCCCTCGCCGACCACGCGGTGATACCACTCCCAGGCTTCCGGATTGATCGGCTCGCCGACGGAGCCGAGCAGGCGGATGGTGGAGCGGTCGGTGCGCTTCACGAAGTCGTCGCCGGCGCCCATCAGCGCGCGGATGGCGGTGGGCGCCGTGTAGAAGATGTTGACGCTCCACTTGTCGCATACGTGCCAGAAGCGCGAGGCCGTTGGGTAGTTCGGCACGCCTTCGAACATCAGCGTGGTGGCGCCGTTGGAGAGCGGGCCATACAGGATGTAGCTGTGGCCGGTGACCCAGCCGACGTCGGCCGTGCACCAGTAGATGTCGCCGTCGTGGTAGTCGAACACGTACTGGTGCGTCATGGAGGCGAATACGAGGTATCCGCCCGAGGTGTGCAGCACGCCCTTGGGCTTGCCGGTGGAGCCCGAGGTGTAGAGGATGAACAGCGGATCCTCCGCGCTCATTTCCACCGGCGGGCAGTTGGCATCGACCTTCACCAACTCGTCGTGCAGCCAGATATCGCGGCCCGCGACCCAGTTGATGGGCGAGCCCGTGCGGCGCACGACCAGCACCTTCTCGTCGCCCTTTGCACGGGCGAGCGCATCGTCGGTGTTCTTCTTGAGCGGGATCGGACGGCCGCCGCGTATGCCTTCATCGGCGGTGATGATGAACTTGGAGTCGGCATCGACGATGCGGCCGGCGAGGCTGTCCGGCGAGAAGCCGCCGAACACCACGGAGTGTACAGCGCCGATGCGGGCGCAGGCCAGGATGGCGTAGGCCGCTTCCGGGATCATCGGCAGGTAGATGGTAACGCGGTCGCCCTTCTTGACGCCGTTGGCCTTCAGCACGTTGGCAAACTTGCATACCCGCTCATGCAGCTGGCGGTAGGTGATCTTCTCGTCGTGGGTGGGGTCGTCGCCCTCCCAGATGATGGCGACCTGATCGCCGCGCTTGGCGAGATGGCGGTCGATGCAGTTGGCGGCGACGTTGAGGGTGCCGTCCTCGTACCATTTGATCGAGACGTTGCCGGGCGCGTACGAGGTGTTCTTGACCTTGGTGTAGGGCTTGATCCAGTCGAGGCGCTTGCCGTGCTCGCCCCAGAACTGGGCGGGGTCGTCCACGGAGCGCTTGTACATCTCCTGGTACTTGGCGCTGTCGACGTAGGCCCGGCTCGCCCACTCCGGGGGTACGTTATAGACCTTGTCGGACATGCGTCCGTCCTCCCTACAGGTTCGTTGTGTTGGCTTTATTATGAGCAGGCGGCGGCAATGGGCAACCACCCGTTGGTAGGGTGGTGGATTGCCGCGTCCGGACCGTCGATGGCCGGCTCAAGCCTGGCAAACGTAGCGCACGGTGCGTATGCGCCGTTCGCGGAGGTTGCGGACCTGGTTGCGGGTCATATCGACGAAGTCGTCGCCCAGGAAAGCGCGGAAGGTGACCGGTGGCGCCTTCTGCGCCAGGCGCTCGGCCATGGCTTCGAACCATGCTGTGCTTTGCTCGGTGGAATCCACCACGTCCAGGATATTGAACCCGCTGTCCGCCAGCAGCCGGCGCATCTCCGCATCGGTGGCGAGGTGGCTGATGGCCGGCTCGCGGGCCCAGGGAACGGGGAAATGGACTTGTCCGCCCTCCCCTTGCAGCACGTCGTAGACGCCGAAGCGTGCGCCGGGACGCAGCACGCGCCGTGCCTCGGCATACATCAGGTCCTTGCGCGCGATGTTCATGGCGACGTGGATCGTCATGGCTGCGTCGAACGTGCGGTCGGGAAACGGCAGGCTGGTGGCGTCGCCTTGCTGGAAGGCGTTGAGGCCGCCGAGGCCAACCCAGCCGCTCAGCACGGCGGCCGCTTCGCAGAATGCGGGCGTGAGATCGATACCTGTAACATGGCAGCCGAAGGTCTCGGCGAGCGTGCGTGCCGGTCCGCCCAATCCGCTGCCGATGTCGAGCACATGTGAGCCGGCTGACAAGTTGAGCGATCGCGCCAGCTCCAGCGTCGCCTGCCGGCCGCGGATGTGGAATTCATCCACTGCGGCAAGATCCGCGGTGGTCAGGGCAGCAACATCCTTGCCGGCGGCTTGCAGGCGTTCGGCGATTCTGGCGGCGAGGTCGCCGCCCTCGGAATAGTGCCGTGCAACGTCGTCAACCATCGCGCACGCTCCCTGTCCGTGATGTTAGCAGGCCTTGCGGTGCGCGGCCACGCGTCAATCTTCGAGCGCGAGCGGTCGGGCGATATCCTCCAGCGGGCGGCGCTCGGCGGCGACGGCCCAGCGGGAGGCGACGAAAGAGGCGGCCAGCATCAGGATTGCGCCGATCAGATAGCCGGCGAAGACGCTCGTGCGCGAGCCGGTTTCGATCAGGGCGCCGAACAGCAGGGGGCCGGCCACGCCGCCGATGCCGGTCCCGATGGCATAGAAGAAGGCAATGGCGAGCGCGCGGATTTCCAGCGGGAAGGTCTCGCTGACGGTGAGGTAGGCGGCGCTGGCGGCCGAGGAGGCAAAGAAGAAGATGATCATCCACGCCACGGTGAGCGTCGCCGCCGTCAGGAGGTCTTGCGCGAACAGCCAGCCGGTGACGGCGAGCAGGACGCCGGAGATCGCATAGGTGATGGTGAGCATGGGCCGGCGGCCCCAGGTGTCGAACAGGCGGCCGAGGATGACGGGGCCCAGGAAGTTGCCGGCCGCGAAGGGGAGGATGTAGTAGCCGACGTGGTCGGAGCGGACGTCGTAGAACTCGGTCAGCACCAGCGCGTAGGTGAAGAAGATCGCATTGTAAAAGAAGGCTTGGGACGACATCAGCGCGAGGCCGACGAGCGTGCGCTGGCGCTGAGTCCTGAACAGCGTCGTTGCGACCTCGGCAAGCGGCGTATGCGTGCGCGCCCGCAGCCTGATTTTCGGGAACGGACCGGCGTTGAGAACATGGCCCTCGCGGCGAAAGCGGTCCTCGATGCCTGCGACGATGCGCTCGGCTTCGTCGGCGCGACCGTGGGTGGCGAGCCAGCGCGGGCTCTCGGGGAGCCACATGCGCATGAGCAGGATGACGAGCCCCAGCGCGCCGCCGATCAGGAACGAGGCGCGCCAGCCCATGTCGACCGGCAGCAGCGTCGGGTCGAGCAGTACGATGGTGCCCGCTGCACCGAGTGCGGCGCCGACCCAGAAGCTGCCGTTGATGACGAGGTCGGTCCAGCCGCGCACGCGGGCCGGGATCAACTCCTGGATGGTGGAGTTGATGGCGGCATACTCGCCGCCGATGCCGGCCCCGGTCAGGAAGCGGCACAGCGCGAAGGTCCACAAGCTCCACGTGAAGGCGGTGGCCGCGGTGGCCGTGAGATAAACCGCCAGTGTGATGAAAAACAGTTTCTTGCGGCCCCAGCGGTCCGTGAGCCAGCCGAAGAACACCGCGCCGAGCACGGCACCGGCGAGATAGGCGCTGCCGACGATGCCGACGTCGGTGCTGGAGAACTGGAGAGCAGGGCTTTCGCGCAGGGCGCCGGCCACGGCGCCGGCCAGCGTGACCTCCAGCCCGTCCAGAATCCAGGTGATGCCGAGCGCCGCGACCACGAGCGTGTGGAAGCGGCCCCACGGCAGGCGATCTAGCCGGGAGGGAATGTCTGTCTCGACGACGCCGGCCGGAGCTGACGCCGCGGTGCGTAGGCTGGCCGCGGTCATGCGTCCACTATAGCGAATGAGGACAAGCGCAAAACGTGGACGGAGCCGAGATGTTCCGAGACGATTGGCTCACGCGGCGGAAAGCTGCGCGCCGCCCACAAGGGTGTTCGCGAGCTGGAAGGCGTTGCGGCCGTTGCGTTTCACGTCGTAGAGCTGCGCGTCGGCGAGGGCCAACAGCTTGTCGACCGAGGACGACGAGGGTCCGAGCGCGCCGCCGATGCTGACTGTGTAGCTGATGCGGTTGCCGCAATATTCGACCTCGGTTTCGCGGACCCGCTGCAGCAGGCCTTCGGCGATGCTCGAGAGGCTGGCTGCATCGGCGCCCATGATGAGCGCTACGAATTCCTCGCCGCCGATGCGGGCGATGAGGTCCTCCGATCGCGTGCATTGCCGCAGCAGCACGGCGAAGCTTCTCAGCACGGCGTCGCCCGCCTCGTGACCGTAGCGGTCGTTGATGGCCTTGAAGTGATCGATGTCGGCGAACAGGACGGCCTTGCTGCGGCGCGTGTCGCCCCCGCGGCGACGGGCACGATTGGCGCCTTCGAAGAACGCGCGGCGATTGGCGATGCCGGTCAGCACGTCGGAGCGCGCGAGAACGATCGCGGTGCGGCGCGCCTTGTCCAGATCGCGCAAGGCGGAGCAGATGAGGAAGCTGAACGGCGAGGAGACGGCGAGCGGGATCAGCAGCGACAGTGTGAGGTGCGTGCGGTAGTTCGGCATGTCGACGAACAGGCTCGCGACCAGCACGATCGATACCGACATCAATGCAGAAAAGACCGCAAAAATGAGCGTGGTCCAGCCGACGCCGAGACGGTTGACGAGGTGCACCACTGCCGCCATGTGGCGCAGCGGATCGAAGGCGGCGAGTGCGCGCGCAAGTGCCGCGAGCCTCCGGCAGGCCAAGCGCCATCCAAGGCTCAAGCTGCGTGTGACGTTGCGGAGCGCGTCAGGGACAGTGTCGACGATCATCAAAATCTACCGGGTTCACGCGAACAGCGATGCGTGCCGATCGTCTGTAGATGCCGGGAGTTAAGGAACGGCTCCGGAAGCCACCTCAATACCGCGAACTGAGTTAATTCTTCAGTCCGCTAGCGGACCCCCCACCAACCTAGAATTGCGCCCTGAATCAGAAGCACGCCGAGCCAGTGCCCGCCATCGATCAGGGTGAGCATACCCCGAGCGCCCTGGAAGGCATGGTTGACGGCCATGCTGGTAATCACGAAGCCGAGCCAGAGAAAGAACCCGGAGATCATGCCGGATCGGAAAGAGACGGACATGCCGCCGAGTGAGAGATGTAGAAGCACGCCGGCGAACATCCAGGCCATGACGATCAGCGCGGCGAAGGTGATGAGGTAGGGCAGCGGAACGGGGCCCATCGACGCCTGGCGCCGTTCCATCTCCGCGGCGTCGATGCCGGCCGCAGCCATCCAGTGGCGGCCGAGCGTGCCGTACCAAGCCGCGCCGAAGGCGAAGCCGGCGATGGCGGCGATGAGGATCGGCCAGAAGCTCAATGTACCGAACGGCATGGGTGTGCTCCGGATTGCGCGATGTGTGTTCAGGGGGCGAGCTGCCACACCGCCGTGTGCTTGATCTCCATGTCTTCCAGGTCGCGCGTGACGGGGACCGAGTACTCCGCGAGCTGGAGAAACTTGTCCCTGGGAAAATAGCTCCGCCGCGGGTCGCCGGCCAGCACCACAGCCCCGCCATCGCGTGCCTTCGTGGCAAAGGCCAGTACCCGGTCGGCCAGCTCGCGCTCGTAAAAGAGGTCGCCGACGAGGATCAGATCGAATGCCTCCGCCGGAGCGTCGAGAAGATCGGCTGTGGTGGTGCCGACGCGCACGCTGTTGGATTGCGCGTTGAGGGTCACCGCGGCGGCGGCGTAGGGGTCGATATCCGCCGCCAGCACCTTCGAGGCACCCGCCTTCATCGCGGCGATCGCCGTGAGACCCGACCCGGCGCCGAGATCGAGCACGCTGCGGCCTTCGACGAGGCCGGGATTGTCGAGCAGGTAGCGTGCAAGGGCCTGCCCACCGGCCCAAGCGAAGGCCCAGTAGGGTGGCGGCACGTTCATGCGGCCGAGCTCCTCCTCGGTCTTCTGCCAGATCGGCATCGATTCCTCGGCCAGATGCAGCCGGATCTCGCCGACCAGCGGCACGGCGAGCAACTTGGTGTTGGCTTGGATGAAATCGGTGGGACGGGACATGGCGTGAGACCACCAGAGGAGGGCTCGCCGCGCAAGGCCGCTGCGGGTTACAAGCAGGGCTTGCGATACGGAGGTGTCCATGAGTGTGAGCGAAGCCCCGGCAGACGGCCGCATCACGATAGAGCGACAGGGACGCCTGTTCCTGATCGGCATCGACAGGCCAAAAAAGCTCAACGGCTTCTCGCCCAAGATGCTGACGGAGCTGGCCGGAGCGTTCACGGCGTTCGAGACCGACGACGAGGCGTGGGTGGGCGTCCTGTTCGCGGAGGGCAAGAACTTCACGGCGGGGTTGGAGCTGGACAAGGTGGCGCCCGTCATGCGCGAGCGCGGCTCGGTGTTCCCGGCCGGCATGGTGGACCCGCTGATGCTGCGGCCGCCGCTGCGTACCAAGCCGGTGGTGTGCGCGGTGCAGGGCATCTGCTTCACGCTCGGCATCGAGCTGATGCTGGCGACCGACATCGTGATTGCGGCCGACGACTGCCGGTTTGCGCAGATCGAGGTGAAGCGCGGGATCATGCCGTCGGGCGGTGCCACCATCCGCATGGTGGAGCGCGCCGGCTGGGGCAACGCGCAGCGCTATCTGCTGACGGGCGACGAGTTCAACGCGGCAGAGGCTTTGCGGCTCGGCTTCGTGCAGGAGGTGGTGAAGGCCGGCACCGAGAAGGCGCGTGCGCTGGAGATCGCGGAGGTGGTTGCGGCGCAGGCGCCCCTGGCGGTGCGCGCCTCGCTCGGCTCATCGCGCCTGTCGGTGGATCAGGGGCCGCACGCGGCAATCCGCGAGTTCAATTCCACCCAGGGGAGGTTGATGGCGACCCAGGATGCCGCCGAAGGCGTGCGCTCGTTCGTCGAGCGGCGCGCGGGCAGGTTTGCCGGAAAGTAGCTCCGGCCGCGCCTCGGCGTCTTCAGACCGCCTTGCTCGGCTCAGCACGATCGACTTGCTTGCGCAGCCACGTCACCGCGGCGTCGCCTGTCGCGAACAGCTTATTGTGCTGGAGAACGTGGTCGACGTAGACGAGCCATCCGCGACCGTGATTGAGCGTCGCGATGCTATGACCGCGGTAGGTGTCGGACCAGAAGTCCGGTGACGTGTTCGGTAACATGTCGTTGCCTCATGATCGTCTCGTGTGGGCGTTTCATCCTTGGATGGTGAAACGCGGTTTAGCCTCCCTCTTCCCTTACGTACGCGGCCGTGCGCTGGTTCCGTCGGCCGCTCAATCTGAGTTACGCCGAAAATCATGCAAGAAGCGTGCACTTTGCCCAGCGAATCACCGGTGCTTAGAAAAAGTATGGGCGACAAGTGGGCAGACGCCTTGCCGGAAATGGCGCAACTCTGGGCTCTGACTGCATTTTGTGCGACAGGGTGACACGGACGGCACAGTCTGTGTGGCAGTGGCCACAGTGCAGGCGCGGCTCGCCAGCTTGCACAAATCCCAGTCCTGCAGCGCAGCAGTGCTACGCCGATGCGGCGATGTGCCGGGCGGCGATGAAGCCGAACGCCATAGCGGGACCGATGGTGATGCCGGCGCCGGGATAGGTGCCGCCCATGACGCTGGCGGCATCGTTGCCGGCGGCGTACAGGCCGGGGACGGGCTGGCCATCCTTGTCGATCACCTGGGCGTTGGCGTTGGTGGCGATGCCGGCAAAGGTGCCGAGCTCTCCGGGGACCACGCGAACGGCATAGAACGGCGGCGTCAGCAGGGGCGCGATGCAGGGGTTCGGCTTATGGCCGGGTGCGCCGTTGAAGCGCTGGTAGGCATCGCCGCCGCGGTGGAACGCGGGGTCTTCGCCGTTGGCCGCCTGTGCGTTGAAGTCCGCAACGGTCCTGGTCAGACCGTTCGGATCGACACCGCAGGCTTGTGCCAGTGCTGCAGGCGTTTGGCCCATTTTGACGTAGCCGGAGCGGACAAACGGCGCGATGCGCATAGGCCTGGGGCCGAGCGCGCCGAGGCCGAAGGCGCGGATGGCGCGATGATCGCAGACGACCCAGGCTTCGACCACGGGGTCGTTGCGGCAGGCCTCGACCATGGCCGGGACGTAGACGTGATAGGACTGCGCCTCGTTGACGAAGCGCTTTCCGCGCTTGTCGACGCTGATGTAGCCCGGCTTGCCGCGGTCGAAGAAATGCGGGAACGGGACGGTCGAGCCATCCCGTTGCGGGACAAGGGAGACCGGAGCCCAGGCAGCCGGCTCGTGCACGTCGCCATGGAAAACGCCGCCCGCGGTTTGTGCGAGCCGCACGCCGTCGCCGGTGTTGCCGGAGGGCGGCAGCAACTGGTGGTTCTTGCCGGCCGCGAGGTGGCCGTAGACCTTGCGCTTGAGGTCGGCGTCGGCCGGGAAGCCGCCGCAGGCGAGCACCACGCCGCGCCGGGCGGCGATGCGCACGGGCTTGTCCTCACGCTGAACGACCGCACCGGTGATGCGGCTACCGTCGCTTTCGATCTCCACAATCGGTGCGTTGAGCCACAGCGGAACGCCGCGCGCGAACGCGTGCACGGCGAGGCGGGCAATGAGGCCGTTGCCGTTGACGAGACGCGTGCCGCGGCTGTGGCCGAGCCGGTCGCGGGCGTGGCGCGCCACCATACGGGCGATGTGCCAGGCCGATTGCGCCGACTGCGTCATCCTGAAGACGTGCGGGAGGTCGTTGCGGCCGACCATCATGCCGCCGAGCGGCATCATCGTCGTCAGCGCGGGCCGCAGCTTTTCGAACCAGGGCCCGAGCTTGCGGCCGTCGTATTCGGTGGGCACGAGCGAGCGGCCGCCCTGCGAGCCGCCGGGCTCGTCCGGGTGGTAGTCGGCCCAGGTGGCAGCCAGCTCGTATTCGACGAAGCCCTCGCGCTCGAAGGTGTCGAGCATGGTAGGGGCGGTATCGATGAAGGCCTCGGCCTTGGCGCGATCGAGGCGGTTGCCGACGTGCGCGGTGAGATAGGTCAGCGCCGCTTCGCGCGAGTCGGAAACGCCGGCGGCCTTCTGGTGGTTGTTGATCGGGACCCAGATGACGCCGGCGGAATAGGCCGTGGTGCCGCCGAACAGCGGTTCTTTCTCGACCATCAGGACGTCGAGGCCTTCGAGGCTGGCGGTCAGCGCGGTGGCGAAGCCGGCGGCGCCGGAGCCCGCCACCAGCACGTCGCAGGTGACGGTCTCGACCTTGCTGTCGCTCATACGCGGATGGTCTTGGGGTCGAGGCCACCCATGCGGCAGACTTCGGCCCATTCCTCGGGCCGCACGGGTTGCACGGAGAGGCGGGCGGTGCGCACCAGTGCCATCTCGGCGAGCTTCGGGTTGGCTTTCACTGCGGACAGCTTGACGGGCTTGGGCACGTCGCAGACGGCGCGCACGTCGACGCACTTCCAGATGCCGGTGTCATCGCTGGCATCGGGATGCGCAAGCGCGCATACCTCGACGATGCCGACGACCTCCTTGTCGTCGCCGGTGTGATAGAAGAAGCCGAGATCGCCGAGCTGCATGGCCTTCATGTTGTTGCGGGCGACGAAGTTGCGCACGCCGGTCCACGGCTCGCCCTTCTTGCCGCGCGCCTTCTGCATGTCCCAGGAGTGCTCTTCGGCTTCCGTCTTGAACAGCCAATAGGCGGGACCGGCGCGGGGTGCTTCCTCCTTTTTTGGGCGGGCCTTCTTGCTGGGCTTGCCGGCCATGAGGGTCTCCCTAGGTTTCCATTTTGAACGGGCGCGACAACAGCGCCTCGATTGCATTGTCGACGCTAACGTGCCCCTCGACAATGGCGTGCACGGCCTGCGCGATCGGCATGTCGATGCCCCGGGATTGCGCGATGCTGACCACGGCCGCCGCCGTGTAGACGCCTTCCGCGACCGAGCGGCGGCTGCCGAGGACGGCTTGCAAGGATTGCCCCTCCCCCAGCGCGCGGCCAAGGCTCATGTTGCGCGACTGCGGACTGCCGCAGGTGAGCAGCAGATCGCCGAGGCCCGACAGGCCCATCAGCGTTTCGGGGCGAGCGCCCAGTGCGTCACCGAAGCGGCGCAGCTCGGCAAAGCCACGGGTGACAAGGGCGGCATGCGCGCTGGCGCCGAGCTTCTTGCCGTCGACAATGCCGGCCGCGATGGCGAGCACGTTCTTGATGGCGCCGCCGAGCTGCACGCCGATGACATCGCTGGAGCGATAGAGGCGGAAGTGGCGATAGCCGATGCTGTCCGCGAGCTGTGCGGCGAGATCGTCGTCGGCTGCGGCGAGCGTGAGTGCGGCCGGCAGACCGCGCACGACATCGGCGGCAAAGCTCGGGCCCGACAGGATGGTGAGGGTGGCTTGCGGCAGGGTCTCGGCAACGACATCGCCCATCAGCTTGCCGGTTGCCTGCTCGATGCCCTTGGCGCACATGACAAGCGGCTTGCCGCGCGCGAAATGCGGAGAGAGGCCGGCGCAGGCGGCGCGCACGTGCTGGGCCGGGGCGACCATCAGCACGACATCGCGCGCGGCGACCTCGGCCAGATCGGCGGTCGCCCTCAAATTTGCGTCGAGCGGCACATCCGGCAGGAACAGCGCGTTTGCGTGCCGGTCATTGATGTCGGCGACAACTTCGGGCTCGCGCGCCCACAACAGCGCGTCGCGGCCGGCAAGACGCATGGTTTGCGCGAGCGCCGTGCCCCAGGCGCCGCCGCCGACGATGCCGATGCTCGCAAAGGTCACGCGATATCTTCTCCGCTCTCGAATGGGCGATGCTTAGCACGGGAGCGGACAGGCTTCATGCCTTCGCGCCCTGCTTGCCGGCGCCGAGTGCCGGGGTTGCTTCCGGATCGAGCGGCCAGCGGGCGCGGGCAGTGAAGTCGAGTGGATCGGTCCAGCCACGGGCCAGTCTTTCGGCGCCCGCCCAGGCCACCATGGCGGCATTGTCGCCGCACAGCTCCAAGGGCGGGGCGTGCAGCGCATAGCCGGCCCCCGAGGCGACAGCGGCGAGCGTCGATTGCAGCTGCTTGTTGGCGGCGACGCCGCCGGCGACGACGAGATGTTTCGGCGCGTTGGGTAGGCGCTCGCTCGCAATGACCATCGCACGCCGCACGCGATCGGCGACGCTGTCCGCGACAGCAGTTTGAAACTCGGCGCAAAGATCGGCTACGTCACGCGGCGACAATGGCGCCGCGGCCTTCGCCTGATGACGCACGGCCGTCTTCAATCCGGCGAACGAGAAGTGAGGCTCAGGGCGACCCAGCATCGGTCGCGGCAGAGTGAACCGTCCAGGCGTGCCCGAGGCGGCGGCCCTCTCGACGGCTGGCCCGCCGGGCAAGCCGAGGTCGAGTAGCTTCGCGGTCTTGTCGAAAGCTTCTCCAAGCGCGTCGTCGATGGTGGTGCCGAGGCGCTCGTAGTGGCCGACATCGTGCACGATCAGGAGCTGCGTGTGTCCGCCGGAGACGAGCAGCAGCAGGTAGGGCGGCGGCAGACCGTCCGTGAGCCCGACGGTGAGCGCGTGCGCCTCCAGGTGGTTCACGGCAATGAACGGCAACCCGCGCGCGAAGGCGATGGCCTTGGCGGTGGCGACGCCGACCAGCAAGCCGCCGATCAGGCCCGGGCCACCGGTGGCGGCGACGGCATCGAGCTCATCGAACGACGCGCCCGCGTCGCGCATGGCCTGCGCGATGATCTCGTCAAGGCATTCCAGGTGTGCACGTGCCGCGATTTCAGGCACGACGCCGCCATAGCGGCGGTGCTTCTCCCACTGCGCGCGCACGACGTTGGACAGGATTCTGCCTGTCTCGCCCTGGCGCACGACGACGGACGCAGCCGTTTCGTCGCAGCTGGTTTCGATGCCCAGCACGACTGTGGAGCGCCCGGCGGCTGCCGCGCCGATATTGTTGGTTGGCCGTGTCATGAATGATAAGTCTACATGAAACAGGAGTGACCGGCTTGCAAGCACGCAAGGTTCGTATCGCCACCCGCGGCTCGCCTTTGGCCCTGGCGCAGGCCCGCGAAGTTCAGGCCCGGCTGGAGGCCGTGCACGGCGCCGGCGCACATGCTTTCGAGATCAAGGCCATCAAGACTACGGGCGACCGCATCCAGGATCGCCCGCTGTCGGAAGCTGGCGGCAAGGGACTGTTCACCAAGGAAATCGAAGAGGCGCTGCTGGCGAACGAGGTCGATATCGCCGTGCATTCGATGAAGGACATGCCGACGGCGCTGCCGGAGGGCTTGGCCGTCACCTGCTTCCTGCCGCGCGAGGATGTGCGCGATGCGTTCATTAGCGCGAAGGCCGGCGCGCTCAGGGATTTGCCGCGCGCGGCGGTGGTTGCGACCTCGTCCTTGCGGCGCCAGGCGCAGGTGCGCCATCTGCGGCCCGATCTTACGGTGGTGCCAATGCGCGGCAATGTCGAGACGCGCCTGCGCAAGCTTGGCGAGGGTGTCGCCGACGCCACCTTGCTCGCGTGTGCCGGCTTGAAGCGGCTCGGCATGGCGGATCGCATCACGTCGCCGCTGCCGATCGAGGAAATGCTGCCGGCGGTGGCGCAAGGCGCCATCGGTGTCGAGATACGCGCCGACGATGCCGAGATGGCGGAGCTGCTGGCCCCGCTCAATCATCAGCCGACGGCGCTGGCGGTGACCGCGGAGCGCGCATTCCTCGCAACGCTTGAGGGGTCCTGCCGCACGCCGATAGCCGGATTGGCCGAGGTCGAGACCGGCCGCCTGCACTTCCGCGGCATGATCCTGACGCCGGACGGTTCCGCCTGTTTCTCCGCTCTGCGCGAAGGCACGCCGGCATCGGCGGTCGCGCTTGCAGAGGACGCCGCCGAGGAGTTGCTCGCAAAAGCTGGGCCTGATTTTCTCGGCGCGCTTTAGCGGCTGCGCTCAGATTGCGCGCGAGCGTGCGCACAATCGAGCCTGGCCCCCCACTTGCGCAGGGGTGAGGTTTGTTGTGGGGTCGATGCCGGGCGCTAACAACGCACGTCATCCCTGAAGCCGAGCGTCGCGAGGCTATCGGGACCCACCTGCGCATGTCCCGCTGAGGGTCGGGCTGGATTCCCGCTTTCGCGGGAATGACGTTTGAGGTGGATGTTGGCGTTCGCAACTGACGTCATCCACGAAGCCTGGCTGCGCGAGACTATCGGGAATCCACCTGCACATGTCCCGCGGAGGCGGGCATCCAGGTCAGCCGACAATGTGGGTGCGTGTTGTGAGGGCTGCAGCAAGCGCTTCACATTTTGCGGCAGGCACCGTATCGAACGCGCATGCGATTGCTCGTCACACGGCCCGAACCCGATGCCTTGAAGCTGCAGGCGCTGCTGGAGGATGCCGGCCACGAGGCAACCGTCGAGCCGCTGCTTTCGGTGTCGTTCGACAACGCCGATCCGATCGATCTCGAAAGCGTGCAGGCGCTGATCGCCACCAGCCGCAATGCGCTGCGCGCGTTGCGATCGAGCCCGGCACTGGCAGAGGCGCGGCATCTGCCGTTGTTCGCGGTCGGCAAGGCGACCGCCACCGAAGCGCGCGCGCTTGGATTCGAAACTGTCATAACCGGTGCTGGCACAGGCGCCGAGCTTGTCGGCCACATCATCTCTGCCCTGGACCCTGCAGCGGGACTGCTGGTGCATCTGGCGGGCGATACGCTCGCTGGCAATCTCAAGAGCGAGCTTGAAGGCCACGGCTTCCGCGTCGAGCAGCCGGTTGTCTATCGCATGGTTGCCGCGCGCGCCTTCTCGGACGATGCGATCGAACAGCTGGGGATGGGCGAGATCGAGGGCGTCATCCTGATGTCGCCGCGCACGGCAGCCGTCTACGCGGAGCTTGTGCGCAAGCACGGTCTCGCTGCGACGATCCGTCCGCTGCCCCACTTCTGCCTGTCCGCAGCGGTGGCGCGGCGCCTGGAACCGCTGGGCGACGTCGCAAAGCATGTTGCAGATGGTCCGCGACTGGAAGAAGTGCTTGCCCTGATCGACGAGGTGGCGGCACAATTGGAGTAGTCAGGGCGCGTGCGCGGCAACAGAACGGTCAACGCGCCGGCGCATTCGTCTGTAGTTGTCGGATGGCGCGGTGGCGCCGGCGACACTCGAGTGCAGGGGCCTGGCCGATGACTGACAAAACGGATGACGCTGGCAGGGGCCCCAACCGGCCCGGCGATGCGCCGCGCCGTCCGCATGCGACCATCGATCTGAAGGCGACCGAGATTGGCGGCTCCGGCCGCAAGTCTGGGTTCCGCTTTGCCGATCGCCTGCGCGTGATGCGGCGTTGGGGCGGATCGGCGCTTGGACGCAACTCATTCCTGTCGCACATGGCTGCCGGCGTCGCCGGTGCGGTGCTGACGCTGATGGTAGCCGCCCTGTTCGGCCTCTTCGGCGGGTCGCCGACGACGTCCTCGGCCGTTCCGGTGGACGTCGGCCGCCGGCTTGCGGCGCTGGAGCAGAAGACCGCGCAGCTTCCCGCGAGCGCGGCAGACATTCCAAACAAGATTGCCAGCGCGGAAGCCCGCGTGAAGGCGCTGGAGGAGCGAACCGCGACCGTTCCGGCGCTCGCCGACGCGCAGGCAAAGCTCGCCGCGCAGACCAAGGCGCTCGAGGGCCGCCAGGGTGCGCCGGAGCTTGTTGCACGGCTGGCGAAGCTGGAGACGGCGGTCGCAGCCGTCGCGTCCAACGTCAAAGGCGACGGCAGCATCGCAGGCGAAGTGCTGGCGCCCAAGCTCGCCGAGGTGGAGAAGCTGGCGGCCGATGCAAGCGACACGGCACGCGCCACCGCGCAGCGCGTCGACCGCGATCTGGCGGGCTTGAAGACGGATGCCGCGCGGCTGGCGCAGCGGCTCGACGGCCTGAAGGGCGAGGTCGAGGCGCAGTTGAAGGACGCGGCGCGGTCGGCCGACCTCGCCCCGGTTCTCGGCAAGCTGTCGGTGTTCGAGAAGGATCTGCAGGGGTTTCTGCGCGGCGAAAGCGAGCGCAGTGCCAATGCGCGCCGCGTGTTGCTGACGCTGGAGATGGCGAATCTGAAGCGGGCGATGGATCGCGGCGATCGCTACACGGCGCAACTCGACGCGGTGAAACAGGCAGCCGGCGGCGCGCTCAAGCTCGCCGCGCTCGAGCGCCACAAGCTTGACGGCGTGCTGACCTTGCAGGACCTCGCCAAAGGTTTCCGCCCGGTTGCCAACGCGGCTGCCGATGCGGAAGCCGAACCGGCGGATGCCTCGGTGCTCGACCGGCTCGTTGCCGGCGCCAAAGGCATCGTGCGCGTGCGCAAGGCCGGCCACGATCCGCAGGACGCGAGCGTGGAGGCCATCACCGGACGCATGGAGGCGGCCTTGAAAGACGGCCGGCTGGGCGAGGTGCTGGCCCAGGGCAAGACGCTGCCGCCGAAGGCCGCGCTGGTGTTCGAGGACTGGATGCGGAAGGTCGAGGCGCGCTACGCCGTCGACCAGGCGATGGCGCAGATCGAGAACGACCTGAAATCATCGCTGTCGCCGCAGGCCGCGGAGCCCAAGCGATGATCCGCATCTTCCTGTTCCTGCTGGTCATCCTGCTGTTGGCGGCGGGGCTGCACTGGCTCGCCGATCGCCCCGGCACCATCACGGTGGAATGGCTGGGCTATATCATCGAGACCAGCGTCTTTCGCGGGCTTCTGATTCTGGCTGCGGCGCTGGCGCTGGTGATGATCGCGTGGTCCGGCTTGCGGGAAATTTGGCGCAGTCCGGCGAGCTTGAATCGCTACGTCATCCGCAGGCGTCAGCAGCGGGGCCTCGATGCGTTGACGAGCGGCATCATCGCGGTGGGCGCCGGCGACCGCGCGGGCGCCATCCGTTACGCGTCGCAGGCGCGCCGGGCGCTGCCGCACGAGCCGCTGACGCAACTGCTGCGCGCGCAAGCCGCCCAGATCGGCGGCGACAGGGCGACGGCGCGGCGCATTTTCGAAGCCATGCTGGCAACGCCGGAGACGGAACAACTCGGCCTGCGCGGGCTTTATCTGGAGGCCGAGCGCGAAGGCGCCAACGAGGCCGCACGGCAGTTTGCGGAGCGCGCATTGCGCCTCAATCCGAAGCTCAGCTGGCCGGTCGATTCCCTGTTCGACCTGCAGTGTCGCGGCGAGGATTGGCAGGGCGCGCTGGAAACGCTGGAGATCGCGCGGCGTCAGGGGCTGGTCGAGAAGCCGCTGGCGGCGCGCCGTCGCGCAATTCTGCTGACGGCGCAGGCTCAGGCGATGGAGGACGAGGACGCCGACAAGGCAGCAGAGTTGGCGCAGGACGCGCATCGGCTGGCGCCAGATCTCATTCCGGCGGCCGCCATTGCCGGCCGTGCTCTCGCTTCGCGCGGCAATACACCGAGGGCGGCACGGGTGGTTCTGAAAACCTGGCGGTCGTCGCCGCATCCCGATCTGGCTGCGGTCTATGCTTATGCCCGCCCCGGCGATAGTCCGCGCGATCGCCTGGTGCGCGTCCGGCATCTGGCGCGGCTGACGCCGGGCCATCCCGAGGCCTTGCTCGCGGTCGCCGCCAGTGCCATCGAAGCCCGCGAATGGGACGAGGCGCGGCGCGTGCTGCAGCCGCTCGTCGACGATCCGGAGCGCCAGACGCCGCGCCTGTGCACGCTGATGGCGCGCATCGAGGGCGAGCAGCATGGCGATACCGGCCGCATGCGCGAGTGGCTAGCGCGCGCGGCAACGGCATCGCCCGATCCCGCCTGGGTGGCGGACGGGGTCGTTGCCGTGCGCTGGTCGCCGATATCGCCCACGACGGGCACGCTCGATGCCATGCAATGGCAGGTTCCCGCCGTGCGCCCCGCCGATAGCGCAGCCGATGTCGCCGCGCTCGCCGCGCGCATGGAGTCGCTGGCCGCGCCGCGCCCGGGCTTGCCGGCTGTGGGGTCGGCACCGGGCGCCGAGCCAGAACGACCCGTCCCAGCTCCGGTCCCGGGCCACGCCGGCGCGGTATCCGTAGCCTTGCCCGAGCCGGTAACTGCCCCGCTGAAACCGGCACCTACACCGCCAGCGCCAGATCCGGCGCGCGCCACGGTAGCCCCTCCTGAGCCCGTCCCAGCGCCCGCACCGGTCCCCAGCCGCGAGCCGGTCGTCGCCGAGCTGGTCGAGACACCCCGCCGCCCGCCGCCCGCCGCGCCGCCTGTCGCGCCCCCCATGCAGGCTCCGCCCCGTTCCCCTGAGCCCAAGATCTTCGTACCGCCGCGGGCCCCCGATGATCCGGGCCCGGTCGATGCAGACGACGACCTCGCACCGCTGTCTTATCCTTCGGGAGCCAAGGCCTAGCGCGCAAGCAGGCGTGCGCTGTCCGGGCATCCTCCCGGCAGCGCTGTAAGTGGAGACGAGAACGCCATGGAGTTCGACGCCCTTACCCTCGCCCGCTTCCAGTTCGCGTTCACCATCACGTTCCACATCATCTTCCCCTCGTTCACGATCGGGCTCGCAAGTTACCTCGCCGTGCTGGAAGGCCTGTGGCTGACCACCGGACGTGAAGTGTTTCTCTCGCTGTTCAACTATTGGAAGAAAATCTTCGCCGTCAGCTTCGGCATGGGCGTCGTGTCGGGCATCGTCATCAGCTACCAGCTCGGCACCAACTGGAGCGTCTTCTCCGACAAGACCGGCCCGATCCTCGGGCCGCTGATGGGCTACGAGGTGCTGTCCGCCTTCTTCCTCGAGGCAGGCTTCCTCGGCGTCATGCTGTTCGGCATGGACCGCGTCGGCCGCGGCCTGCACATGTTTGCCACCGCCATGGTGGCCTTCGGCACCTTCCTGTCCGCCTTCTGGATTTTGTCCGCCAACAGCTGGATGCAGACGCCCGCGGGCTACGCCGTCAACGCCGCGGGCCAGTTCGTGCCGGTGGACTGGTGGGCGATCGTCTTCAATCCCTCCTTCCCCTACCGCCTCGTGCACATGGTGCTGGCCGCCTATCTGACCACGGCCTTTGTCGTCGGCGCTGTCGGCGCCTGGCATCTCTTGCGCGATCGCCGCAACGAGGCAGCGCGCGTGATGTTCTCGATGGCGATGTGGATGGCAGCCATCGTCGCGCCCATCCAGGTGATTGCCGGCGATCTGCACGGCCTCAACACGCTGCTGCACCAGCCGGCCAAGATTGCCGCCATGGAAGGCCATTGGGAGACGAAATCCGGCCAGCCGCTGATCCTGTTCGGCATGCCCGACATGGAGGCGGAAACCACACGCTACGCCATCGAGGTGCCCAAGCTCGGCAGCTGGATCCTCACGCACGACTGGGACGGCACCGTGAAGGGCCTCAAGGCCTGGCCGCGCGAGGAGCGCCCGAACGCAAGCATCATTTTCTGGACCTTCCGCATCATGGTCGGCATCGGCATGCTGATGGTGCTGATCGGCCTCTGGAGCCTGATCCAGCGCTTCCGCGGCAAGCTCACCGACAGCGCCTTGCTGTTGCGCGCGTCGGTGCTGATGGGGCCGTCCGGCTTCGTCGCCGTCGTGGCCGGCTGGTTCACGACCGAAATCGGCCGCCAGCCCTACGCCGTCTACGGCCTGCTCAGAACGGCCGACGCCGTGTCGCCGATCGCGGCGCCGGCCGTCGCCACCTCGCTCGTCGCCTTCATCGTCGTCTACTTCCTCGTGTTCGGCGCGGGCACCGTCTATCTGCTGCGCATGATGGCAAAGCCGCCCGAGCCGCACGAGCCCGACATCCCCAAAGGCCAGCCCACCCGCGCCGCGAACGCGAGCTCGTTTCTTCTTCGCGCGCTTCTGCGAAAACGCAG
>CADEEC010000001.1:63949-73414 GCA_902826255.1 uncultured Hyphomicrobiales bacterium | reverse complement strand
GCGGCCATCACTCCGCCGGCGACCAAGGCGGTCGTGCCGAGTAGAAGCTTTTTCATCATTCTCCCTCTCTCATTGGTCAGAGACTGGTGCGTACCAAAAGGCCTGTCCGACCGGCGGAACACGACCCGCCAATACGGCCTCAGTAATAGAACACTCACGCCAAAGGAGGGTCAAGAAATGGACGCGCCAGCGCACCATTCTCCCCGCACCTGTGGCGTTCTTGTCACATTTCGGGCCACAATTTCCAACATTTTGGCAGGAATCGTGCGGTCCGCACCGAGCTTTCAAGCAGGGATTGGTCCTATTAAAGAACCTACAGGTTTTCCTATAGTTATGATAAAAGACTTATTATGCTGCGCCACAGCGCCCCTTGTATTTGCGGCGCGGTCGCCTTTAGGTGCGCCCCAGCGCTGTGCTATCTTCATCAAAAGAACTGGGAAGGCCTCGATGCCGGGTTCGCCTAATTCCATCCTGTTTTCTGTGTTTTTTGTCGGCTTGCTCGCGATTGGTGTGTCGGCCTGCAGCACCGATAGTGAATTTGCTAAGGAAGACGCACGGCGGCACGGGACGTCGGGAGCCGCCAAGCGCGAGATCAACCAGGGCCTGGGCGGGCGGAACCGGGAAGAGGGAACTCTGTTCGGCCCGGGTGGCCTGTTCGGCTCCAAGCCCAAGGAGCAGGCCGACTCCGGCACGGGGGTGGCGGTGAACGCCTACCTGTGGCGCGCCTCGCTGGACACCATCAATTTCATCCCGCTGGTCTCCGCCGATCCGTTCGGTGGAGTCATAATCACCGATTGGTACACCCCGGCCGAGACGCCCAACGAGCGAATGAAAGTCCAGGTCACCATCCTCGACCGTGAGCTGCGGGCCGATGGCGTGCGGGTGTCGGTGTTCAAACAGCAGACCGCGCCCAGGGGCGGCAACTGGGTCGACGCCCAGGTCGATCCGCGCACCAACATCGACATCGAGAACGCCATACTGACGCGGGCCCGCCAGCTTCGCATTGCTGGCGGTCCCTGACGTCGCGTCGCAAGGCTTGACGATCGGGGCCGCAGCGGGCATCCGCTGCGGCCCCAGTCTTTTCCGGGTTAGACTCGTTTTTTTGGGATCAGGATCGTGTCTTCGACGCCCTCCACACCGGTCGCACCAGCGCGCTACAACTTCCGTGAAACCGAGGCCAAGTGGCAGAAGGCCTGGGAGGAGCGGCAGACCTTCCGCGCCCGCATGGATAAGGCGCGGCCAAAATACTACGTGCTCGAGATGTTTCCCTATCCCTCGGGGCGCATCCATATGGGTCACGTGCGCAACTACACTCAGGGCGATGTGATCGCCCGCTACAAGCGCGCCCGCGGCTTCAACGTGCTGCACCCGATGGGCTGGGACGCCTTCGGCTTGCCGGCCGAGAACGCAGCGATGGAGAAAAAGGTCCATCCGAAGAAATGGACCTACGAGAACATCGCCACCATGAAGGCGCAGCTGAAGTCGATGGGCCTGTCGCTCGACTGGAGCCGCGAGCTGGCCTCCTGCGATCCCAGCTACTACCGCCATCAGCAGAAGATGTTCCTGGATTTCTGGAAGGCGGGACTGGCTTACCGCAAGGAGGCGTGGGTCAACTGGGATCCCGTCGATAATACGGTGCTGGCCAACGAACAGGTGATCGACGGCAAGGGCTGGCGCACCGGCGCGCCGGTCGAGCGCCGCAAGCTGACACAATGGAATCTCAAGATCACCCACTTCGCCGACGAGCTGCTGGAACGTCTCGACACGCTCGACCGTTGGCCGGAAAAGGTGCGCCTGATGCAGGCCAACTGGATCGGCAAGAGCCGCGGCGCGCGCGTGTTCTGGCAGCTGACCGATGCCTCGGGCGCCGATCGCGGCAGGCTGGAGATCTTCACGACGCGGCCCGACACGTTGTACGGCGCCTCGTTCGCCGCTCTGTCGGCCGAACATCCCATCGTCACCGAGCTGGCAGAGAAGGATGCGGGCCTGCAGCACTTCGTTGCCGAGTGCCGCAAGACAGGCACGGCGGCAGCCGAGGTCGAGACCGCGGAGAAGATCGGCCGCGAGCTGCCGCTGCTCGCCAAGCATCCGTTGATGCCGGGCAAGACACTGCCGGTCTACGCCGCCAACTTCGTGCTGATGGAATATGGCACCGGCGCGATCTTCGGCTGCCCGGGCCATGACGAGCGCGACCATGAGTTCGCGACGAAATACGGCCTGCCGATCATCCCGGTGGTGATGCCCGAAGGCGCCGACGCGGCAAGCTTCAGCGTCGCCAAGGAGCCGTTCGTCGAGGATGGCGTGATCATCAACTCGGATTTCCTGAACGGCCTGACGGTCGAGGACGCCAAGATCAGGGTCATCGAGCGGCTCGAGGAAATGGGCGTCGGCAAGGGCACGACGCAGTACCGCCTGCGCGACTGGCTGGTGTCGCGCCAGCGCTACTGGGGCTGCCCGATTCCCGCCATCCATTGCGAGAAGTGCGGCGTGGTGCCGGTGCCGGAGAAGGACCTGCCTGTCGAGTTGCCGGAGGACGTCACCTTCGACCGGCCCGGCAATCCGCTCGACCGCCATCCGACCTGGAAGCACGTCGCGTGCCCGACCTGTAGCGGTCCGGCGCGGCGCGAGACCGACACCTTCGATACCTTCATCGATTCGAGCTGGTACTTCGATCGTTTCACCTCGCCGTGGCTCGAGACGGCGCCGTTCGATCGCTCGGAGAACAACTACTGGATGCCGGTCGATCAGTACATCGGCGGCGTCGAGCACGCGATCCTGCATCTGCTCTATTCGCGCTTCTGGACCCGCGCCATGCGCGAGGTGCAGATGACCAGCCGTGACGAGCCGTTCGACGGACTCTTCACCCAGGGCATGGTCTGCCACGAGACCTATCGCGGCGTTGACGGCTCATGGCTGCTGCCGGAAGAGGTCGAGCGCGTGGACGGCGGCAAGGTACTGCGTGCGTCCGACAAGACCCCGGTGGAAGTCGGCCGCTCGGAGAAGATGTCCAAGTCGAAGAAGAACGTCGTCGACCCGGACCAGATCATCCACGACTACGGCGCCGACACCGCGCGCTGGTTCATGCTGTCCGACAGCCCGCCCGAGCGCGACCTCGAATGGACCGAAGCCGGCGTCACCGGCGCCTGGCGCTTCCAGCAGCGACTGTTCCGCATCGCCACCGAAGCGCTGGCCGACTTGCCGGCCGCCGGAACGCCCAAGCCCGCAGCCTTTTCCGACGCGGCGCAGGCGCTTCGCCGATCGGCGCACAAGGCCATTGCCGGCGTGTCGGCCGACATCGAGGCCTTCCATTTCAACAAGGCGGTGGCACGGCTCTATGAGCTCGCCAGTTCCATCGACGGGCTGAAGTCAAAGGACGCGGCCGACAGGTGGGCCAAGCGTGAGGCGCTGGAGATCTTCGTGCGGCTCACCGGTCCGATGACGCCGCACCTGGCGGAGGAGCTGTGGCAGGCACTGGGTCACAAATCGCTGCTGGCCGATTCGCCCTGGCCGCTGGCCGAGGATGAATTGCTGGTCGACGACACGGTGACCATTGCGGTGCAACTCAACGGCAAGCTGCGCGGCACGGTGCAGCTGGCGAAGGACGCGCCCAAGACGGAGGCGGAGAGTGCTGCGCTCGCGCTGCCCGAGATCGCGCGCGCGCTCGACGGCAAGCAGCCCAAGCGGCTGATCGTGGTGCCGAACCGGATCGTCAACGTCGTGGCATAGGCATGCCGGGCAATCGTCGACAGAGACGCGCGGAGCTCGCCGGCGAGGTGCCATCGTCGACCATGACGGGCGCAGCATGAAGATCGACGCGCGCCAGGTCGAAGCCTTCCTCAAGAAGCCGGATCCCAGGATCCGCGCCGTCGTCGTCTACGGCAACGACGACGGGCTGATTGCCGAGCGCGCACTGACGCTGGCCAAGACCGTCTGCGACGACTTGAAGGATCCGTTCAGGGTCGTCGACATCGCAGGCGATGTCCTGAAGAACGATCCGGCGCGGCTGGCCGACGAGTTCGGCGCCATGTCTCTGATGGGCGGCCGGCGTGTCATCCGCGTGCGGCCGGCCGGAGAGGAGACGACGGCGGCGCTGGAGAACCTGGTCGAGGCAACCGCCGGCGACGCGCTGATCGTGATCGAAGGCGGCAATCTCACGCCGCGCTCCGGCCTGCGCACGCTCGCCGAGACCGAGGCGTGTCTCGCGGCGTTGCCCTGCTACATGGACAACGAGGCTGCCCTCGAAGGACTTGTAGAGAGCGCCGCGCGGGCGCAGGGCCTCAGCGTCGAGGCCGACGCGCTGGAATGGATCGTCGAGCGGCTGGGCGGCGATCGCGGCCAGAGCCGCAGCGAGATCGACAAGCTCCTGCTCTACAAGCAAGGCGACGGCGGCAAGGCAGTCACGCTCGACGATGCGCTGGCGGTGCTGGGCGACACCGCGGCCATCGGCATCGACGAGGTCGTCGCCGCCACCTTCGGCGGCCAGCTGGAAGCCCTCGACCGGGCGCTCGATCGAGTGTTCGCCGAGGGAGGCAACCCCGTTCAGCTCGTCCGCGCCTTGCAGCGGCACGCCGACCAGCTCCACCTGGTGGCGAGCCATGCCGCCAACGGCGGCAATCTCGAAGGAGCGATGTTCAAGGCGCGCGGTCTGCCGCGCGGTGGTCCCGTGCGCCAGCGATTCGAACGTCATGTGCAGGCCTGGTCGCTCGATCGACTGGGCTCGGTCCTGCAGGCGATCCTGAATGCAGAGCGAGAATGCAAATCGACGGGCTATCCCGACGAAGCGATCGCGCGCAGGCTGTGCCTGGCGCTGGCCCGGTCCGCACAAGCCGCCCGCCAGCGCCGCTGAGGGAGGAAACCATGAAGTCCGCACTCGCCGCCGCCCTGCTTGCCGTATTCATGCCGGCCTTCGCATTCGCCGAGACGCCCACTGCAGATATAGCCCAGCGTACCGAGCTTCACGCCATCCCGAGCATGACGCTGAGCGACGGCGACTTCCTCATCGGCAAGGACGGCAAGGCGGTGACGGTGAGCGGCCAGCTCCGCGTTGCCCAGGGGCCAGGACGGCTGCCGGTCGTCGTGCTGATGCACGGCTCGGGCGGCATGGGTCCGAACATCGACGCGTGGAGCCGGCTCTTCAACGCCATGGGCGTATCGACTTTCGCCATCGACGGTTTCACCGGTCGCGGCCTCGTCTCGACTTCGAGCGATCAGGCCCAGCTGGGGCGCCTGAACTTCATCCTCGATATCTATCGCGGGCTCGAAGTTCTCGCCAAGCATCCCCGCGTCGATCCCGAACGCATCGTGCTGATGGGTTTCTCACGCGGCGGCCAGGCCGCTCTGTTCGCGAGCCTGACGCGCTTCCACAAGACGTGGAACAAGTCGGGCGCGACGTTCGCCGGTTACATTCCGTTCTATCCGGATTGCTCGACGAGCTACATCGACGACGCCGACGTCGGCCAGGCGCCGATCCGGATCTTCCACGGCATCGCCGATGACTACAATCCGGTGGCCTCGTGCAAGGCCTACATGGCGCGCCTCAAGAACGCCGGCCGGAACATCGAGCTCACCGAATATGCCGACGGCCAGCACGGCTTCGACACGCCGCTGGGGCCGCCGGTCGTGGTCGCCAAGGGCGCGCAGACGGTGCGCGCCTGCACCATCAAGGAAGGCCCGGCGGGCGTGCTGGTCAATACCGCAACCGGCGCACCCTTCGCCTACACCGACGCCTGCGTGCGGCTCGACCCGCATGTCGGTCGCAACACCGCCGCGACGATCGCGGCTCAGACCGCGGTCGGCGACTTCGTGCGGACGTTGTTCAAGCTGAAGTAGGTCAGACCTTCTTGCCGCCGGTGGTGAGCGGAATGGCGGCCTGGTCGGTCAGGACCAGGAAGGTGAAGCTCTCCTCGATGTAAAGCCGCACCCGCTCCAGGTCGTGGTCGAGATAGCCGATCGAGAAGTCCTGACCCACCGTAAGCTCGAAGTCGCCACCGCGCTTGGACACAACGAGGCCGCCGTCGAGCCCGGCTGCCCAGACGATCTCGCCGTCGACCAGCCGCTGAACGTGGCTCAGGATTGGATAGCCGCTGTCGGTCCGCGCCGCGAGGTCCTTGTAGAGCTGCTCGTTGAGCACCACGGCGAAGGGACCTTCGATGCCATCGTCACGCAGCTTGGTGAGCGCGGCCGACACTGCGCCGGGATAGTCGGCGTGGCTTGTGCCGAGCGGCACCGCTGCCGACGCCGCGGCCTCGCAGATGCCGGTGATGTGAGCGGCCTCGTAGCCATGGAAGATGGCGCGATCCTCGGCGATGGCGATCTGGCGCGCCGCGGCGATCACCGAGTCGAGGTCGGGATCGCGCGCGCCGCGATCGATCGCATCGAGCTCGGCACGCGTCACCTCGAACGGGATGCGCAGCTCGACCAGCGGCTGGACACGGCGCAGGCGCGCCTGCACATCCGGTCCGCTCGGCGGCGGCGAGATGGGATCGGCCCGGCCGAGTTCGACGTCGGAATCGTCCCAGCCCAGCGGACCGCGGAAGTCGACGACGCGCCGCCCGGCCAGCATGCCACGCAGGGTTCGCTTGGCTTCCTTCTCGATCTCTTCCCAGCCGGCTTCGGTGATCGGCGCGCGATCGCGAAAAAGATGATTCTTCATCTCCGGTTCTCCCCCTTGGCCTTGCGCAGGCTACCGATACCCAGGCTGCCGTCGGTGTCGGCGGCGCTGCCGACGCCACCCGCGCCCTCTTCATCCATCGTAGCCTCGATACCAGTGATCGGGCCCCCGGTGAACAGGAAGGTCTTGAGATGCTGCGACAGCGTAGGGTCGCTGCGACGCAGCCACTCCAGGGCCATTGCCGCGTGCTCCTTCTCCTCATCGCGATTGTGCTCGAGGATCGCGCGCAGTTCGGCATTGCTCGTGGCCTTGGCGCGCTGGTTGTACCAGTCGACTGCCTCCAGCTCCTCCATCAGCGAGACGATGGCGCGATGCTGGTCGATGACCTCGGGGCCGAGCTTGCCGGCATCTTCGTGCAACGATTCACTGGACATGACTTCACCCTCCGAGGTTCACACGACTGCGACCGGCAGGACGGGAAACGTTGCCGCCCGACGCAGGTTGCCGTCCAGGCCGGCTACGATGTTGCCAGGCGGCTGAATTTGGGCCGACACGATTGTCAGTATCGCATCAATGCTCAGCGTCGCGTCAGACGCTCCACGACCGTGTCGAGCTGATCGAAGTCGCGGATCTCCAGGGTCAGAAGGCTCTGCTCGCCCAGCCCGCGCAATTTCAGATCGGCCTTGAGGCCAAGCGCTTCTTCGATGCGCTTCTCCAGCGCCTTGGTATCGGCGCTCTTGCTGCCGCCGTCACCGCGCGCCTTGGGCTGTGGGCTCCTTGTCTTGGACTTAAGCTCGCCGCCCAGGCGCTCGAGGTCGCGTGCCGTCAGCTTTTCGTCGATTGCACGCTGAGCCATGACCAACGGATCGGGCAGGCCGATCAAGGCGCGCGCCTGGCCCGCACTGAGGTCGCCGCGCCGGATCATGTCCTGCACCGCGCCCGGCAGATCGAGCAGCCGGACGGTATTGGCGACGTGCGGGCGACTTTTGCCCACCGTCTTCGAAATGTCTTCCTGCGTCTGCTTGAACTCGTCGGACAGGCGGCGATAGCCCAGCGCCTCGTCGATCGCTGTGAGGTCGGAGCGCTGCAGGTTCTCGATCAGGCCGAGCTGCAGGGCGTCCTGGTCACCCATGTTGCGCACGACGATCGGCACTTCGTGGAGCTGCGCCTTCTGCGCCGCTCGCCAGCGACGCTCGCCGGCGACGATCTCATAGGAGTCGCCCTGGCCGCCGATCGGTCGCACCAGGATCGGTTGCAGCAGTCCGAATTCCTTCACCGAGTCGACAAGCGCGTCCATGTCGTCGAAAGTCGCGCGCGGCTGCATCCTGCCGGCCTTGAGCTGGCCTATCGGCAGGGTGAGCGGCGCGCGCGCGGGCACGGGCCTCGCCGTGGGCAGAGGTGCCTTCGCCTGCATCGCCGTGGGCGCCGGCGCCACGGCAGCGGCGACTTCGTCGTCACCAAGTAGTGCTGAGAGCCCGCGGCCCAGGCCGCGCGGCTTAGGGGGCAGGCTCATGAGCGGCCTCGTCGGTTGTATTGCGCCGGCGACGGATGAACTCGCTTGCCAGAAGGATGTAGGCCTGCGCGCCGGCGCAGGCATTGTCGTAGATCAGCACGGGCAAGCCGTGCGACGGCGCCTCGGCGATGCGCACGTTGCGCGGGATGGTCGTGCCGAATACTAGCTCGCCGAAGTGGGCGCGCACGTCGGCCTCGACCTGCTGGCTCAACGTCATGCGGCGATCGACCATGGTCAGCACAACCCCTGCGATGTGCAACTGGGGGTTGAGATTTTTCTTTATCCTCGCCACGGTACTGGACAACGCGCCGATGCCCTCGAGTGCCAGGAACTCGGCCTGCAGCGGCACGAGGATGGCATCGACGGCGACCAGGGCGTTCAAGGTTACCAGGCCCAGCGAGGGCGGGCAGTCGATCAGGACGGTGGTCCAGCGCTCGCGCGCCTCGCTGTCGGGCGCGTTGAGGGCGTCGGCCAGACGATGCTCGCGCCGCTCGACGTCGATAAGCTCGATCTCTGCGCCAGCCAGGGAGACAGACGCCGGCATTACCGACAAGCCCGGGATCGCCGAAGGCCGGACGCATTCGGCCAATGGCGAAAGGCCGAGAAGGAACTCATACGATCCGGGTGAGCGCTCACTTCTGGGCACGCCAAGGCCGGTGGAGGCATTGCCTTGGGGATCGAGATCGATCAGCAGGACGGTTTCGCCCACGGCAGCCAACGCCGTGGCGAGGTTAATCGCCGTCGTGGTCTTGCCGACGCCGCCCTTTTGGTTGGCGATCGCGAACACCTGCTGTCGCGCTATAGGAGCCGATTCGGAGGATGACAGCGTCACGGTCTGTTTTGCTTGTGAGGGGTTGGCAGTGAATGTCCCAGTCCTTCATGGCCTCGGTCAACTCCGCCTGCCACCCCTTGCCCTTGTGGAAAAGGCAAATAGCGTTATCGGTCCGATGCCGGTCGGCCCAGCCGAGCAATTGGCCGAGCGGCGCCAGCGCGCGAGCCGTCACGACATCGGCCTTGGCCGGCGCCACGTCCTCGATGCGACCAATGACGACGCGCGGTACTCTCGGAAGAGCCATGCGCCTCCCGGCCTCGCCCAGGAACGCGGCCTTGCGCGCATCGACTTCGATGAACGTCAGGTCGAGCTCCGGAGACAAGGCGGCCAGGACGAGACCAGGGAACCCGCCCCCGCTTCCCAGGTCGGTAAGGGTCTTGGCCTCAGCCGGGATCAGGGGAGCGAGCTGCGCCGAATCCAGAACGTGTCGTGTCCAGACCTCCTCGATGGTCGTCCGACCGATGAGGTTGATCGCCTTTTGCCAACGCACCAGGGTAGCGACCAGAATTT
>CADEEC010000001.1:0-63849 GCA_902826255.1 uncultured Hyphomicrobiales bacterium | reverse complement strand
AGCTTTTGCCGGACTTCATTCGAAAGACCACCAACCGCGCGATAGTCGAGGTCAGGCGGCAGCTCCAGAGCCTCGTCTCGGCGGTAGGCAGCGATGTCCGTCCGCTGGCGGTCCAGATACCCGCCATAGCGGGCGTCTATTGTGAGTTGCTCGGCGATATCCGCCGGGATCGACTCCAGTTCCGGCCAGACGTTCACCAAGCGGCCCCAGCCGATGTCCGGGTAGGCAAGCAGGTCCAGGGCTGATCGAGGGACACCGTCCTGGTTGATAGAGATGCCACGCTTTGCCAGGACTGAAGGGCTCAGCTTCAAAGCAGTCGCCAAGCCGTGCGCCTTGGCGAGTGCCGAATGTTTCACGTGAAACATCTGCCGACGGTCGCCCTGGATGCACCCAATCTCGAGACCGCGAGGGGTAAGCCGCCGATCGGCGTTGTCGGCGCGCAGCCACAGACGATACTCCGCCCTCGACGTGAACATTCTGTAGGGTTCGGTGACACCGAGAGTGACCAGATCATCTATGAGGACTCCGAGATACCCTTCCGCCCGGTCGACGATGAAGGGTTTCGAAAGCGCGGCATTGAGACCGGCGAGAAGTCCCTGGGCAGCGGCTTCCTCATAGCCCGTCGTGCCGTTGATCTGCCCAGCCATGAACAGGCCCGGGATCTTGCGCGTCTCCAACGTCGCCTTCAGTTCACGCGGATCGATATGGTCGTATTCGATCGCATAGCCGGGGCGCAGCATGACTGCCCGCTCCAACCCCGGAATGGTCTGCAGCATTTGCTGCTGTATTTCACGAGGAAGAGACGTGGAAATCCCGTTCGGATAGATGGTGTCATCATCGAGACCCTCGGGCTCGAGAAAGATCTGATGGCGATCGCGCTGTCCAAAGCGGACAACCTTGTCCTCGATTGACGGGCAATAGCGCGGCCCGACGCTCTCGATGGCACCGGAATACATCGGCGCGCGGTGCAGGTTTGCGCGGATGATGGCGTGGGTCGACGGCGTCGTAGCCGTGATATGGCAGGCGACCTGCGGGCTCGTGATCCGGTCGGTGAGGTACGAGAAGGGCTGTGGTGGCTGGTCGCCGTCCTGCCGTTCCAACGACGCGAAATCGATGCTGCGACCGTCAAGCCTGGCCGGCGTCCCCGTCTTCAAGCGTCCAAGCGCAAACCCCAGATGCTCCAACCTCTGCGCCAGAAGAGTCGATGGCTCCTCGACCCCATCACCACGCGCCCGACCGGCGGAGACCCTGGTCTCACCGCAGTGTATCAGGCCTCGCAGGAAGGTGCCCGTCGTCAGAACCACGCGGCCGGCGCCGATCTCGGTCCCCGCTTCGGTGAGCACGCCGGCGCACGTCCCGATTGAATCCATAATAATATCTGCAACCGCGTCGGCGCGAATTTCGAGATTGGCCTGCTCGGCCAGCAACGCCTGCATGGCCTGGCGGTAGAGCTTGCGATCCGCCTGCGCACGAGGCCCGCGCACAGCGGGTCCTTTTGAGAGATTGAGGGTCCGGAACTGGATCCCCGCGCGGTCGATGGCCCGGCCCATGACGCCATCCAAGGCATCGATCTCGCGCACCAGATGACCCTTGCCCAACCCGCCGATGGCGGGATTGCAGGACATTTCACCGATCGTCTCGATCCGATGGGTAAGCAGCAGAGTGCGGGCGCCAAGGCGCGCCGCCGCGGCCGCCGCCTCACAACCGGCATGCCCGCCGCCCACTACAATCACATCATAGGAAAACGCCTGCATGCCGGGCCTTTTAAGCGCCGTCTCATTCCCGGTCCAGATGCCCCGTCCCGATGGCCCGGTTCAATGGCTTCTGTCGCCGGTTGCCCGGCACATCGCCGCTGGTCGAGACCTCGATCTTTCAGGGTCCAGAGGTCGTGGACCCGCCATCATCGGGCCGCCACCCCCATGTTCGGGATCCTCCGGGCGAATGAAGCGCGCGAAACCGGCCTGCGCGCTTCGGCGCTTAGGCTGCCCGCTTACGCGGCCTCGCCTTCTTGCGGGGCGCCGCTCGCGGCTTTTGGTCGTGGGCTTTCAGGAACCGGTCGGCCCTGTCGCGCGACGGTCCGCCGCCGCCTTTCAAGCTCCGGCGCAAGGCATCCATCAGGTCGACGACCTTGTCCTCTTCCTCGGGCTCCTCGCTCTTTACGATCTGCTCGCCCTTCGCCTTGCGCTTGATCAGGTCGCGCAACGCGTCCTCGTAGCGGTCCTTGAATTCGCTGGGATCGAACTCGGCCTCCTGTTGCGCGATGATCTTTTCGGCGACCTCCAGCATGCGCGAATCTGGCTTGGGCAGACGGCTGTCGAACACGTCGTCGGCCGAGCGGATCTCGTCGTGCGTGCGCAGCGTCGTGAGGAGGATGCCGCTGTCGCGCGGCTCCAAGGCGCAGATGCGCTCGCGCTGGTGCATCACCACGCGGCCGAGCGCCACCTTCTCCTGCTTCTCCATGGCGGCGCGGATGACGGCGTATGCCTCGATGCCGGTGTTGCCGGCGGGTGCCAGATAGTAGGGCTCGTCCCAGTAGATCCGGTCGATCGACGAAGCATCGACAAACTCCTCGATATCGATCACACGCGTCGACTCCAGCTTCACCGCGTCGAGTTCCTCCGGCTCGAACAGCACGTACTTGTTCTTCGAGACCGCAAAGCCTTTCACCAGATCGGAGCGCTCGACGACCTTGCCAGTGCCCGCATCGACCGTCTGCATGCGGATGCGATTGTTGGTCTTGGGGTTGATCAGGTTGAAATGCACATCGGCGGCGCGCTCGGTGGCGGTGTACAGCGCCACCGGGCAGGTCACCAGCGACAGCTTGAGATGTCCTTCCCAGGTCGGCCGCATCGCCCGCTTCTGCGAGCGGTCGTTGTGGGTCTTCCGCTTGGCCTTGGCCATGATGCTCCTCACGATCTCGATTTGATCAGGCGTTCGATGGCTCTGCGCAGCGGCGTCGCCGACTTCGAATAGGTCGCCCAGGGCTTGTTCTTCCTGAGCAGCCCCGGCGCCGTGCGCACGGTGAATTTCTTGGGATCGAGGCCAGCTTTCACCTGCGGCCAATTGAGCGGCATCGAAACCGTGGCCCCCGCGCGGGCTCGCGGCGACAATGGCGCCACTGCTGTCGACGTCCGGTCGTTGCGCAGATAGTCGAGGAAGATGCGGCCGCTGCGCTCCTTCTTCGCCATGTTCAGCACGTAGTGCTCGGGCTGTTCGTCGGCCAGCTGCCGGCAGATCTCGCGAGCAAAGGTCTTCGCTGCATCCCAATCCGGACTCTTCGGATCGGAGGTAAGCGGCGTGACGACATGCAAACCCTTGCCGCCGGTGGTCTTGCAGAAAGTTTTCAGGCCCAGCGCCTCCAGCCTTTTCTGGATCGCAAGGGCACCCTTGACCACCTCGTTGAACGGCACGTCGGGCGCCGGATCGAGATCGAACACCAGCCGCCCCGGCAGTTCCGGTTCGTCCGGCTGGCAATTCCAGGGATGCAGCTCGGTGGCGCCCATCTGAGCCACCGCTGCCAGACCTTCGACGCGGTCGATCTGCAGATAAGGCTTCTTGTCGCCGCTCACTTTGGTCTGCTCCAGCAGGTGCGACGTGCCCGGCGCGGCATGGCGTTGAAAGAACTGCTGGTCGCCACGGATGCCATCGGGCGTGCGCACGAGTGAGCACGGGCGTCCCTTCAACTGCTCGATCATCCAGTCGCCGACGGTCGCGAAATACTGCGCCAGCTCGAGCTTGGTGACCGGCGGCTTCTCGTCAGGCCACAAGGGCTTGGCAGGATTGGAAATCGACACGCCCATGACAACGGCGCGGCCGCCATCGGTAGCCGCTACGGCTGCTGGTTTCGTCGCCTTCGCCTGCTTGACCTTTGTCTTCGGCACGGGCTTGGCCATCTTCGCCTTCTCCGGCCTCACTGCCTTCTCGGCCTCGACTTCCTCGGCCGGCTTGTCGGCGCGAAGCCCCTTGAAGGAAGCCTGACGCACATTGCCATCGCCGGTCCAGCCGGCGAATTCGATCTCGGCCACCAGTTCCGGACGGGCCCAGTGTATCCCGGCTTCCTTGCGCGGACTTGCTCCCGCGGCGAACGGGCTGGTCTTGCTTTCGACTTCGCGCAGACGCGGCATCAGTTTGCGCATGACGGCTTCGCTGAAGCCGGTGCCGACGCGGCCGACCGAGACCAGCTTCTGATCCTTGCCATGCCCGCGATGAACGCCGACCAGCAGCGAGCGCATCCGTTTGCCCTCGCTGGTCCAGCCGCCGATCACGACCTCGTGGCCCGCCCGGCACTTGGCCTTGACCCAGCTGCCCACCCGGCCCGAGCGATAGGCTGCATGCAGTTCCTTGGAGACGATGCCTTCGAGATGCATGCGACAAGCCGATTCCAGGACCGAGTCGCCGGCTGTCTCGAAATGCTCGACGTACTGCAGACCGGCGTGTCTGCCTTTGAGCGCCTCCAGAAGCCTGTGCAGGCGCGCCTTACGATCACGCAACGGCAGCCCGCGTACATCCTCTCCTTCCATGAACAACAGATCGAAGGCGAAGAAGACCAGCCTATCCGACTGGCCCTCCGACAGCGCGGCCTGCAGGGCCGAGAAATCGGGCGCACCATGAGAATCCAGCGCCACCGCCTCTCCGTCGATGATGCAATCAGGCAGCTTTCCGGCCTGAGTCGCGATCGCCTGAAATTTCTCCGTCCAGTCCAGGCCCTTTCGCGTGCGCAGACGCGCGGCGCCGCCCTCGACGCGCAATTGCAGGCGATAGCCGTCGAACTTGACCTCGTGGGCCCAGCCGGATTGTGACGGTGCGCGTTCGACCAACTTGCAGAGTTGCGGCTCGACGAAGCTTGGCATCTTCGAGACCTTGCGTGGCCTTGTCTTGCCTTCCGAGAGCGTTGCCTGCTCTCCGCCGCCTTTCTTGTTGCTTTGCCAGACCGCGCCGGCCGAGCGCCGCTTCCCGGTCATGAACGGCGTCGGCGCCCGCCCCTTGCCGATCGCAATCTCATCGAGCGTGCGTCCCGACGCGACCGACGTTTCATTGTCCTGTAGAACGGCATCCGCGTCGCCCTCGCGCGCCGCCTCGTCGCGATGCTTGATCAGCAACCAGTTTGTCTTACTGCCACTGCCGCCTTTGCGATCCCATTTCATGCGCACCAGCACCCAGCTGCCATGCAGCCGTTCGCCTTCGAGCACGAATTTCAGGTCGCCCTTCTTCAGTCCCTCCTGCGGATCACCGATTGGCCGCCAGTAGCCGCGATCCCACAGCTGCACCGTGCCGCCGCCATACTGACCTTCAGGAATGGTGCCCTCGAAGTCGCCGTAGTCGAGCGGATGGTCCTCCGTTCGCACGGCCAGGCGCTTCACCGCGGGATCGAGTGACGGTCCTTTGGTCACCGCCCACGACAGGAAGACGCCGTCGAGCTCGAGCCGGAAATCGTAGTGCAGACGCGTGGCGTCGTGCCGCTGGATGACGAAGCGCAGATCCCCGGCGGCAGCCACGGCCTGTTTGCCCGACGGCTCTTCGGTCTGCGTGAAGTCGCGCTTGGCGCGATACGTGGCGAGACTGTCCTTGCGCAAGGAATGCAACCTATGGCGTTGAACCGGTGCAGCACGGCTCATGGCCCGATGAAAGGCCCCGGTGGGAAACGACACCTGCGGCGAGACGTTCCCCCGGTGACGAGTATCTAGGAGCGGGCAGCGGACCCGACAACCTGACCGTTGGTCGAGGTATGACCAACCCGACCTGACGCAGCGACAGGGCTGACTATTTGCCGATGCAGAAGTCGCGGAAGATGATGTCGAGCAGCTCATCGATGCGCACCGTGCCGGTGATGCGGCCAAGTGCACGCATCGCCAGCCGCACATCCTCCGCCGCCAGGGCGATTTCCGGCGCCGCTAGCGCGCGCGCCAGCGAGGCCTGACACTCGACCAGCGCCTCGCGATGACGTGCGCGCGTAAGCGGCGGCGCGCCGCCGTCTTCCATGAGCGTTTCGGCGGACCGCTCGATGCGATTCAAGAGTTCCGACAGGCCGTCGCCAGACAGCGCCGATACCGGCACGACGCCGACACTATCCACCGACCTGCGATCGATCTTGTTCACGACGACGATGTCGCGCGTGCTGTCCCATTGCTCCGTGCCGGCGACCAGCCTGTCGTGCTCGCCCCGCCAATCGCCTGTCGCATCGAGCACCAGCAGCCGCAGGTCGGCGCTGGCGGCGCGCGCCCGCGCCCGTCGCACGCCCTCCCGCTCGATGGCGTCGCGCGCATCGCGCAGGCCCGCAGTGTCGGCGAGCACCACCGGCCAGCCGCCGAGATCGAGATGGACCTCGATGACATCGCGCGTCGTGCCGGCGGTGTCCGACACGATGGCCGCATCGCGTCGCGCCAACAGGTTGAGCAGCGAGGACTTGCCGGCATTGGGCGGGCCGATGATGGCGATGTGCAAACCCTCGCGCAGCCGCTCGCCGCGGCGGTCGTCGAGGTGGGCCGCAATCTCGGCGTGCAGGCGCGATATGCCGGCATGGACCTCGTCGGCAATGCCGGACGGCAGATCTTCGTCGGGAAAGTCGATAGCAGCCTCGAGGTGCGCCAACGTGCGCAGGCCCGCATCGCGCCAGTCGCCGTACAGCCGATGCAGCGCACCATCCATCTGCTGCAGCGCCTGGCGCCGCTGCTGGTCGGTCTCGGCGGCCACCAGGTCGGCGATTGCCTCGGCCCTGGTAAGGTCGAGCTTGCCGTTCTCGAAGGCGCGGCGCGTGAACTCGCCGGGCTCGGCCATGCGGCAGAAACCGAGCCTGGCGATCGCGCCCAGCGCACCGCCGACCACGGCGCGCCCGCCATGCAGGTGCAACTCGGCCATGGCCTCTCCCGTCTCACTGTTGGGCGCCTCGAACCACACGACCAGCCCGCGATCGATGGTCTCGCCGCTCCCGGGATCGTAGAGGCTGCGCAAGGTGAGGCGGCGCGGCTCAGGCAGTGCCGGATCGCGCGCCGAGCGGCCACGCTCGAACGCACCCCGTTCCGTCAAAAAGATCAGAGCTTCGGCCGCGCGCGGCCCGCTCAGTCGAATGATCGAGATCGCGCCGGGCTGCGCGCGCGAGGGCACCGGCGTGCCGAGCGCATAGATCGTGTCGACGTTCATCAGCTGCGGCGCGGCTGGCCGGCCGGCGGACGGGTTGTCGGCGTCGGCGTCGCCCCGGGCGGCGGCCGCGCAACGACCTTGTCGGCGATCTTGTCGTACAGCGCTTCGGGTATCAGGCGGCGCTCGACCAGATCGGTCTTGGCCTTGAACGGCCGCGCGCGAATGATGGCGTCGGCGCGCACCTCGCCGATACCTTCCAGCGACATGAGGTCGTCACGGCTGGCGCTGTTGATGTCGATGAGGCTGGCCGCGGGCGGCGGCGGCGCAGGCCTCGTCTGGGCCGCAGCGGTGGCGGCGCCAAGCAACACTGCCAAGCCGATCGAAAGAAGCCTTGCGCGCATGTCCGCCAAAATACGCTAAGCCGCGGCCTCTTCCCACGTCGGCGTCGGCCGCAAGGCGAAGGGCACCTTCCACCGCTGGAAGTTCGTGCGATCGATCAATGCCGCCGGCACCATGATCGACGGCGGCACTGGCTCGCCGCGCAGGTGCCGGAGGGCGGCGTGAGCGGCAATGCCGGCGATATTGAAGGCGCTGAAGTCGACGGTGGCCAGCATCGTGCCGCGCTCGATGTTCTCGATCGCCTCGGGCAAGCCGTTGACTCCCACGACCTTGGCTGTACGGCCGGCTGCCGCCAGCGCTTCGAGCGCACCGAAGGCCATGACGTCGTTCGAGGTCCACACGCCGTCGATCGCGCCATGGTCGACCAGCATCCGCGCCATGGCCTCGCGCGCCGGCGCCTGCTGGAAATAGCCGACACCCATGCCGACGAGCTGCACGCCCGGCGCCTCGGCCAGGGCTTCGTGCAGGCCAACGGTGCGGTCGCGGCTGGTCGGGGCGGCCGGCGTGCCCTCGATGGCGACGATGCGGCCCCTTCCGTCCAGGGCTGTCAACAAGGCCTTGGCCGCGGTGCGGCCGACGCCGACATCGTCGGAGCCGACGAAGCACACGACCTTGCCCTCCATGCGATTGATGCAGGTCACGACGGGCACGCCGGCCTCGGCGAAGCGCTCCAGGTCGGGTTGCATCTTCTTGTCGTCGACCGGCACGAAGACCACGGCGTCCGGTGCGGCGGCAAGTGCCTCGCCGACCAGGGCTTTCTGCTGGCCGACGTCGTCGGGCGTCGTCGGCACGAAGTGCAGGGTCCGCGCGCCGGCTTCGGCGGCGACCCGGTCGGCAGCCAGGCGGGCCGCAGCATAGGCTGGATTGATGCGGTTCTTGGTGAAGACGGCGAGGGTGAACGGGCGGGCCATGATCCCTATTTTAGGCGACCCGTAGCCTGTAGTATCGCGCCGCAAATGGCCAAGCCCTATGACCAGATCCCCGACCGCCGCGCCATCGTGCGCCGTCGCGCGTTGGAGGACGCCCTGACCCAACTGGTCGAGGACCTGCGGACCGGGGCCGAGCCGCCGCGCCCGGCGGTGCTCGCCCTGGTCCGCGACGCCCTGGCCACCGGCCGGGCCGAGATCCGCCGTCGCTTCGAGGAACCCGGGCCCCTGCGCAACGACGGCGATCAGGTGCTGGCCGCCACCTCGTTCCTGATGGACCAGCTGATCCGCGTGATCTTCGATTTCGCCGACCAGCGCATCTATCCCGCCGCCAATCCCAGCGCCGCCGAGCGGCTGGGCGTGGTGGCGACCGGCGGCTACGGCCGCGGCGAGCTGGCGCCGCTGTCGGACATCGATCTGCTGTTTCTGCGGCCCTACAAGCAGACGCCGCGCGGCGAGCAGATCGTCGAGTTCATGCTCTACCTGCTGTGGGACCTCGGCCTCAAGGTCGGCCACGCCACGCGCACCGTCGATGAAAGCCTGCGCTACGCCGAGCGCGACCAGACCATCCGCACCGCGCTCCTGGAAGCGCGCTACGTATGGGGCGACCGCGACCTGTTCGACGAGATGACCAAGGGCTTCACCCAGAAGTTCCTGACCGGCGACGGCCGCGACTTCGTCGAGGCCAAGCTCGCCGAGCGCGACCAGCGCCATCAGCGCATGGGTGATTCACGGTATGTCGTCGAGCCGAACGTCAAGGAAGGCAAGGGCGGGTTGCGCGACCTGCATCTGCTGTTCTGGATCGCCGAGTATCTCTATCGCGTCCACGAGCCCAGCGAGCTGGTGGCCAAGGGCGTGTTGACCAAGGAAGAGGCGCGGCACTTCGAGCGCGCCGAGCGCTTCTTCACCACGGTGCGCTGCCATATCCACTATCTCACCGGCCGCGCCGACGATCGCCTGTCGTTCGAGTTGCAGCGCGAGATCGCCGCGCGGCTGGGTTACCAGGACCGGCCGGGCAGCCGCGGCGTCGAGCGCTTCACCAAGCACTATTACCTGCACGCCAAGATCGTCGGCGACCTCACGCGCATCTTCATCGCCGCGCTCGAGGACAGCCGCCGGCGCAAGCCCAAGCTCGCCGCCCTGTGGCAGAGCCTGCGGCCGCGCGAGCTCGAAGGGTTCCGCCTCGACGGCGAGCGGCTGGCAGTCGTTTCGTCCGATTCCTTCACCAAGGATCCGGTGGCGATCCTGCGCCTGTTCCATGTGGCGCAGGAGAACGATCTCGACATCCATCCCGCGACGTTGCGACTGATCACCCAGAACATCCGCCTGGTCGATCGGCTGCGCACCGACCCGGAGGCCAATCGTCTGTTCATGCAGATGATGACGTCCAAGCACGACCCGGAGACGACGCTTCGGCGCCTCAACGAGGCCGGCGTGTTCGGCCGCTTCATTCCCGATTTCGGTCGTGTCGTGGCCCAGACTCAGCACGACATGTATCACACCTACACGGTCGACGAGCACACGATCCGGGCGATCGGCATCCTGTCGCGCATCGAGAACGGCACGCTCAAGGAAGATCATCCGTTGTCGGCCGAAGTGGTGCACAAGATCCTGTCGCGGCCGGTGCTTTATCTCGCCGTGCTGCTGCACGACATCGCCAAGGGCCGCGGCGGCGATCACTCGGTGCTGGGCGCCGACGTGGCAATGCAGCTCGGGCCGCGGCTCGGGCTCAGCGCCGCCGAGACCGAGACTGTGTCCTGGCTGGTGCGCTACCACCTCGCGATGTCGGGCACCGCCTTCCAGCGCGACCTGATGGATCCCAAGACAATCGAAACCTTCGCCGCGCTGGTGCAATCGCCTGAACGGCTGCGTCTCCTGCTGGTGCTGACGGTCTGCGACATCCGCGCGGTCGGACCCAACGTGTGGAACGGCTGGAAGGCAGCTTTGCTGCGCCAGCTCTACTACGCCACCGAGCAGGTGCTGTCGGGCGGCACGCTGTCCGGCGGCCGAGCCGAACGGATCAAGCAGATCCAGGCCGAGGTGACCAAGCGGCTGACGAGCTGGAGCGAGGCCGAACGCGAGGAGCATTTTGCCCGGGGCTATGCGCCCTACTGGCTGTCCTTCGACCCCGACACGCTGGCGCGTCAGGCCGAGCTGGTGCGGCGGGCCGAGCGCGAGAAGCAGCCCCTCGCCATAGAGCACCGCATCGACGGCGAGCGCTCGGTCACCGAGGTCACGATCTACACCCTCGACACGCACGGCCTGTTCGCGCGGCTGGCCGGCGCGATGGCGATCAGCGGCGCCAACATCGTCGACGCCAAGATCTTCACCCTGGCCAACGGCATGGCGCTCGACACCTTCTGGATCCAGGACCTCGAGGGCAAGCCGTTCGACGGCCCGCAGCGTCTGGCGCGCCTGGCAGCGCGAGTGGAAATTGCACTCAGCAACCGGCTCGACATACAGCGCGAGCTCGACAGCCAGCGCGCTTCGTATCCGAAGCGCGACCGCGTCTTCACCGTCGAGCCGCGCGTGCTGATCGACAACAATGCGTCGGACACGTTCACCGTGATTGAGGTCAACGGCCGCGACCGGCCGGGCTTCCTGCACGTGGTGACCCGTGCGCTGACCCGCATGAGCCTGCAGGTCGCCTCGGCCCACATCACCACCTACGGCGAACGCGCCGTCGACGTGTTCTACGTCAAGGACCTGTTCGGCCTGAAGGTCGTGAACCAGGACAAGCTGAAGCAGGTCGCCGACACCGTCGAGAAATCGATCCGCGACTTCGACGCGAGGTTCGAACCGATGCCGAAGGCTGCAGAGTAGTCTTGGAGGCGCGAGGCCGTCGGAAGACTATTCCGGCTTGAATCCCGACTCCTTCAACAGCGCGGTGTTCACGTCGACTTCGCTCTTGATGAAGGCGGTGAAATCCTTCGGGCCGCGCGCCGTCGGCACGATGCCGAGCGACGTGGTTTTCTCGAGGAAGCCCGGGTCCTTGGAAACTTCCGCCATGGCGCTGGCGAGCCTGTCGACGATGGGATCGGGCGTGTCCTTGGGCGCCCAAAGCCCGTACCAGGAGCTAATGTTGAAGTCCTTCAGGCCGACCTCGTCGGAAGTCGGGATGTTGGGCGCAAGCTTGGTGCGCTCCTTCGAAGTCACGAACAGGCCGCGCGCGCGGCCCGAGGTGGCGAGCGGCAGCAGCGCGGTCCACGGATCCATGAAGAGCTGGACGTTGCCCGCCACGATGTCGGCATTGGCCGGTGCCGTGCCCTTGTAGAGGATGGTGTCGAGCGGCAGGCCGGTCTTCTTCAAGAAGGCCAGGGTGGCGATGTGACCGGCCGAGCCGCCGGACGACAACGCGAAGAAGTACTTCTTGGGCTCCTTCCTGATCTCCGCCATCGTGCTGGCGTAGTCGGTACCGGGCACGTTGTTGGCACAGAGCAGCACCAGCGGCGCCTCGCCCGCCTGGGCGATCGCGCGGAAATCGGTCACCGGATCGTATGGGCAAGTCGGCACCACCGCCTTGCCCAGCACGAACAGGCTGGCATTGAACAGCAGCGAGTAGCCGTCGGGATCGGCCCGCTTGATCGTGTCCGAGCCGACCGTGCCCGATGCACCGCCGATATTCTGGACCACGATCGGCTGGCCGAGCTTCTCCGACAGGAACTGGCAGGTGATGCGGCCAAGGCCATCGGTGCCGCCGCCGGGCGGATAGGGCACGACCACCTTGAGCGGCTTGTTGGGAAACGCTCCTTGCCCGAGAGCCGGGGCAGCCAGCAGCGAAGCGCCGGCAGCGCCGACGAGAGTGCGCCTGCGGATCATGGCTGCACCGACACCGACGAAGCGCACGACGTGCCGCCTTCGGCTTCGCAAATGGTGCGCACGACACGGCGCGTCTTCAGGTCGCCACAGCCCACGCCCAGCGCCTTGGATGTATCGAGATGTTGTTGCAAGACTGCCTTCCCTCCGACCCCGATTGGATGCAGCACACCTTCCCGGTATGCCGATTTCAGCTCGACGACACGCTCCTGGCCGTTCTCCAGGGCAACCGCGACGTCGACCTGCAGATAATCGATGATCTCCATCGAGTTGTTCTCGACCACGAGGCTCGGCACGCAGTTGCCGAACAGCATCGAGTCCTGACCGCGTGTGACGTCGATGCCATTCGCAGCAAGTGCCGAAGAAACAGCAAGAATCAGACCAACTGCAATGCCATTACGAGGATGACGAATACGCATGATCGCCTCCCTTGCCATCTCGATGCCTATTCAGTCGCCTGCAGCCGCTGCTCGCGGCGCACCGCCAGCATCTGCAGGATTGCCGCCGCCGTCTCCTCGATCGACCGACGCGTGACATCGATGGTCACCCACTTGCGGCGGGCGTACAGGCGGCGCGCTTCCTGGATCTCGCGCTGCACGTTGTCCATGTCCGTGTAGTCGGTCTCGGTGTTCTGCTGCAGAAGCCGCATGCGATTGACGCGGATCTGCACCAGCCGCTCGGGATCGGTGACCAGGCCGACGATCAAGGGCCGCTTGGCCGCCTCGAGCGCCGGGGGCGGATCGACCAACGGCACCAGCGGCACATTGGCGGCGCGCACGCCGCGGTTCGCAAGGTAGACGCAAGTCGGTGTCTTGGAGGTGCGCGACGGGCCAACCAGGATGACGTCGGCATCTTCGAGGTCGTGCGTCGACTGGCCGTCATCATGCGCCAGCGTGTAATGCATGGCGTCGATGCGGTCGAAGTAACCTTCGTCGAGCTGGTGCTGGCGGCCCGGCCACTGCTCGCTCTTGGAATGGAAGTGGACGGCCAGCACGCTCATCGCCTGGTCGAGCACGCCGACGCAGGGCAATTGCAGGCGCCGGCAGTGATCGCGCACCAGATCGCGCAACTCGGGATCGACCAGCGTGTAGAGCACCGGACCGCGGTCGCGCTCGACCGCCTGCATGACCTTGTCCATCTGGCCCTTGGTGCGCACGAGCGACCAGACATGCTCCTGCACGAACACGCCCTCGTATTGCACAAGGCAGGCGCGCGCCACGCTCGATACCGTTTCACCGGTCGAGTCGGAGACGAGATGGACGTGGAAGTTCCGGTTGGCCACGGTCTTTTTTACCCCACAGGGAGCCGGGGAGAAATGCAGGATTGCTCATGGGAAGACGGGGACAGGCGGTGCACCAATCCCGGTACGACCGATTCGGGACACGACTCGCCCGGCCGATGCCGATCCTCATCCCTTGCGGACAATCCGAAAAGAATGGCCTGCGAATCGTGAATCCGTCGGTAAAAGCCCGTCGAATCGACCTTGCCCAGTCCACAGCGACCTGGGGAAGGGTTGCCAATAGGGCGCATCCCCATGTGCCACACCCTCAACTACTCCTACTACCTATTATGAAAGAGTAAGAGAGAAGGCATGAGGATGAGAGTTTGAGCGAGGCCAAGTTCCTGAAGACCCTGGCGGGGACGCGCTTTCCGACACCGCCGATCTGGCTGATGCGCCAGGCCGGCCGCTATCTGCCGGAGTATCGCGCGGTCCGGGCGACAACCCGCTCGTTCCTCGAATTCTGCTACACGCCGGACAAGGCGGTCGAGGTTACCCTGCAGCCGGTTCGCCGCTTCGGGCTCGATGCCGCGATTATCTTCTCCGACATCCTGGTCGTGCCAGACGCGCTCGGCCAGAGAGTGTGGTTCGAGGAAGGCGAAGGGCCCAAGCTCGAGGCACTGACCGAACCGGCCGATTTCGCTCGCCTGACCAGGGCCCGCCTGCCCGAGAAGCTGGCGCCGGTCTACGAAGCGATCCGCCGAACCCGGGCCGAGCTGCAGCCCGAGACGGCGCTGCTGGGCTTCGCCGGCGCACCTTTCACGCTTGCCTGCTACATGATCGAGGGCGGCGGCAGCCGCGACTTCGCCAAGGTGAAAAGCTGGGCCTATCGCCATCCCGATTCGTTCGGCCTGCTGATAGATCTTCTTGTCGATGCGGTCGTCGACCACCTCGTCAACCAGATCGACGCCGGCGTCGATGCGGTGCAGCTGTTCGATTCGTGGGCTGGAGTCCTGCCCGAGGAACAGCTGTTCGGCTGGTCGCTCGAGCCCATGGTGCGCATCGCCCATGCCGTGCACGCGCGCCATCCCAGGACGCCGATCATCGCCTTTCCGCGCGCCGTGGGACCGGCGACCCTGATGTATCGGCGCAATGATGCCTTTGCCGCTCTTTCGATCGACACCGGTATCGGCGCCCATTGGGCAGCGCGCGAGCTGCAGCCGCATATCTGCCTGCAGGGCAATCTCGATCCCTTGATGCTGGTCGCCGGCGGGGCGGCGCTCGAGCGCGAGGCCACCCGCATCCTCGACAAGCTCGGCAACGGTCCTTTCGTGTTCAATCTCGGCCATGGCGTCGTGCCGCAGACGCCGCCCGAGAATGTCGCCCAGCTGGTCGATATCGTGCGCAACTGGAAGCCCCCCAGCTCATGAGGGGGACGACGTGAAGATCGCGATCATCCTGTTCAATCTCGGCGGGCCCGATTCGCTGGAAGCCGTGCAGCCGTTCCTGCGCAACCTGTTCGGCGATCCCGCGATCCTGCGCGTGCCCGGTTTCGTTCGCGGTCCTTTGGCGAGCTTTCTGGCGCGTCGACGCGCCCCGACCGCGCGGGCGATCTACGACAAGATCGGCGGCTCATCGCCCATCGTCGGTCAAACCGAGGCTCAGGCCCGCGCGCTCGAAGAGGCACTGGGTGGAGAGCACGAATGGCGTGGCTATGTCTGCATGCGCTATTGGCATCCCATGACCGAGGCCGTCGTACGCTCGGTCGAGCGCTTCAAGCCCGACCGTATCGTGCTGCTGCCGCTCTATCCCCAGTTCTCGACCGCGACAACGGAATCGTCGTTCAAGGCGTGGCACGACACAGCGACGTTCAAGGTGCCGGTCAAGATCGTGAAGGACTATCCGACCGAGCCGGGTTTCATCGCGGCTTCCGTCGCATTGCTGCAGGAAGGCCTTGCCCAGGTCGGCAACACGCCTCGCCGCGTGCTGTTCTCGGCGCATGGGCTGCCGGAGCGCGTGATCAAGGCGGGCGATCCCTATCAAGGCCAGGTCGAGCAGACAGCCAGGGCCATCGCCCATGCCGTGGGCGGCCTCGACTGGTCGGTCTGCTATCAAAGTCGTGTCGGCCCCTTGAAATGGATCGGTCCGTCGACCGATGCCGAGATCGCACGCGCCGGCGCGGACAAGGTTTCGGTCGTGCTTTATCCGCTGTCCTTCGTGTCGGAGCATTCCGAGACGCTGGTCGAGCTCGACATCGAATACCGTCATCTCGCCGAAAAGGTCGGCGTGCCGAGCTATATCCGTGTGCCCACGGTCGGCACGCACCCGCTGTTCATCGCGGGTCTCGCGAGGCTGGTGCGCGATGCTCTATGAGATCCTGAAGGCCTTGCACATCGTCGCCGTCATCGCCTGGATGGCGGGCCTGCTCTACCTGCCGCGTCTGTTCGTCTATCACGCCGATGCCGAGCCGGGATCCGGACAGAGCGAGACTTTCAAGATCATGGAACGCCGCCTGCTGCGCGGCATCATGAATCCGGCGATGGGCCTGGTCTGGATCTTCGGCCTCGCGCTGGCCTGGCGCGGTGACTGGTGGCATGCTGGCTGGTGGCAGGTGAAGTTCTCGCTGGCGGTGGGTCTCACCGTGATCCACCACCTCTACGGTCGCTGGCGCAAGGACTTCGAGGCGGATCGCAACACGAGGCCTGCAACCTACTATCGCTGGTGGAACGAGGTGCCGACGGTGCTGATGATCGCCATCGTGTTCCTGGCGGTGTTGAAACCATTTTGAAAGCGAGGCATCGATGGCCGAATACGCGCCGTTCCCCCTGATCGACCTCTCCGGCAGCCCGCGCGAGCGTGGTCGCACCCACGGCAAGGCTGCCGCCGATCGCCTGCGCCGCGGCGCCAGGATGTACGCCGAGTCGCTGCTGAAGAGCGGCGTCGATTGGGCCGAGCTCGAGCGCCGTGCCGAGGCGCTGGTGCCATCGATCGAGAAATTCGATCCCACCTACATCGAGGAGATGCGTGGCATCGCCGAGGGCGCCAACGAGCCCTTCGCCGCGGTCGTGCTGATGAATGCCCGCACCGAGATGGTGGCGGCGGCGCGTCAGGAGCAGGAGGCCAGGCGGGTGCCGGACGGCTGCACCGCGGCGCTGGCGCTGCCAGAAGCCAGCGCCGACGGTGTGCTGCTGCATGGCCAGAACTGGGACTGGCGCGCCGAGTGCGCCGAGACTGGCGTGCTGCTGCGCATCCATCGCGATGACGGCCCGGACATCCTGACCTTCACCGAAGCCGGTGGGCTCGCGCGCTCGGGCCTCAATTCCGCCGGCATCGGCCTCACCGCCAACGCCCTCCAGTGTGATCGTGACTACACGCGCGGCCCAGGCGTGCCGCTGCCTTTCATCCGCCGCAAGGTGCTGGAGAGCGCCTACCTCGCCAATGCCGTGCACACCATCATGTCGACGCCCAAGCTCGGCTCCAACCACATGGCGGTGAGCCATTGCGGCGGCGAGGCGTTCGGCTTCGAGTGCGCGCCCGACGAAACATTCTGGCTGGCGCCCGATCGCGGCCTCTACGTCCATGCCAATCATTGGATCGCCGATTCGGCGCGCGCCAAGGTCAAGGACACCGGCCTCGCCGAAACCCCCTGCTCGATCTATCGCGACAAGCGCGTGCGCGAGCAGCTTGCGCGTCATCTTGGCCCCGGGCGCAGCAAGCTCACGCTGGACGATTTCCGCGAAGCGTTCTTCGACGACTGGGACTCGCCGTGGTCGGTGTGCCGGCCGCCGCGGCTCAACACCCACGGCGTGGAGACGGCGACGACGGCGATGATCCTGATGCGCCCGGGCGAAGGCCATCTCGAAGCCTGCCCGATGCCGTCGCTCAACAAGCGCTTCACGACCTACAGCCTGACGCCTGACCGCACCGCGCAGAGGCAGGCGGCGGACTGAATCCGGTTGGCTCCTTGAGCAACGCGCCCATCGAAAGCATCGTCGAGCTCGCGTCACGACTGGTGGCAACGCCATCCTGCGCCGGCATCGATTCGCCGCAGCCGGTGCTGTCGCTGGTTCTGGCGTGGCTCGAGGAGCACGGCCTCGCGCCACGTCTGCTCGACGATCCGTCGGGGAAGCCGGTGGCGGTGCTGCTCGAGATTGCCGGTGCTGAGCCGGGCCCCGTGCTCTGCCTGGACGCCTGCATCGATACGGCGCCAGCTGGCGACGCGAGCCAATGGACCATGCCGCCTTTCTCCGGCGCCATACGCGACGGGCGGCTGCTCGGCCGCGGCGCCGCCGATTCGAAGGCGGGCGTCGCCATCCTGGCTCATGTCGCGCGCCATTTCGTCCAATGCGGGCTGCCGCGCGGCACCCTGCATGTGCTGTTCGATGCCGACGAGCACACCGGCCGGTTCGGCGGCGTGCGCGCCTACCTTGATGCCGTTGGTACGCCGCCCGATGCCGCATCGCTGGGCTATCCCGGCAATCTCGCGATCGTTGCCGGCAGCCGTGGTTTCCTGCGTGCCAGGCTGCGATTCGCCGGCATTGCCGCCCATTCAGGCGACGCCGATCGTCGTGGCGTCAACGCCCTGACCAAAGCGGCCGCCTTTGCCCTCAAGCTCTCCGATCCGGTCTTCCCCGATATGCCCGATGCCGCCTTCCCTTTCGGGCCGGCCGCGACGGTGACGCGCATCGAAGGCGGCGAGGGGTTCAGCGTCGTGCCCGACCTTGCGACCTGCCATGTCGACATCCGCCTGACGCGCACCTTCGATAGCGGCATGGCCACGTGCTGGCTGAACGACATCGTGCGTTCCGTCGATGCCGAGGCCGGCATCGAGATCGTCGGCTCCTGGCCGGCCTATGTCGTACCGCGCGACAGCCGGTTGGTGCAGAGCTTCGTCCAGGCGGCGCGCGCTGCGTTCGGCCGGCCGTTCGGCGCCGATGTCTGCGGTCCCTCGAACATCGGCAATCTTCTCGCCTCGCACGGCGTTCCCACGGTCTGCGCGCCGGGCGTCGGTTTCGCCAACATGCACGCCGCCGACGAATGGGCCGACATCGACTCGATCGGCCCGGTCTATGCCATGTACTGCGAAGCGGCGCTTCGCTTCCTCAGTCGGCCTTGATGTAGCTGTCCTTGAGGGCGATCTTGCCGTCCCGAATCTCGTAGAGGTCGATGCCGTACCGATCGAACGGCTTGCCGGCATGGTCGATGCCGGTGACTCGGAAGGTGCCGAACAGCTTGTCGCCAGCGCGATGGATGCGCGCCTCGGAGAAGCGAGCCTCGCGATGGGCCTTGCTCTTGTCGGCGAAGTGCGCCCGCAGGTCGTCCTTGCCTCGCAGCACGCGGCCGCCCGGCGCGCCGGCGGCTGCCCCGGCATTCAATCGCCATTCGAAGTCGTCGGTCACGCAGGCCGCGATCTCCTCGACGTCGGCCTTGTTGAAGGCCTTGCCGAAGCGGCGGAACAGGTCGTCGATGGCGTCAGGCATGGTTCTTCCTCAGCGTCCAATCCGGAGCGACTATTTGAGTGCGGTGGCCAGCCAGTCGGTGACCTCGCGCTTCACCACCGCCTCGTCCACGCTGGCAAGGTCGTAGCGCTGTGCCTTGGCGCCGTTGCGGATGATCTCGAGGTCGCGCTTGGCGACATCGCCATGGAACCGCAGCAGGCGGCCCTGCGACCCACCCCCCGGATGCACGGTCAAGGTCAGCACCGGCCCGATGTCGGGCAGGCGGTCGGCAACGGGCGAGTATTCCTGCGTCGAGACGTTGGCGTCGTGACCGGCGCTCTTCAACTCTTCGATGACGCGGTCGAGCTCGGGTCGAACGACATCGCGGCACTTGACCCAGAAGGCCTGCACGAAAAGGTCCGTGTCGCGATCCATTTGTTCTCCCCTTGCATCCGGTCGGCATCCCGATCCTAGCAGGCCTTGGAGAAGAGCAAGCGCACAATCGTCATGGCGGCGGCGTGTACCCTTTCGGCGCTTCCTGCATCAGCACCAGCGTGTGGCCATCCGGATCGTTGAAGAAGGCCATCCAGAGATCGTGGTCGCCCATCCTGGCGATGAGATGCGGCTTCGACGTGAAGACCGCGCCGCGCTTGTCGAGCTCGGCCACGGCGAGCGTCATGTCGGCGCAGCGGAAGTAGATACAGCCGCCAGGCTGTTTATCTCCGTGGGCTTTTTCGAGCAGCAGGCGCACGCCGGCGCAGTCGAAGAAGGTGAGGTCGCCGAAGCGGAACAGCCTTCTCAGTCCGATCACCTTTTCATAGAACGCCTCGGCGCGGTCGACGTCGGCGACCGGCAGCGCGATCTGGCCGATCTGGCCGAGATTGAGCATCATGGTGCCTCCCACATGCCTCCGCTCTTCATAGCTCCCAAGGCGGCGGCGTGAACTTCTCGATCAGGAAATTGACGAAGGCCGGCACCTTGGGCGCGAGATGGCGGCGGTGCGGATAGACGGCATGGATGGCCACCGCTTCCTCGGCCGAAAAGCTGCCCAGCAGCGACACCAGCGTGCCTTCGCGAATTGCCTGGGTCAGGGTGAGCCGGGTCAGCCGCACGATGCCGATCCCCTGCAGGGCAAGCTGCATTTGCGCCTCGCCTTCGGTGACGGCGACGCGGCCGCGGACGTCGATCTCGACGATCTGGCCGTCGACCTTGAAGGACCAGCGATTGAGATAGGGGTGGTCGCGCGACACGATGCAATTGTGGCGGCGCAGGTCTTCTGGAAGCTGTGGCGTGCCGTGGCGAGCGAGATAAGACGGCGCGGCGCAGATCAGGCGTTTGTCCTCGCCGATCTTGCGCGCCATGAAACTGGAGTCGGCCAATCGTCCGATGCGCAGCGCGACGTCGATGCCCTCGTCGACCATGTCGAGCACGCGGTCGGTCGGCAGCAGTTCGACCTGCACGAGCGGATAGCGGGCCAGGAATTCCGACAGCACCGGCGCGAGCTGATGCGTGGCGAAGGCAAGCGAAGTCGTCACCCGCAGCATGCCGCTCGGCGTGCCGCTCTCGCCGATGATCTGGTTCTCGAGCGACTCGATCTCGCCCACGATGCGCTTGGCCGCGGCGTAGAAGACCTCGCCTTCGTGGGTGAGGTTGAGGGAGCGGGTCGTGCGCTGCAGCAACCGGACGCCGAGCCTGGTCTCCAGCCGGGTAATCAGCTTGCTGACCGCCGAGGGGCTGAGCCCGAGCATCGGCGCTGCGGCGGAAAAACCATTGGAATCGACAACCCGAACGAAGGCAGCCATTTCGCTCGCATGATCGATCATTGCCGAATTAGTGAATAGTGTTCATAAGTGATTGTCAACTTCACATGATTAACGTCCGAAAGAACATGAATTAAGTAACTTCCAACGTCAGGAGCCTTTCATGTTCTCGATCGCCTATCCCAGCCACAGCGAGCGTCAGATCTATGCCCAGCGCGCGCATCGCATGCGCGGTGCCGCCGTCGCGATTCTCGTGCGCGAGATCGCCCGTCTGGTGTCCGCCGCCGCCCGCTAACGACGCGGCCGCCAGGATCGCCCCGGGGGAGCGAATGCCGGGCGACGGGCTGATCAAATGCCCGTCTTGGAAACCAGCGCCGGGTCGGCCCGATAGAGCTGCGGAAACAGCCGCTTGAGATTGTCGACCTTCGGCAGGTCGTGCATGGCGATGTAGGGCTGTCTCGGATGCAGCGTCATGTAGTCCTGGTGGTAGCCCTCGGCCGGATAGAAGGTCTGGCCCGGCTCGACCGTCGTCACGACCTTGGCGCCGTAGATGCGTCCCTGATCGAGCTGCTGGATGTAGGCCTTGGCGACGCGCGCCTGCTCGTCGCTGGCCGGGAAGATCGCCGACCGGTATTGCGTACCGACATCGGGCCCCTGGCGATTGAGCTGGGTGGGATCGTGCACCACCGAGAAATAGACCTGCAGCAGGCGACCGAGACTGACCTTGCGCGGATCGTACGTGATGCGCACGGCCTCGGCATGTCCGGTGCGGCCAGACGTAACCTTGTCGTACTGCGCCGTGTCCTTGGCGCCGCCGGCATAACCGGACACGGCACTGCTGACGCCGTCGATATGCTGGAAGACACCCTGGACGCCCCAGAAGCAGCCGCCGGCCAATACCACGACCTCCGACGTCGCCTGCCCGGCGGCCGCGTCGACGGCCGGGGGCGGTACGACCTTTGCGCTTTCGGCCGAGGACGGCAGGATGCCAAGGCCATACATCGCGACGACGAGCGCACCGCCGGCGAGGGCAAGCGAGAACCATCGGTTCATGGTCACTTCTCCGCAGTGAGGTAGGCGGTGAACGCGTCCTTGTAGTCGCCGTGCCAGCGCGACAGCGGCGGCCGGTTTTCGGTGATGTCTCCGGCGGCCCACAGGATACGCCGATTGTCGACCTCTCGCGTCACCTCGTTGTCGGGGCAGATGATGTAGAAATCATTCCGGCCCATGCTCTCGACCAGCATGTCGACAACCTGGTCGGGCGTCCACGCACCCGCCGGCTTCTCGCTGCGGCCGCGCGCCGTCATGCCGGTGAAGGTCGAGCCCGGGACCAGCAGGTGCGCCGAGATGTGGTTGCCTTCTTCGTTGCGCAGGCTGTGGGCCAGCGCCTCGGTCAGCACCTTCACGCCGGCCTTGCTGACATTGTACGCGGTGTCGCCCGGCGGGCAGGTGATGCCCTGCTTGGATCCGGTGTTGACGATGGCGCACGCGGACTTCTGGGCGAGCATGGCGGGCGTGAAAGTCTGCACGCCGTTGATCACGCCCCACAGGTTGACGTTGAGCACGCGCTGCCAGCGCTCGTAGTGATCCCACGGTCCGCCGCCTGGCGCGGTGCCGGCATTGTTCATCAGCACGGCGACTTCGCCGAACGCTGCATAGGCCTTGTCCTTCAGCGCCTGAACGCTGTCGAGCCTGCTGACGTCGGTCGGCACGGTGATCACTGCCTGGCGTCCGGACGGTGCTGAGGCTGCGACCTCGCCGGCCGCGCGGTCGAGCGCTTCGGCCGACAGGTCGGCCAGGCAGACTTTCAGTCCCATCGAGGCAAAGCGGCGAGCGGCGGCGAGGCCGATGCCGCTGGCGGCCCCGGTGATGACGGCGACACGGCCGGCAGCGAGGGCAGGGTGGTCGGGCATCTTGCGCCTCCTTCAGATCTGGTCCGGCTTGAACGTCGCTTCCGGCGGGACCTCGGGCTTGCGCCACCTGAAGCGCAGCTCCGACAGACCCGTGCTCACCACATAGAAAACCGGGGTGAAGACCAGGCCGAAGAAGGTGACGCCCAGCATGCCGAAGAACACCGCCGTACCCAGCGACTGGCGCATCTCGGCGCCGGCACCGAAGCTGACGACCAGCGGCACCACGCCCAGGATGAAGGCGAGCGAGGTCATGAGGATGGGCCGCAGGCGCGTCTTGGCGGCGCTGACGGCGGCGTCGAAGCGGTTCATGCCCGCCTCATGCGCCTGCTTGGCGAATTCCACGATCAAGATGGCGTTCTTGGCCGCGAGGCCCACCAGCACCACCAGGCCGATCTCGACCAGGATGTTGCGGTCGAGCCCGCGGATGTTGACGCCGATCATCGCTGCCAGCACGCACATCGGCACGATCAGGATGACCGCAAGCGGCAGCAGCCAGCTCTCGTAGAGCGCAGCCAGCAGCAGGAACACGAAGACCACGGCGAGCCCGAAGGCGATCACGGCGGTATCGCCGGCGAGCTTCTCCTGCAGGGCGATCTCGGTCCATTCGAAGCCGAAGCCCGAGGGCAGGACCTTCTGGGTCAACCCCTCGACGGTGGCGATGCCCTGGCCCGACGAGAAGCCGCGCTTGATCGCCGTCTGGACCTCGGCCGCGGGATAGAGATTGTAGCGCGCCACGCGATAGGGGCCGGTCGTGTCGGAGAAGGTCGCGACCGAACCGATCGGCACCATCTCGCCGCTGGCCGAGCGCGTCTTCAGGTTGCCGACGTCGCGCACGGTGAGCCGGTAGGGGTCATCGGCCTGCGCCGTCACACGATAGGTGCGTCCGAGGATATTGAAGTCGTTGACGTAGCCCGATCCCATGTAGATCGACAGCGTCTCGAACACCCGCGCGATCGGCACGCCGAGCTGCTCGGCCTTGGTGCGGTCAATTTCCGCCCAGATCTGTGGCGTGCGCGTGCTGAACAGGGTGAAGGCCTGGGTCAGCCCGGGTGCCTGGCCGGCAGCGCCGGCCAGCGCCCAGGTGGCGCCCTCGAGCGCGGGCAGGCCGCGCGCGGCGCGATCCTGCACGTAGCCCTTGAGGCCGCCGCCGGTGCCGATGCCCGGCACCGAAGGCGGTTCGAGCACGAACACGAAGGCCTCCCGCAGCGAAAACATCTTGCCGCGCAGGTCGCCGAGGATCTTGTCCATCGGCAGGTCGCGGCGCTCGGCGAACGGCTTCAGGGTGACGAACACCACGCCGGCGTTCGGCGAATTGGTGAAGGTGGCGCCGTCGAGGCCGACGAAGGCCACGGCATGCTCGACGCCCGGCGTGCCCATGATCAATTCCGAGGCCTGCCGCACCAGCTTGTCGGTGCGCTCCAGCGTGGCGCCGGCGGGAAGCTGCATGACGGCGATCAGGTACGAGCGGTCGAGCTGCGGCACCAGGCCGGTCGGCGTGTTGACCAGCCTCCAGCCCGTCAAGGCCAGCAGTCCGCCATAGACCAGCAGGATGATGAACGACAGCCGGATGAGGCGCGCCGTGGCGCGGCCATAGAAGTTCGACAGCCATTCGAAGCCGCGATTGAACTGGCGGAAGAACCAGTTGAGCGGCCAGGCGATCCGCTCGGCAAGAGTCGGCTTGGGCTTCTCGACATGCGACAGGGCATGGGTCTTCAGCAGCAACGCCGCCATCGCCGGCGACAGCGTCAGCGACACGAACGCCGAGATCGCCGTCGAAGCCGCGATGGTGATGGCGAACTGTTTGTAGAACGTGCCCTGCAGGCCGGTGATGAAGGCGGTCGGCAGGAACACCGCGATCAGCACCAGCGAGATCGCGATCAACGCGCCGCCGACCTCGTCCATCGTCTTGTGCGCCGCCGCCTTGGGCGACATGCCCTGGGTCAGGTAACGCTCGACGTTCTCGACCACGACGATGGCGTCGTCGACCACGATGCCGATCGCCAGCACCAGCCCGAACAGCGACAGCGTGTTGAACGAGACGCCGACCGCGGCCATCACCGCGAACGACCCGATCAACGACACCGGGATGGCGAGCAGAGGGATGATTGCCGCCCGCCAGGTCTGCAGGAACAGGATCACCACGATCACGACCAGCAGCAGTGCCTCGAACAGCGTCTCGATCACCGCGTCGACCGAGGCCTGGATGAACTCCACCGGATTGTAGACCACCGAATAGTCGAGGCCGGTCGGGAAGTCCTTCTTCAGCCGCTCCATCGTCTCCTTGATGCGGTCCGAAGTGGCGATGGCGTTCGAGCCGGGCCGCTGGAAGATGCCGAGCGCCGTGGCGTTCTTGTTGTCGAGGTAGGCGTTCAGCGTGTAGTCCTGCGCGCCCAGTTCGACTCGGGCCACGTCGCGCAGGCGCGTCACCTGGCCGTCAGGCTCGGCCCGGATCACGATGTTGCCGAACTCCTCGGGGCTCGTGAGGCGGCCCAGCGTCTGCACCGACAGCGTGAAGGCCCCCGGCGACACGGCCGGCGCCTGGTTGATGGCGCCTGCGGCGACCTGCAGGTTGGCCGCGCGCATCGCCAGCATCACCTCGCCGGCCGTCAGGTTGTGGGCGGCGACGCGGGCGGGATCGAGCCACACGCGCATCGAATAGTCGCGAGCGCCGAACACCAGCACGTTGCCGACGCCATCGATGCGGCCCAGCACGTCCTTCACGTAGAGTGTGGCGTAGTTGGAGATATATTGCTGGTCGCGGCTGCCGTCGGGCGACGTCATGTGCACGACCATCATCAGGTCGGGCGAGGCCTTGCGGACCACGATGCCCAGCCGCTGCACGTCCTCGGGCAGGCGTGGCTGGGCGACGGCGACACGGTTCTGCACGTTGACCTGGGCCTGGTCGATGTCGACGCCCGGCTTGAACACGACGTTGATTGACAGACGCCCGTCACCCGTCGACTGCGAATTGATGTAAAGCATGTCGTCGACGCCGTTGATCTCGAGCTCGAGCGGCGTGGCGACGGTCTCGGCGATCACCTCGGCCGAGGCGCCGGGGTAGGTCGCGGTGACGTTGACGGTCGGCGGCGCGATCTCGGGATATTCCGCGACGGGCAGGCTGCGCTGGGCGATGCCGCCAACGATCAGGATGATGATCGACAGGACCGAAGCGAAGATCGGCCGGTCGATGAAGAAATGGGAAAAACGCATGGAGTGAGCCTGGGCTGGGGGCGGTCGCTTGCTGTGACTGTCATCCGGCGCGCGGGCTGGCCGCGCTTACCGGAGCGAGGAACGGGAAAGGTGCGTTGCTGCGCTCGGGATGACAGCGAGGGTTACTTGCCTTTGGCGTCGGCGGTCTTGATCTCACCCTTCTGGGGCGCGACCTTGGCGCCGGGCCGCACCATCGGGTTGGCGAGGCCGTCCAGCACGACGTTGTCGGTCGGCGCCAGCCCCTCGCGGATCACGCGCAAGCCGTCGACGATGGGCCCCAGCGTGACGACCTTGGCCTGCACCACGTTGTTTTCGCCGACCGTGAACACGATCTTGCGCGCCTGGTCGGCCACTATCGCCGAATCAGGGATCAGCAACGCATCGTACTCGCCGCCGAACAGCTGCACGCGGCCGAACACGCCTGGCGTGAGAAGCTGGTTCTTGTTCTCGACCACGGCGCGGGTGCGCATGGTGCCCGATCGGGGGCTCAGCGTATTGTCGACGAAGTCGACCTTGCCGTTGCGCGTCCATTCGGTCTCGTCGGCCAGGCGGATGCGCACCGGATTCACCGAATCGCGCGACGAGGCCATCGCTCCCGAAAGGTAGAGGCGGGTGTAGCGCAGATAGTCGGCTTCCGAGACGTCGAACACGAAGCGGATGGGATCGAGCGTGACGATGGTGGCGAGCAAGGTCGCGCCCTGCTGGCCGCCCTGGATCAAGTTGCCGGCATCGACCTTGCGGTCGGAGATGCGCCCGGCCAGCGGCGCCCGGACATCGGTCCAGTCGAGGTTGAGCTCGGCCGAGCGGACGGCCGCCTCGGCCGTCTTGAGCTGGGCGCGGGCCACGGCGAGGTTCGCCTTGCGCTGGTCGTACTCGGCGTCGGTGATTGTGCGCGACTTGATCAGCAAGGCGCCGCGCTCGACCTGCAGCTCGGCCAGATCGACCTGCGCCTTGTTGCGCGCCACTTCGGCCTCGGCGCTTTCGACCGCGATTTCGAATGGTCGCTTGTCGATGGTGAAAAGCAGGTCGCCGACACTGACGATCTGGCCATCGCGGAAATGCAGCTTGTCGATGAAGCCCGAGACCCGGGCGCGCACTTCGACCTGCGCTACGGCCTCGAAGCGGCCGGAGAACTCGTCCCACTGGGTGACTCGCTTGGCGATCGGCGGGGAGATGGTGACCGGCATGGCCGGAGGACCGCCCTGGGCGAAAGCAGCCGATGAAGTAGCAAGAAAGGCGAGGCCGGCGGCTGCCAGCAGGCGACGATGTAGGGACAACAAACACTCCCCGGCGATTTTTGCGGCGCAGCAGATGTGGTCGTAGCAGCGGCCGGTTTCAATTCCGTCAGGAGTAACCAGAGGAAACATACTCCGTCGTCATTTTTGATCCATATGGATCAAATCGGCTTACTAGGATTCATATGTTGCAATTGCACCAATCCGGCAGTAGCAATTCCCCCAGCTTTGCCAGGGGAACGCCCATGACCATAGTCAAACGACTTCTCGCCGCCGGCGCCCTTTTCGGCGCCTTCGCCTTCACCGCCGCCTCGGCCCAGACACCCTCGACCCTCGAGACCGTGAAGAAGCGCGGTCAGGTGGTCTGCGGTGTCAACGTGGGTCTGGGCGGCTTCTCGCTGCCCGACAGCCAGGGCAAGTGGGCGGGTCTTGATGTCGACATGTGCAATGCCGTCGCTGCCGCCGTGCTGGGTGACGCGACAAAGGCCAAGTACGTGCCGCTGTCGGCCCAGCAGCGTTTCCTCGCCCTGCAGTCGGGCGAGATCGACATGCTGGTGCGCAATTCGACCATCACGCTGGAGCGCGATGCCGGGCTTGGCCTGCAGTATGCCGGCATCAACTTCTATGACGGCCAGGGCTTCATGGTTTCCAAGAAGCTGGGCGTGAAGGGGCTCGCCGAGCTCAACAGCGCCACGATCTGCGTTGCCCAGGGCACGACCCACGAGTTCAACGTCGCGAGCTGGTTCCGCGGCCGCAACATGACCTTCAAGCCGGTCGTGTTCGAGAGCCAGGATGTCATGTACGAGGCGTTCTTCGCCGGCCGCTGCGATGCCATCACGCAGGACTCCTCGGCGCTTGCATCGGCGCTCGCCACCCGTGGCCGCCAGAACGACTACATGATCCTGCCCGAGCTGATCTCCAAGGAGCCGCTGGGCCCGTTCGTGCGCCGCGGCGACGACGTCTGGATGGCGGTCGTGCGCTGGACGCTGTTCGCCATGCTCGAGGCCGAGGAGCGCGGCATAACCACGGCCAATGTCGATGAGCAGTTGAAGTCGACCGACGCGCTGGTCCAGCGCTTCCTCGGTGTGAAGCCCGGCAATGGCAAGGCCCTGCAGCTCGACGAGAAGTGGGCCTACAACATCGTCAAGCAGGTCGGGAACTACGGCGAGAGCTACGAGCGCAATGTCGGCATGGGCAGCCCGCTCAAGCTGGCGCGCGGCCTGAACGGCCTGTGGACCAAGGGCGGCCTGATGTATCCTATCCCGCTGCGCTGAGGCGGCATGGAAGGCCGAGGCCCACTCAACGCTTCGATCGTCGAGGCGTTCGATTTCCTGCCGCCGCAACTGCAGACGGCGGCGCGCTACATGCTCGACCGTCCCGACGACGTGGCCCTCCTGTCGATGCGGGAGCAGGCGCGCCGCGCCGGCGTGCCGCCCGCCACCATGACGCGGCTGGCCAAGCGTCTCGGCCTCGACGGCTACGACAGCGTTCGCGAACTCTATGCCGGTGCGGTGCGCGCCGGCACCTTGGGGTTTGCCGGCAAGGCAGGCGTGCAGGTCGAGGCGCAGGCTCTGCATGGCGAGCGTGCGCTGGCGGCCGAGATGGCGACGCTGCTGTCGAATCAGATCGCCGCCCTGGCCAAACCCGCGGCGCTCGATCGCCTCGCGGATGCGGCGAGCTGCCTGCACCAGGCACGGCGTATCTATTGCCTCGGCTTGCGCTCATGCCACGCAGCGGCCTGGCACTTTCACTACATGCTGTCGCTTCTCGGCGACAAGACGGTGATGCTGGACGATGCCGGCGGCACGGGCCTCGATGCCATCCGCGATGCCGGCCAGACGGATGCGCTGCTGGTGGCCAGCGTTGAGCCCTATGCCCGTGCCACGATCGAGGCGGCCCACTATGCGGCGGGCCGCGATGTGCCGGTCGTGGCGCTCACGGATTCGGAGGTGTCCCCGCTCGCCCAGGTCGCCGGCAATACCATCCTGGTGGCGACCAGCAGCCCGTCCTTCTTCCATACGATGACGCCACTCCTAGCCGTCGCCGAGATTCTCGCCGCCCTGGTCGCCGGCCGTGGCGGTGCGAAGGCGCTGGCTGCGCTGGAGCATACCGAAGCGCAGCTTGCCGCTTTCGGTGTGCACCTGCCGAGACGCAACGGACGCTAGATCATGTTCATCCTCTTCCGGTGACCCGGAAGACAATGAGGATCCGCCAATGACCCACATCCTTCATCGCCAGATCGCCGGCACCCTCCCTGTCGCCGCGGGCGGCAGCGGGATCGAGATCGTCGACAGCACGGGCAAGCGCTACTTGGATGCCTCGGGCGGCGCCGCCGTGTCCTGCCTCGGCCACGGCCATCCCGCCGTCACCGCCGCGCTGCACGAACAGCTCGACCGCCTCGCCTACGCCCACACCGGCTTCTTCACCACCGACGTCGCCGAACGACTCGGCGAGCGGCTGATCGCCGACGCCCCCCGAGGCATCAGCCATGTCTACCTGGTGAGCGGCGGCTCCGAGGCGATCGAGGCGGCGCTCAAGATGGCGCGGCAATACTTCGTCGAACGCGGCGAGACCGGACGCCGCCATGTCATCGCCCGTCGCCAGAGCTATCACGGCAATACCCTGGGTGCGCTCGCGGCCGGCGGCAATGAATGGCGCCGGGCACCCTTCTCGCCGCTGTTGATCGAGACGCATCACATCGCCCCCTGCTTCGCCTATCGCTTCCAGGAGCCGGGCGAGAGCGAGGAGGACTACGGTCGACGCGCCGCCGATGCGCTCGAGGCCAAGATAGTGGAATTGGGGGAAGGCACCGTCATGGCGTTCGTCGCCGAGACCGTCGTCGGTGCCACGGCCGGTGCGGTCCCGCCGGCGGCGGGCTACTTCAAGCGCATCCGCGAGATCTGTGACCGACATGGGGTGCTGCTGATCCTCGACGAGGTGATGTGCGGCATGGGCCGCACGGGCTCCCTGCATGCCTGCGAGCAGGAGGGCATCGCGCCGGACCTCATGACCATCGCCAAGGGCCTGGGCGGCGGTTACGAGCCGATCGGCGCCGTGCTGCTCGGCCGCCACATCTACGAATCGTTCGCCCACGGCAGCGGCTTCTTCCAGCACGGCCATACCTACATGGGCCATCCGATGGCCTGCGCGGCGGGCCTCGCTGTGCAGGAGACGATCCGCCGCGACAATCTTCTGGCCAATGTCCGCACCCAGGGCGCGCACTTGCGTCGGCGGCTTGGCGAGCGCTTCGGCAATCATCCGCATGTCGGCGACATCCGCGGTCGCGGCCTGTTCCAGGCCATCGAACTGGTCGAGGAACGCTCGACCAGGGCACCGTTCGATCCGACCAGGAAGCTCCATGCCAAGGTCAAGAAGGCCGCGATGGCGCGCGGCCTGATGGTCTACCCCATGGGCGGCACGATCGACGGCACATGCGGTGACCATGTCCTGCTGGCGCCGCCCTTCATCGTCAGTGAAGAGCAGATCGGCGAGATCGTCGATCGCCTGGGCAGCGCCCTCGACGACGCTTTGGCCTGAGCAACCTTTCCGGATACGATCGCCTTCGTTCGGTGTTACCGCGGGAGGTAGCACGTGTCCGCAAGATCGATCCTCATGGCCATTGCGTTTTCGGCCTGGCTGCTTGCGTCGGTCGTGGCGTTTTTCATCGTCGCCTACATGAGCTTCTTCGGCGTGGGCTTCATCGGCCTCGTCATCTGCTATGTCAGCGCCCAGTTCGAGCTCGATGGCGATCGGCCGGTCGGCAGCCTCGCGACCAGCTTCCTCGGCGCACAGGTACGGGCGCAGAGGGAACTGTCGGCGGAGCAACGCCAGTCGGTCCGCCACGATCATCTGCTGGCGAACCAGTCGGCCCGCTTCTTCAAGTTCTTCGGCCTCGGCCTGATGGCGATCGGCCTGTGCGGCGGGCTCTACTATCAGCTCTAGTCCGGCAGCGTAGCGACGTGCTCTACTCCTCGGCCGCTCGCGGCCCTGAAAAGCCATCGACGCGGCGGGTTCATTGCTTCCTCCGCATCGAGAAGTGGTGGCCGATCGTCACAAGAAGCGGGGATCAAGGCCGAATGAAACTGGGGGTTCTGCAATTCTTCAGCTGGCCCGGCCGGCACGGCGCGCTGGAAGACGTTTACGCTCGAGCGCTGGAGCGCATCGAGATCATGGACCGCACGGGCTTCGATGCGGTGTGGCTGGCCGAGCATCACTTCACGACCTACAGCGTGTGCCCCTCGGTCCATATGGTGGGCGTGCTGGCTGCCGCGCGCACCAAGCGGCTGCGCATCGGCACGGCGGTGTCGCTGGCGGCGCTCTACCATCCGCTGCGGCTGGCCGAGGAAGTCGCCCTGCTCGACCTGCTGTCGGGTGGCCGTGTCAACTGGGGCGCCGGACGTGGCTTTGCCCGTTCGGAGTTCAATGCTTTCGGCGTGCCGCCGGAAGAGAGCGCGGATCGTTTCCGGGAGGCCGTCGAGATCGTGCTCAAGGCCTGGACCGAGGAGCGCTTCACCTACAAGGGCCAGCATTTCGCCTTCGACGGCATCGAGCTGCTGCCCAAGCCCCTGCAGCGACCGCATCCGCCGGTCTGGATGGCCGCGACGTCGGAGCCTGCCATCGACTGGGCAGCGAGCCGCGGATTTTCCATCCTGATGGATCCGCACTCCTCGATGAAGGAACTCGGCGCCAAGCGCCAGCGCTATCGCGACAAGCTTGCCGAAGCGGGTTTCGAGGATTCGGGCCGCGACATTCCGATGGCGCGACTACTGGCGCTGGCGTCGACCCAGGCTGACGCCGAGGCCATCGCGCGCCGCGGCGCGCAGTGGCTGGTCGATTCCTACGCGGGTCCGCAGCATGCCAGTCAAAAGACCATGCACGCGCAGCGGACCTACGACGGCAAGGAGCCCGTGCAGCACTACCTCGACAGCGTGATCCTGCACGGCACGCCGGCATCGGTGGTCGAGCAGATCACCCGACTCGAGGACGAGATCGGCCTCAACTACCTGATGTGCGCGCCGCTCAGCCGCGACACCTTCAGGCTGCTAGCCGATCAGGTTCTGCCGCGACTGCTGTGAACATCGCCTCGGCGATCAGCGCCATGTCGGCGTCGCTGATCTCGATCACGCCCTGGCGCAGCCGGTAGCCCCAGTTCTTTTCCTGGGTGAAGGCAAGCTGTGCCTGCAGTGCAAGCAGCGACATGGCCTCGGCGTCGTGCCAGGCGACCTCGCGGCGGAACGGCTTGAAGCCGAAGCCCATGTCGGCCTGATAGGGCTTGCCCTCTTTCACCGTGCCGATAGCCGTGAAGGCCTGCAGCCGGTCCTTGCCGCGCTGGGCGTGGCTCGGCGTGTAGGTGCGGTTGGGCGAGTAGTAGACGATCCGGTCGCCGGGCTGGATGCGTCGCAGAGGCGTCGCCTTGCCGTGGCAGACTTGCATGAAACCCCCGCTGCGCCCGATCTCGACATGTTCGGCGGAAGCGACTGCCAGCCAGTTCCTGCTCATGGGGTTCTCCTCGACTGTTGGGAGAACAGCATATGCCTGGCAGCTGTCAGATTATGTCAGCAGAAAATCCGGATACTGGTCGCGGGAGCGATATGGCGCTGCGCCAATGCCCTCGGTACGACTCCGTTGCTCTATTGCTTGGGCAACGTGAACCCACTCCGGGTCAACCTCTGCTCCAACACCGGTATGCCCGCTGCCGTGTTGCCTCTCTGGCAGGCGTCGATCGCAGTCAACGCGTCGACATCGACCTTACGTCCCTGTGCGTTCTGGACATAGCGGCGAAAGAGTGCGGAAAGCTCGCCGCAGTAGGCCCTGTCATCGCGAGATCGAGGCGGCGCAGCAGCAACGGGCGGCGCAGCAGCAACGGGCGGTGTTGCGGGAGCAGGTAGTGCAGCGGGAGCAGGCAGTGCAGCGGTCGCCGGCGCGGCGGCTCTTGCCCTCGCTTCATCGGCGGCCTTCCTCTGTTCTTCATCAAATTTTGCAAGCGCCGGGGCGGCCTCGCCAAGCAAGGCCCTTTGTTGTGCGGCTGTCAGGAAACCCGTTGCCGAGAGCTTACGCGCCTCTTGCCAGGCGGAGATCATCGCGCGCGAACGTGGACCGAAGACGCCATCAGCTCCCCTCGTGTCGAACCCCAGGGCGGTCAGCGCCACCTGAATCCGCTGGCGATCGGCCTGAGTGAGTCTCAGCGCCGTCTCGTCGGATTCCGCCGCCTTTTGGCGGGTGGCTTGGCTGGCTGCGTCGGCATCGGCCTTTTGCCTGGCTTCGGTCTCCGCTCTCTGCCTGGCCAGCGCCTCGGCCGCCGCTCTCTGCTGAGCCTCAGTGGTTGCCTTCTGCCGGGCGTCGGCTTCAGCCTTCTGCTGGGCTTCGGCCTGCGCCTGCTGTCGGGCCTCGCGAACTACTTCGCGCAGCCCGGCGCGGCCGCCTTCCTGATCTTCATCGTGCTCTACAAGCTGGGCGACGCCTTCGCCGGCTCGCTGATGACGCCCTTCCTGCTCAAGAGCATGGCTTTCGCGCCGGCCGAGGTGGGCGTGGTCAACAAGGTGATCGGCCTGTGGCTGACCATCGGCGGCGCGCTGCTCGGCGGCGCGCTGATGCTCAAGCTCGGGCTGTGGCGCTCGCTGTTCCTGTTCGGAGTGCTGCAGATGGCCAGCAACCTGGGCTTCTGGTGGCTGGCCGTCAGCGGCAAGGGCCTGATGCCCGGCCTGGTGATCCCCGCCTTCGACTGGGGCTTCGTCAAGCTCGCCAGCGCCACGCCGGTGGACGGCGGGCTGCTGATGGTGATCGCATTCGAGAACCTGTCGGGCGGCATGGGCACGGCCGCCTTCGTCGCCTTCCTGATGAGCCTGTGCAACCAGCGCTTCACCGCCACGCAGTTCGCGCTGCTCAGCGCCTTCGCGTCGATCGGCCGCGTCTGGGTCGGGCCGCTGGCAGGTGTGCTGGCAGAGACGATAGGCTGGCCGACCTTCTTCCTGGTGTCGACCGTGGTGGCGCTGCCGGCGTTGTGGATGCTGTGGTGGCTGCGCGCGCAGGTGCGCGCGCTTGAAGCCGACCCGATCACCGCACCCGCCGCCGAGGATTGAGCGCTGCCTAGAATTCGCCCGCCATGAACCACGATTTCCGCACCGACGCCCAGGTTCCGCTGCCCGCGATGCAGCACGAGCGAGGCTGCCGCTGCCGGCTGCATTCGCGCCGGCTGTTCACCGGCGGCCTGCTCGCCGGCGCTGCGCTGCCCACACTGTCTCGCGAAGGCGTGGAAGTGGGCAAGCCGTCGGCCATGAGCAAGCTGGTGTCGGCCGACCAGGTCGAGAAGGCGGCCGCTTCGCAGTACCAGCAGATGCGCCAGCAGGCTGCGCAGCAGAAAGGCCTGGCGCCCGACGACCACCCGCAGCTGATCCGCCTGCGCGCCGTTGCCAAGCGCATCATCCCGCACACCTACGAATGGAACCCACGCGCGCAGGGCTGGAAGTGGGAGGTCAGCCTGATCGGCAGCAGCGAGCTGAACGCCTTCTGCATGCCCGGCGGCAAGATCGCCTTCTATTACGGCATCCTGAGCAAGCTCCAGCTCAATGACGACGAGGTGGCCATGATCATGGGCCACGAGGCGGCGCATGCGCTGCGCGAGCATGCGCGCGAGCGCATGGGCAAGACGGCGGCCACGCGCATCGGTGCGGGCGCGCTGTCGGCGCTGCTCGGCCTGGGCAGCGCCGGCGACACCCTGCTCAACATGGGCGGCCAGCTGCTGACCTTGAAGTTCAGCCGCGAGGACGAGTCCGAGGCCGACCTGATCGGCATCGAGCTCGCCGCGCGCGCCGGCTACGACCCGCGCGCCGGCGTGACGCTGTGGCAGAAGATGGCCGAGGCCTCCAAGGGCGCGCCGCCGCAGTTCCTGAGCACGCACCCGACCGGCCCGACGCGCATCCGCGACATCGAGGTCAACATCCCGAAGGTGCAGGGCCTGTACGACCGTGCCGAGCGGCCGGCGCAGCGCTTCGGGCCGCCCAAGCCGGCGGCCCGATGACCCGGCCTACTGCGGCACGAGAGCGACCACCTCGCCGTTGCTGCTGCGCTGATCTCGGCATTGGCGGATCGAGCGCTGCCGAAGCACTGCGTGGTGTTTGGCGAGGTTGCGCTGTCCGGCGAGGTGCGGCCAGCTGGACGAAGCGACCTGCGGCTCAAGGAAGCCGCGAAGCTTGGCTTCTCCAGCGCATTCGCCCCGCCGCAAAAGAAGAACGGCAGTTCAGCGGGCGTGAAGGTGAAACAGATCAGCCATATCGCGGATCTGGCGGCGGCAATTGGCGTTGAGGCTGACAACTAGTTCGTCAAACAGTCGGCGCTCTTGCCGCCGTTATTGCGCAGCATGGTGACGTAGTAACCCGCAAAGCCCGCCGCGCGCCGTTGCCCAGCTTCGTCACCATTGAATTGCGCGGTCGCTTGCGCCCAGCCGGAGCCGCATATGGCGGGTTCGCGTTCGCTGCTGACGCAGTCAACAAACACGCCGTATGCGGTTCGCCACACGTTGAACTGATCTCGCGTCATCGGCTCGCCGTGACCGGCGATGGCGATCTGGAACGGTGTCGACCAAACCTCATCCAACGCTTCGCGCCAGCGCTGCGGGCACGCTGTCTCGAAGAACGGCGCAGGGAACGTCACCAGATCGCCGATTACAGCGATGCGCGTGCGACGATCGTAGAGCCATACATCGGCATCCGTCACGGCGCCGTTGGTGACGTGAACATCAAAACGCCGGCCACCAAGTCGCATACGCTGCGAGTGCTCGATCACCACGTCAGGCCGCAGCACTTGGCTGTCGACCATCGTGTCGAGGAATATCTGCACTTCCTCGCGCTGAACCGGCGTGATCTCCGTGCCAACGAGCATCTGCCGCGCGCTATCCATGTTGCGCACGAGAAAGCCGCCCGGCGCGATGACTCGATCGACGGCGCTCGTCGTGTAGACGCGTGCATTCGGATAGACGGCCTTCAGCCGCCCGTTGCCGCTCGAATGATCGAGATGCCAATGCGTATTGACGATCGCGGCGATCGGCCGCCCACGCTCGCGCGCATACGCCAGGATCGCGTCACTATGCCAAGAATGGCGCCCCGTATCGACGACGACCAAGCCATCCGGCGCATCGAAGATGATGGTGTTGCCGTCCGGGCCACGCTCGCCCTCGAACCCACCAGGCTGGAGCTGCACGCCCGGCGCAAGCTCGCGTATGGGCGGGACGACGGGCGTTTGGGCGGCCAGTTCGGTCGCCAACAGCAGGGGCAGCAGCATGTCCCCAGCTTTGTGCCTATTCCGTCCTCGAAACGCTCCTGGTTCGACCAGTTGTCCTAGGGCTGCGACTGCCGCACGGCGGTCGTTGGCGCCTTCCCAATCCCGGGCGGGGCGTCTAATTCAGTCCTGCGGGACGCGCCCAGAAACGGGCGGGAGTGGGAGTGGCGAATGGATCTCGGCTTCACCTGGTTCGACTTCGCCGCGCTCGTCGTCCTGGGCCTTTCGGGCGTCATGGCTTTCGCCCGCGGCCTCATCCGCGAGATGTTCTCGGTCATAGCGTTCATCGGCGCTGCCATCGCCGGTTACTACTGCGCGGGATTGCTTGCGCCCTTTGTGGAGAGCGTGACGCCTCTTTCGGGCTGGCTCGCCGCGGTCGCTGCGGGTTTGCTGGTCTTTCTGATCGTCTTCGTCGTCATTACGGTGATTGTCTCGTCGGTTGCGAAGCAGGCCCACCAATCGACGGAAATTGGGTCATTTGACCGAGCCGCTGGGCTCGCCTTTGGAGTTCTGCGCGGCGTTCTGGTTGTCTCGCTGCTTGTGCTGGTGATCCGAAACACCCCCACCAGCGACAATGGGACACCCTCTAACCCGGTGCAGGACGACATTCGCGGCGCGCGAACGTACCCTATATATGACAGCGTTGCTGGTGCGCTCGCCGTGATCCTCCCCCGGGCAGGCGAGCGGGCCCGTGATATAATTGATCGACGCGAAAGCGAGTCGGCGCCTATCCCGCCGGCTGAGACCGAAACCCAGGCCCCCCAGGCCCCGCCCACCTGAGGACCGAATGACCGCCGAGCGCCCCTCCCTCCACTTCCAGACGGCGCCCGGAGACCCGGCCGATAAATGGGAACTTGATGACAAGCCACGTGAAGAGTGCGGCGTCTTCGGCGTGTTTGGCTCGGAAGACGCGTCGGTCCTGACCGCGCTCGGACTGCACGGCCTGCAACACCGCGGCCAAGAAGGCTGCGGCATCGTCAGCTACAATGGCGAGCGCTTCTATCACGAGCGCTTCCTTGGCCTCGTTGGCGAGCACTTCGCTGGCGGAGACGTTCCACAGCGCCTGCCCGGCGCGATGGCCGTTGGCCACACACGCTACGCGACCGCCGGCGGCACCATCCTGCGCAACGTGCAGCCGCTCTTTGCCGACCTGGCGCTCGGCGGCTTCGCCGTCGCGCACAACGGCAACCTGACCAACGCCGTGGATCTGCGCCATCGGCTCGTTCAGAACGGATCGATCTTCCAATCGACGTCCGACACCGAGTGCATCCTGCAGCTCATCGCCAAGTCGCAAAAGCCGCGCGTTGTTGAACGCTTCGTTGAAGCGTTGCACGATATCCAAGGCGCCTACGCATTGGTGGCGCTCACCGAGAACATGATGATCGGCGCGCGCGATCCGATCGGCATTCGCCCGCTTGTGTTGGGCGAAAGCGCCGGCGCGATGATCCTCGCTTCCGAAACCTGCGCGCTCGACATGATCGGCGCCAAATTCGTGCGTTCAGTCGAGCCCGGCGAAGTGGTTGTCATAACCCGCGGCAAGGATGGCACGGTCGCAGTCGACAGCCACTTCCCGTTCCCGCGTCGCAAAGCACGTCCGTGCATTTTTGAGTTCGTCTACTTCTCGCGCCCGGACTCGGTGATCGATGGCCGCAGCGTCTACGACATTCGTAAGCGCATGGGCCGCAAGCTCGCCGAGGAAACCGGCGTCGAAGCCGATGTCATCGTGCCGGTGCCGGACTCCGGCGTGCCTGCCGCCATGGGCTTCGCCGCGAAAAGCGGAATTCCGTACGAGCTCGGCATCATCCGCAACCACTATGTCGGCCGCACCTTCATTCAGCCGAAGCAGGCGATCCGCGACATGGGTGTGCGCCTGAAACACTCCGCCAACCGCGACGTGATCAAGGGCAAGCGCGTGGTGCTGGTCGATGACTCGATCGTGCGCGGCACAACCTCGCGCAAGATCGTGCAGATGGTGCGCGACGCCGGCGCTAAGGAAGTCCACTTCCGCAGCGCCTCGCCGCCGATCAAGCATCCGGATTTCTATGGCATCGATATGCCCGCGCTGGCTGAATTGATGGCGGCGCAGATGACCGTCGATGAAATGCGCAAGTCGCTCGGCGTCGATACGCTAGGCTTCCTCTCGGTCGACGGCCTCTATTGGGCGATGGGCGAGAAGAAGCGCGACGCCGCCAACCCGCAATTCACAGACCACGCCTTTACCGGCGACTACCCGACGCCGCTGCTCGACTATCACTCAGGTCGCACCGGCCGTGATCCGCAGCTGCCGCTAGACAACGCCGCGGAATGAGCGGCGCACAAGCGAAACGCCTCGCGCTCGTCACCGGCGCGTCGCGCGGCATTGGCCGCGCCGTAGCACTTGAGCTGGCGCGGCAAAACTGGCGCGTGATCGCGGTAGCGCGTGCGCAGAAAGCGCTTGAGAAACTCGACGACGATATTCGCGCGCTCGGCGGCGAAGCGACGCTTATTCCACTCGATCTGCGCGATGGCTCGGCCATCGATCAGCTCGCCGCGCCATTATTTGAGCGTTTCGGCAAGCTCGATGGCCTAGCCGCTTGCGCTGGCGCGCTAGGGTCGCTGACGCCAGCGCACCAAGCCACGCCCGCGATCATGGATGAAACCACGCTGGTGAATTTCCTGGCCAATCAACGGCTGATCCGCGCGCTGCACCCGCTGCTGCGCGAATCCGAGGCTGGCCGCGCTGTGTTTCTCACCTCTGGCGCATCGAAGAACCCGCGAGCCTACTGGGCGCCCTACGCCGCTTCAAAAGCGGCGCTCGACGCGCTGGTGATTTCTTGGGCCGCCGAAATTGGCAACGTGACGCCAATGCGCGCCAATCTCTTTAACCCCGGCCCCACGCGCACTTCCATGCGCGCCAAGGCGTTTCCCGGTGAAGATCCGATGACGCTGCCGACGCCGGACGAGGTCGCGCCCGCCATCGTGCGCATGCTGCAGCCAAGCTATGCGGAGAACGGCGCATGGGTGCAGTTCGAGCGCTGAGCTACGACGCGATTATCGTTGGCGGCGGCGCAGCCGGGCTCTATTGCGCGCTTCACGCGGGGCGGCGTGGCAAACGCGTGCTCGTCCTCGAGCACAACGCCGAGGTCGGCGCGAAAATTCTGATCTCCGGCGGCGGTCGCTGCAACTTCACCAACGTGCACGCGGCACCCGATCGCTTTCTCTCCGCGAACCCGCATTTCGCACGCTCGGCGCTGGCGCGGCACACGCAACACGATTTTATCGCGCTCGTTCAGAAGCACGGCATTGCTTACTACGAGAAGACGCTCGGCCAACTCTTCTGCGAAGGTGCGCGTTCTTCGCGCAAGATCGTGCAAATGCTGCTCGACGAATGCGCCGCAGGTGGTGTCGCCATCCACACGGAATGCCGTGTGACGGGCGTTCGCCGCGGCGATCACTTCGCGGTGGATACCAGCCAAGGGAGGTTCGAAAGCACAGCACTCGTCATCGCGAGCGGCGGTCTTTCCATTCCCAAACTGGGAGCGACGAACTTCGCCTTCGACATCGCCAACCAATTCCGTGTGCCGACCATCGAGACGCGCCCAGGGCTCGTCCCGCTGACGTTCTCGGAGCGCGACCTGGAATGGATGCGGCCGCTGAGCGGCGTTTCCGCGGACGTGATCGCGCGCTGTGGCAAGGCGAACTTTCGTGAGGCGGCGCTGTTCACACACCGCGGCCTCTCTGGCCCGGCCATCCTCCAAGCTTCCTCCTATTGGAAACAGGACGACGATATCGCGATCAATTGGCTGCCAGACGCGCCTGACGACATTCTTGCGGCACGCAAGCGCGAGCGGCCCAAAGCGCAGCTTACGACGATCCTCGCCGATCTGCTTTCAGAGCGGCTCGCGGCGGTTCTGGGGCGTGAGTTCCCGCAGGGCGCAATCGGCGACATGAAGGACACTGCGCTGATCGAATGCGCTCGGCGCCTCAAGTCATGGTGCCTCACACCAAGCGGGACTGAGGGCTACGCCAAGGCGGAGGTCATGGCCGGAGGCATCGTTACGGACGCGCTCTCGCAGCAGACAATGGAATGTCGCGGCGTTCCAGGTCTCTACTTCATCGGCGAAGCAGTGGACGTCACCGGATGGCTCGGTGGCTACAATTTCCAATGGGCCTGGTCGAGCGCTTGGGCGGCGGCTCAATCGCTCTGAGGGGCGAAACGCTTGGCCGCAAGCGCAATAGGAAGGCCGACGAGAACCGTGTGCGTGAAAATCGTCCCCCACAGCAGCCACGGATAATCCTCACCGCCGCCGCCGCGAACTTCGCTAAACGATTTCTGCAGACGCTCCGCTGCTTCGGCAAAGCTCGATGCAAAATGCCCGTTGGCGCCCGCGGCTGAGAGCGGAACGACCACGTAGTTCATCGCCACATAGAGAATGAACCCGTAAACGAGACCCCACAGGATTGCGTTCTTCGTCAGCGCCTTCGCGGTCTGTGACGCGAGCACATAGACGGCCGCCATCAGCGTTGCGATCAGGAAGTGTGACGCAAGGCCGAGAGCGGCCGTGGCAATACCGCCAGCGCGCGACTCCTCGCGCCCGATCCATCCGGCGGCCACCGATTGTAGCACTTGTTCGGGGCTGATGCCGTAGCTCAGCGGGCCATAGACAACAAACGCGTAGCCGATATCGAGCGCGCCCGCGGCCAAGCCCCCGATCAGAATTGCGAATAGAATACGCATGATAAATCCCTCACCCGCTGTGCTAACGCGCACCTGTGCGCGCGCCCACGGCGTTGCGATGAGCGCCATCCGGCGCTTGGTCATTCTTGCGATTTTTGCGACAGCGAGCACATCTCAGCTTCGCACTGGCGCTTGCCCGCCTCGTTGCGTAACGTGCCGGCGTTGGGGGTGACCATGCGCATTCTGTTTTCACTTCTTGCCGTCTGTTTCGCCTTCGTGGCGCAGCCGAGCGTCGCCCAAACGAACGCCACACCGCCATCGCCGAATGTGACGTACGCGCCCAGCCACGTCGCCGCTGCGCGAGACACGCTGAGCGCAATGATGATCGACTCTGACGCGCTTTCGCAGGCCTCGCTCGAAGCGTTCCGCCTGCTGACGCCGCAATTCCGCGGGCAAATTCAAGCGAGCCCGCTTTATGCGGCGATGGACGCTCAGCGTCAGCAGGCCATGACCGACTACATCAACGGCTTCGCACAGATCGCGCAGGTCGAGACGATGAACGGCGCCCCTGAGCTGCTGGATCGCTTTGCGCCTCGCATGGCCGCCTTGTTCAACGAACGGGAACTCATCGATATCGCCGCCTTTATGCGCACACCTAGCGGTCGCTCTTTCTTCCTACGCAGCGTGCTTGACGGCGTACGTGCCGAAGCGCCTGGCGGCACACCAACCACAACGCAGCCGACAGAGGCGGAGGCCGCAGAGTTCGCACGTTTCGGCCAAACCGCGGGCGGCATCGCGATGAACCAGCGCGATGCGCAGCTCTCGCCGCTGATGCGTGAATTCGGCGAGGCGGCGACCGGCGCACCACACATCTCACAACGGCTCCAAAGGGACTTGTGCGCGATTGCTGGCGATCAGTGTCCGCCGCCTTGGCGTGGAAATTAGTCCGCTTCATCCGCGAAGGGATTCTTGCCGGCTTTAACGATCAATCGGATCGGCGCGGCGTGAAGGCCGAACGCGTCGCGCAGACCGTTGACGAGATAGCGCTTGTAGCTCTCGGGCATGTCCTCGGCCCGCGACGAGATGAGCACGAAGGTCGGCGGACGCGCTTTGATTTGGGTGAGATAACGCGGCTTGATGCGCCTGCCTCGCACTGCTGGCGGCGGATGGCGCGCGATTGTGGCGTAGAGCCACTCATTGAGATCCTTCGTCTTGACCCGCGCCGTCCAATCCTCGTGCGTTTCCTCAACCGCCTTCATGAGCCGGTCGAGCCCCACGCCTGATTGCGCCGCCACCGTTACGATCGGCGCACCGCGCGCTTGCGGCAGACTCTCACGCGCGACCAGTTTCAGTTCTTCGAAGTGCGCGCGCGTGTCTTCGATTGTGTCCCACTTGGCCAGACAGAAGACGAGCCCGCGTCCCTCGCGTACGACAAGATCACCGATCGAGAGGTCTTGCTTCTCGAATGCCTCGTTGGCGTCCATGACGAGCACGCAAACGTCGGCGAACTTCAGTGCATGCAGCGTGTCGCCCACTGACATACGCTCAAGTTTCGCTTGCACCTTGGCCTTCTTGCGCATGCCGGCTGTGTCGACGAGGCGATATTTCTTGCCGCGCCATTCCCAGTCGATGGCGATTGAATCACGCGTGATGCCCGCTTCCGGGCCCACAAGCAGCCGGTCTTCGCCAATCAGCGCATTTACCAGCGTTGACTTGCCGGCGTTGGGCCGGCCGATGATGGCGATGTTTATCGGCCGCGCAGGCTTTGCCGCGTCGTCGTCTGCGGGGGCGTGCTCGTGCGCGACGATCGCCGCGTAAAGTTCTGACATGCCTTCGCCGTGCTCGGCGGAGAGCGCGATCGGTTCACCGAGACCAAGTGCGTACGCCTCGGTGATGCCGACATCGCCGGCGCGGCCCTCAACCTTGTTGGCGGCGAGCACGACCGGCTTGCCCGAACGTCGCAGCAAAGCCGCGAAAGATTCGTCCAGCGGCAGCACGCCGGCGCGCGCGTCAATGAGAAGAAGGATGACATCCGCATCGCGGATGGCGATTTCGGTTTGCTCTCGCATACGCGCCTCAAGAGACGCATCTGTCGCGTCCTCGAAACCTGCCGTGTCGATCAGGGTGAAGTCGAGATCGCCCAGCCGCCCCTTCGCCTCGCGCCGGTCGCGCGTGACACCAGGCGTGTCATCGACGATCGCGAGCTTTTTGCCCGCGAGCCGATTGAACAAAGTGGACTTGCCAACGTTGGGCCGCCCGACGATCGCGAGCCTGATCGTCATGGGCGCCCAACATCAATTCAGAACGACGAGGCGTGCTTCGTCGGTAACGATGTAGATGTGCTCGTTGGCGGCGATCGGCGGAATGAAGACGGATTGGCTCACGTCACCGGTGGCCAGCGTTTGGCCATTCGCCGGCGACACGGCAACCACTTCACCTTCCGAGTTGGCCAAGATCAGGCGGCCGCCGACCATGATCGGGCCGGTCCAGGCGATGCGACCACGGCGATCATTCTCGTCGCGATAGCGCCGTAGCTGGCTCACCCAGAAGATGTTGCCCGTCCGGCGCTCGAACGCCGCCAGTTCGCCGTCGACACTGACGGCGTAGAGAACTTCGCCCGAAACCCACGGCGTTTGCGTCGATGCAAACGAGCGCGCCCACATGCGTTGACCGCTGCGAAGATCGATCGCCGCGAGCAAGCCGGAATGGCTTGCCGCATACACCGCACCACCGTCGATTACGGGACGCCCCGCGATATCGTTGATCGCTGAGAGCGATGTCAGCCGGCCTGAACGTGAGAGAGAATCCGACCACAGTCGGCGTCCGTTTGCCGAAAGAAGCGCGACGAGTTCACCGGAAGCGAATGGCGCAACAACGGTTTCGCCGTCGATGGCCACACTCGGCGCGGCGAGGATGCGCGCAGGCTCGGCGATGGCCTGATAGTTCCAACTTACAGCGCCGGTTGCAGCGTCGAGTGCGATGAGTTCACTGTCATTGGTGACCGCGTATACGCGCCCACCCGCAAACGTAGGCGCCGATTGCAGCGGCGCATTCAACTGCACGCGCCACACTTGATCGCCTGTGGCGCCATCGAGCGCTGCGACAAAGCCAAAGCCGGTGCTGACATAAACCCGGCCGCCGCCCGCGGCGACACCACCACCTCGCGCGACGCGATCACGGCTATCCTCAGGACGCAAACGTTCGTCCCATACGCGCGAGCCATCGGTGGCGCTGACAGCGTGAACGCGGTGGTCAGCATCAAGGAAATAGAGGCGGCCATCGGCGATAACGGGCGGCGCCGCAATCTTCACGCGATTGTTCGAGCCGGCGCCTAGATTCGTGCGCCACGCTTGCTCGAGCGTGCCAGCGCCGCTGGACTGAGGCGGCGAGTTGTCAGCCGTGCCACCCGGTTGGCTCCATTCAGCAACGGAAACCGCCGGCGGCACAGTGATTGTGCGCGCGGCAAGAGCTGGGTCGACCGTGAGCTGCTGCTCGAACGCCAGGATCGATTGACGTCCATCCTGAGGCGCGGTTTGCACCGGCGCGTCATTGCCGCCGCCGTCAAACGGATTGAGACGGCTCACAGTGGAGCACGCAGACAAGGCTGCAGCGGCCGCGATAAGGGCGACCGGACGCAACGGGTTCATTTCGTTTCTCCTTCGGATGGCGCGGGCGCTTGCGCGCCGTCCGCTGGTGTTTCTTCTGGTGCGGAGCCGATCACGCTCAGCGCGACTTGCGCGCGCTGACGCATGGAGTCCGGCGCCTCAAATGCGAGCGTTAGCTCTTGCAGCGTGTCGCGGGCGAGCGTGAGGTCACCGGCTTCCCACGCTTCGATCGCCAACAGTTCTTTCGCGAGATACGAAACGCGAGTGTCGGAATCGATGAGTGGCTGCAAGCGCGTGCGCAGCGCGGCAAAGTCCTGCGTGTCGGCAGCGATGTAAGCGGCGCGCAATTGCGCGCTCTCGCGCATGGTCGGATCCGTTGCCGCTTCGGCTGCTGCATCGAACTCGGCGAGCGCCGCTTCGAGATCGCCTTGCGTCGATAGGATCGCCGCGTGCTCCATGCGAGCCATGACGCGGTAAGTCTGCGGACCTTCGTTGGAGAGGCGTTCAAACTCGGTTTTCGCGCCGTCGAAGTTGCCTTCCTGCACCATCAGCTGCGCCGCATGATATGCGTCGGCATGTCGGCGCGCGCCCTCAATGCGTTGGTGTTGCCAAACCTGCCAGCCGCCAACCGCGGCGATGATCAGTACGAACACGCCAATCAGGTAAGGGCCGAACCTACGGGCAAAGCCCAGCATGCGATCCTGCCGCAGGCTCTCATCGACTTCATTGACAAATCTATCGGTTTCGTTGGTCACACGCCGTTCCTGACCCTCAAGGCTCGGCAAGCGCCAGCCTGGTCCCCCAAAATCGCGGGCAAGCTAGCCGCGCTCGTCGCCCCCGGCAACGCGCGGGCGCCGCGCCTTTCCGCCGCCCAGGGCATAGGTCTCGGCTGCGGCAGGAAAACGGCGGGCTTTGACGTCGGCAGCGTAGTTGGCAGCCGCCTTGCCGATCTCGGCCTTCAGATTGGCGTACCGGCGGACAAATTTCGGGGTCCAGTCAAAAAGCCCCAAAAGGTCGTCCGTGACCAGGATCTGGCCGTCACACTGGGCGGACGCTCCGATACCGATGGTCGGGGCCTTCACAGCCGCAGTTATTTCGGGGGCGAGCGTTTCATCCACACCCTCAACGACGATGGCGAAAGCGCCCGCTTCGTCGGCGGCGCGGGCCTCGGCCAGGACCTGGGCGCGCTCTTCCTTGGTGCGGCCCTTAGCCCGGAATTTCCCGTCCACGTTCACGGCTTGGGGCCGGAGGCCGACATGGCCCATCACTGGAATGCCGCGCTGCACCAGATAGGCGATCGTGCCGGCAATGTAGGTGCCGGCTTCGACCTTCACGGCCTGCGCGCCGGTTTCCTTCAAAATGCGCGTGGCGTTGGCGAACGCTTGCTCGGCGCTGGCCTCGTAAGAACCGAACGGCATGTCGACAACGACGAGCGCACGCTTGGCGGTACGCATCACGGCTTGGCCGTGCATGATCATCATCTCGAGCGTAACGCCGACCGTGTTCGGCATGCCGTGAACCACCATGCCGACGCTGTCGCCGACCAGCAGCACGTCGCAATGTTCGTCGAGAATTTCGGCGACAGGCGCGGTGTACGCGGTGAGGCAGACGATCGGATCGCCGCCCTTGCGCGCGCGGATGTCGGGGGCGCTCTGACGGCGGATCGGGGCTTCGACGTGACGGGACATGGGAGGCCTCGCTATTAGCGCAGCGTCATAGCCTTTGCTGCAGTGCGGCGCCAGCACCGAGGCCAGATACGCGAAAGGCGGCCCATCGGACCGCCTTTGCTTGAATGGGGTGAGTTCGGCTTAGTCCTGCGTCGCGCGATAGGCGACTGCGCCACCGGCCAAAGCGGCCGTGACCAGCAGGATTTGCGTCAGGCCCGCACCCATCGACTGGATGAAGCCTTGAGCGGCGGCGCCTGCATCCGGCGCGGTGCTGACAGCAGCGTGCGCGCGGGCCACTTCGAGGCCGACCGACGCCATGATTTCTTGGCCGAACACGCCGGCAAAACCGTAAAGGCCCCACGAGACGGCGGCAGCGCCGATCGTGATCGCGCCAAGCTGCATGTAGCCGCGCAACTTCAGGCTCGCCTCACGCTTGGCCACCGCGTGGCCAACGTTGACCACGAACCCGTCATCTGCGGGTTCATGAGCCTCCGCGAAGGAGCGCTTCAACAGGGCGTCGAAGTCAGTCATGAATCTGGGTCCAATAGCCGTCTAAGTTTGTCTGTCCCCCTTAGTACGTGTGATTTCACAGTGCCCAGGGGAAGACCTGTGATTTCGACTATCTCTGAGTGACTGAGCCCTTCTCCGTGGTTCAGCGTCACACAAAGTCTCTCAGCATCGGACAATCTGGCAAGTGCTCTTTCCAGATCGAGCTTTGCTCCGGCTGCGGCTTCCGGCGTGGATTCCTCTGACGCGAGAGGTGATGCGTCAGTGATCTCCTCAAACACGGCCTTCTGGCGTCGCTTTGCCATCAGGAACGTGGTGACCGCTATTCTCCTAAACCAACCCGGAAAAGCTGCCGGGGTTTCCAAGTCTCTCAATCTATCCCACGCCTTGATGAACGCCTCTTGAGCGAGATCGTCAGCTTCAGCGTGGCTCTGGCACATTCTCCGTAGCAAGGCGCGAGCCCAGCCTTGGCGACGCTTCACCAGCTCCCCGAAGGCCGCCTGGTCTTTGGCCTGGGCTGCGATAATCAGCGCAGCTTCTGTGGCCTCCGCCAGATGTGTGAACCCCCGAGACGCCACAGGTTACCACTCAGTCTTCCTTCTTCTTTGTCGCATAATCGACGATGGCGAGCAGGATAAAGGCGACGCCGAGTGCGCCCAAAATGACGGCCGGGACCATCATGCCGTTGAAGGCTTCTTCAGCGTAGCCGCCGACGAAATAGCCCGCCGCCGCGAAACCGCCGCCCAAGGCCAAGAGCACGATGCCCGCGCCAAGGCTCGAACGAGCTTTGTCCTGGGGCTTCTTTTGGCCGTCGGTAAGGCTGCGCATCAGGGCAGGATCGAGCTGTTGGCCCTTCTCCAAGGCCTGAGCGATCAGGTGATGCGCCGATTGGCGCGTCCGCTCTTTGAGGTAGATGGGGACCAGGATAATGGCCGCCAAAAATCCGAAAAAGAGAAACGGAACAAAGATATCCGCATCCATTGAGGTGTCTCCATAGCCCGGGGTCTAATGCCCCTTTTGCAGTCTAGATGCGCTGAGACCGGGCTTTGGATGCAGGCGCTCAGCGGGCCGCCGCAGGTGCTAAACGTTGTGTCATGAGCCGGGCGGTCGCCACCAGGGCGAAAATGCCGCCAGCGCCAAGAATGCCACCCTGAACGCCCTGCCAGTTCACCGCCGTCCAGCCGGCAAGCAGAAGCATCAAACAGGCAGCAGCAGCCGCTACCGCACCCGAACTCAACATCGAACGCAGCGCCTCAGTTTTGAAACGGTCTGCCTCCGCCGCGCGGATGACGGCCAGCGTGAACGCCGGATCGCGCGCCGGAGCGGCGGCAGCGCCAAGGGCGGCGGCGAGACGGGCTTCAGCGTCCATCTTCAGTCTCCAACGCGCGCAGCAGACGTTCGCGCCCGCGCGTCACATGTGATTTCACCGTCCCGAGCGGCAGTTTCAATATCTCAGCTGCTTCGCTGTGCGAGAAGCCTTCTCCCAAACAGAGCGCCACCACGGCGCGCTGTTCGTCCGGCAGTTCGGCCATCGCGCGCGTGACTGCGATGCGATCTTCAACGGGCGCGCCCTCTTCGCCCGCGTCTTGCTCGTTCAGCCAATCGCTATCGCGAACCTGAGCCCGGCCGTGTGCGCGCTTGGCGTCACGCGCGATGCGAAAGCCGATGCCGCTCACCCATGAGCGAAAACTCGAACGGCCTTCGAAGCGCGCAAGTTTGCGCCACGCGGTCACGAACGCCTCCTGCGCAAGATCGTCCGCATCGGCCCAATGCCCTGCAAAACGGCGCAAAAACCCGCGTACGGCTTGCTGATGCGCGTCAACCAAAGCGGCGTATGCGCGGCTATCTCCTTTGCGCGCCGCAGCGATGAGACGCGCTTCGTCATTCGGACTCATCGTCTTTGCCGCCGCCGCCCGGACGCATGATGGCGAGCGCCAAGCACCCGAGTGCGGTGACCGTCATCGTTGATGCGACGACAAGAAAGGCGGTGCGGCTATCGCCGTCAGCTTGAGAGAATGCGATCCAGAAACCGAAGCCGAGCGCGGTGAACACCACCACTTCGCTCCATGGCGGCTTTCCGCCCGACTTGGACAGCTGATCGTAGATGATCTGCGGTGGGTCGCGGCCTGCTTCCATGGCCGCCTTGATCACGTCCATCGCCTGCTTGCGGCGCTGGTGCTCAAGATATTGCGCCCAACCGGCGCCGATCATCGAGATCGTCACCGCCGCAAAAATAAAGAACGCGACCATCCATGGGTCCCAGCCAGCACTGATCATTTGAGTCTCCGTTTTCGAGAGTATGCAGCCACCGCCGCGCAAATTGGATGCAATCGGGGCTTGCCGGACCATACTTAAGTGATTAGTTAAGTGATATGTTCAGAGCCGAAGCCCATTTGGACTTGGCCTTTCAGGCCCTCGCCGACCCTAGCCGCCGCGCCATGGTCGACCGCCTCGTTCAAGGGCCCGCGACCGTCAGCGAACTGGCCAAGCCTTTGGCGATGTCGCTGCCCGGCGTGATGCAGCACCTCGCCGTGCTCGAAGCCTCAGGGCTCGTTGTCTCTGAAAAGATCGGCCGCACCCGCACCTGCCGGATTGAGCCGAAGGTTCTCACCCAAGCCGAACACTGGATCGCCGAACGCCGCGCCCTCTGGGAGCGCCGCTTGGATCGCCTCGGCCAATTTCTCGATGAAACGAAGGACGATTGATGCTCACGCTCTATGGTCACCCCATCTCTTCCTACACCTGGAAAGTGCTCGCGGCGCTCTACGAGAACGACACGCCGTTCGAGTTTGTGACGCTCGATCAAAACACGTATCCGGACTTCTTGGCGAAGTGGCCACTCGGCACGTTTCCAGTGCTGGTCGACAACGACCGCAAGCAGATGATCACCGAGACCAGCGTGATCATCGAATACCTCGACGCCTACTATCCGGGGCGCACGCGCTTCGTGCCGAAGGATTTCGACACCGCGCTCGAAGTGCGCCGTTGGGATCGCCTGTTCGACACGATCGGCACGACGATGACGAAGGTCGTCATGGATAATGTGCGCCAGGAGGGTCAGCACGATCCCGTCGGCGTCGAAGCTGCGAAGGTCGCCGTCCGAAAACTCTACACTGTGGTGGAAGCACAGCTCGGGGACCGAAACGTCATCGTTGGCGACAACCTCACACTCGCAGACGTCTCCGCCGCGCCATCGCTCTGGTACAGCACGCGCAACATCACGCTCGACGGCGCCTTCCCCCGCATCACCGCTTATCTCGAACGCTTGAAGGCCTGGCCCGCGTTTGCTCGCGCCGTTAAGGGGTCGGAGCCGCTCTTTCACATGTATCCGGGCGCTTGATCATGACGAAACTAGCTCACACCACCATCGTCATGGAACGCACCTACAACGCCTCGGCCGCGCGCGTCTTCGCGGCTTGGGCCGACGTCGAAGCGCGCAAGCGTTGGTCCGCGCCGGCCGATGGAATCCGCATCGAATATGAAGAGGCCGATTTTCGCGAAGGCGGCCGCGACGTTTCGCGTTGCATCGAACCCGGCAACGCCGACTATGTCGCGACCGTCACTTACATCGACATCCGCAAAGATGAGCGCATCGTCTTCGCCGAAGACGTGACGCACGGCGGCAAACGTGTCTCGGCCGCGCTCATCTCCGTGGCGCTTACGCCGCAAGTAAGCGCCACGCACCTGGCGCTCACGCTACAGATCGCTTCGTTCGACGAGGCCGGCATGGAGCAAGGCTACCAATTCGGCTGGAACGCCGCGCTCGACAATCTCGCCAAGGAATTCGCACAATGACCAAGCGCTCTGTCACGCACGCCACGTTCGTTATCGAACGCGACTACGCGCATCCGCCCGCGAAAGTTTTCGCCGCGTTCGCCCATCCGGCATCGAAAGCCAAATGGTTCGTCGGTCCTGAGAACTGGGACAAGTCCAACCACAAGCTCGACTTCCGTGTCGGCGGCAAAGAGAGCGTGAGCGGCGGCCCGCCGGGCGGTGCGGTCCACTACTACAACGCCGAGATCTGGGAGATCACGCAAAACGAACGCATCGTCTCGTCCTACGAGATGCACATGAATGAGAAGCGCACCTCGGTGTCGCTTGCCACCATGGAGTTCAAGCCGAACGGCGCCGGCACGAAGCTTGTGCTGACCGAGCAAGGCGCGTTTCTCGATGGCATCGACAACGCTGCCGAACGCGAACGCGGCACCAATGAGCTGCTCAACCAGCTCGCCACCTACCTGAACACGTGAGGATGCCATGACCACGACAACACACGGCTCCTTCATCATAGAGCGCCGCTACAACGCCTCCCCCGAACGCATCTTCGCCGCCTGGGCCGATCCCAAAGCCAAGCGCGCCTGGTTCGCCGAGGGCGAAGGCTGGGACATTCGAAGCTACGAACTCGACTTCCGCGAACGCGGAACCGAGACCAGCACCTTCCGCGTCGCCGGCGGCAACAACCCATTCCCGCCGAACACAACGTTCAGCAACGACACCGTGTTCAACGAGATCATTGCAAACGAACGCATCGTCTTCACCTACTCGATGGCGCGCGACGGCATGCGCTTTTCCATCTCGCTCGCCACGGTCGAGCTACACGCCGCCGACAAAGGCACGCGCTTCATCCTCACCGAGCACGGCGCATTTTTCGACGGCGCCGACGGCGTTAAAATGCGCGAGCAAGGCTGGCAAGAACTGCTCGGCAAGCTCGACGAATACCTGGCGAAGGCAAACTGACCATGGCCAAGCTCATCATCTGGAACATCATGTCGCTCGACGGCGCCTTCGAAGGCGCGAAGCCCTGGGATCTCTCCATCCATGAGACGGTCTGGGGGCCGGAGCTGAAGAAGCTTTCCGACGAGCAACTCGCCGAAGCCACGATCCTGCTGTTCGGCCGCAACACCTACGAAGGCATGCGCGACTACTGGACGAAATCCACCGACGACGAAGCACCCGCCATGAACAGTGCGCCGAAAGCGGTCGTGTCGACAACGCTTACGAAGGCGGATTGGAACAACTCTCGCCTCCTGCGTTCGATCGACGATGTGAGGGCGCTCAAGAATGACGCGGGCGATAAGAACATCTTCGTCTTCGGCAGCGCGAAGTTGACTTCGTCACTGCGCGAAGCGGGCCTCATCGACGAGTATCGCCTCTGCATCGCCCCGCTCCTGCTCGGCAAGACCGGCGGCGCGCCGATGTTCAAGCCGACGGACGAACGCCAGCGCCTTGATCTCATCAAGGCGGAGCCGATCCAAGGCGGCGGCGTTCTCCTGTTCTATCGCCCCGCTGCTTGAGGAGAGTTCGATGAAGAAGTTTCTCGCCGTCTACACCGGCACAACCGCTGCCCGCGAACGCTCCGGCTTCGACCAACTCAACGCGGCCGATCGCGCCAAGCTCGAAAAGGAAGGCATCGCCGCTTGGATGGCCTGGGGCGAAAAGCACAAGGCCGCGATCGTCTTCAATGGCGATCCGCTCGGCAAGACGAAGCGCGCCGGTCTCAACGGCATCACCGACATCAAGAACAACCTCGCCGGCTACATCGTCGTGCAAGCCGAGTCACACGAAGCCGCCGCCAAAATGTTCGAAGGCCACCCGCACTTCTCGATCTTTCCCGGTGAGGCCGTCGAAATCATGGAGTGCTTGCCGATCCCGGGGCAGTAGAATGATCCGGTGAAGCCGAAAGAGATCACCGTTCAACTCGATGGCGACGCCACAGTCTCCGGACTGTGGCTCGCGCCCGCCAACGCGAAGGCCGCCTACGTCTTCGCGCACGGCGCAGGCGCCGGCATGGCGCACAAATCGATGACAGCGATCGCGGAAGGATTGGCCGAACGCGGCATGGCCACACTGCGCTACAACTTCCTCTACATGGAGCGCGGTTCGGGGCGGCCTGATGCACCGCCGCTCGCTCACAAAGCCGTGCGCGCCGCTTTCGCCAAAACATCAGAACTCGCGCCGAAGCTTCCGCTCTTCGCCGGCGGCAAGTCATTTGGCGGGCGTATGACATCGCAAGCGCAAGCGCTCGACGCGCTGCCCAACGTGCAGGGCCTTATCTTCTTCGGCTTCCCGCTTCATCCAGCTGGAAAGCCCGGCAGCGAGCGCGCCAGGCATCTCGATGACGTGTCGATTCCGATGCTCTTCCTGCAAGGCACGAACGATGCGCTGGCGTCGCTCGATCTGCTGAAGCCAGTCGTCAAACATCTCGGCAAGCGCGCCACCCTCGCGCTGAGTGAGCACGCGGACCATAGCTTCCACGTCCCGGCAAGAAGCGGCCGGAAAGACCCGCAGGTGCTAAGCGAAATTCTCGATGCAGCGGCAGCCTGGATCGCCGATCGCGTCTAGCCGAATTGCTTTGCATACAAATCTGGCTTGAATCCGACCAGCAACTTGCCGCCGACGTCGAGCACCGGCCGCTTGATCATGCTCGGCTGCTCCAGCATCAGCGCAATGGCCTTCTTCTCCGTCACGTTCTCACGCTGGGCGTCCGGCAATTTCCGAAACGTCGTGCCGGCGCGATTGAGCAAGATATCCCAACCAACTTCCTTCGCCCAGCTTTCGAGCGACGCCTTGTCGATGCCTTCGGCTTTGTAATCGTGGAACGCGTATGCGACGTCATGGTCATCCAACCACGCGCGCGCCTTCTTCATCGTGTCGCAGTTCTTGATCCCGTAAATCGTAATCTGCTTGCTCTTGGCCATGGGCGGCTTATGCCAAGGAAAACGGAGGAACGTCCATGGTCGACACGCTCACTTTCTACACCAATCCCATGTCGCGCGGCCGCATCGCGCGCTGGATGCTGGAGGAAGTGGGGCAACCCTATGAAACAGTCGTGCTGGGCTACGGCACGAGCATGAAGGACCCTTCGTATCTGGCCATCAATCCGATGGGCAAAGTGCCGGCGATCAAGCACGGCGACACTGTCGTCACCGAAGGGGCCGCGATCTGCGCCTATCTGGCCGACGCGTTTCCTCAAGCCGGACTCGCACCTGCGACCACCGACAAGGCACGCGGCACGTATTATCGCTGGATGTTCTTCGCCGCAGGCCCGGTTGAAGCCGCAGCCAGCAACAAGTCGATGGGCTGGGAAGCGCCGGCCGACAAGCAAGGCATGGTCGGCTACGGCACGCTCGGCCATGTGATGGATGCACTCGAAACTGCGGTCGCGAAGGGTCCCTACATTCTCGGTGAAAAGTTCTCGGCCGCCGATGTCTATGTCGGCGCGCACATCATGTGGGGCATGCAATTTGGCACGCTGGAGAAGCGGCCAGCCTATGAAGCCTACGGCGCACGCCTACACAATCGGCCCGCAGCCGTTCGCGCCCGCGAACTCGACGACGCGCTGATCGCGGAACAACAAAAGCAACAGCAGAGCTAACGCCATGCAGGATCTGTTTTCTCTTAAAGGCCGCGTCGCCCTCGTCACCGGCGGCTCGCGCGGCATCGGCAAGATGATTGCCGAAGGCTTCCTGCATCAAGGCGCAAAGGTTTACATCTCCGCACGCAAGGGCGGCGCGCTTGAGGAGACGGCGACCGAACTCTCCGCCATTGGCCCTTGCATTCCTTTGGTGGTCGACGCTTCCGGCGCTGATGGCGCGCAAAAAATGGCGGACGCCTTTCTCGGTCACGAGGACACGCTCGACATCCTCGTCAACAATGCCGGCGCGGCGTGGGGCGCGGAGTTCACCGAGTTTCCGGAGAATGGCTGGGACAAGGTCATGGACCTCAACGTCAAGACGCCGTTCTTCTTGACGCAGAAACTGCACGAGGCGCTGAAGCGTGGCGCCGCGAAGGGCCATCTCGCCAAAGTGATCAACATCGCCTCGATCGACGGCGTCTCCGTCAACATGCAGGAGACATATTCCTACGCCGCATCGAAGTCCGGCCTCATCCATCTGACAAAGCGCATGGCGATGCGGCTGATCCAGGACGGCATCGCCGTCACCGGCATTGCACCTGGCGCCTTCCCGTCTGACATGAACCGCATCGCGCGCGATCACGGCGACATGGTCGCACAAGCGATACCGGCAAAGCGCGTTGGCACGACAGAGGACATGGCCGGCGCCGCGATCTTCCTAGCCTCACGCGCGGGCGACTATGTCGTCGGCTCTACCATCATCGTCGATGGCGGCGTCACCTACGCACGCGGCGGCTAGCCCATTTCGTACGGGCGCGTGATCGCTTCGTACCAATGCCCCTCAGGGCCGCGGAAGTAGAAGCCCCGGCCGCCGAAGTGCAAGTTGATCTCGCCCTCGATCTTGCCCATCGGATCGGCCCAATAACTCAAGCCACGCGCCTTGATGCGCGCGAAGATCGCGTCGAACTCGTGCTCACCGACTAGAAATGCGAAGTGGCGACTCTTCACCGGATCGCCGCCGCTATTGATGAAATCGAGACTGACGCCGTTCGCCGTTTTCACCACCAGAAACGGCCCGAACGCGATCGGGGCTTCTAGCCCAAGGATGTCCGCAATGAAGCGAGCGGAAATATCCTTGTCGTCCGCGTGCACGATGGTGTGATTGAGTTCGACGGCCATGTGCGAAACTTGGCGCACGCGTAGCGGCGCTTCAAGCCTCAACGCTTCTTGTAGTCGGGGTGCCGGTAGCAAGTGACGAGGTGGTCGTTGACCATCCCCACCGCCTGCATGAACGCGTAGACGATCGTCGGCCCGACGAACTTGAAGCCCTTTTTCTTCAGCGCTTTCGAGATCGCTTGCGAAGTCTCCGTCTCCGCCGGGATCGGCCCGCCGGGCTTCAGCCGATTGACAATCGGCTTGCCGTCGACGAAGTCCCACAAGAACTTCGACAGAGTCAGCCCCTCCTTGCGCATCGCCAGATACGCCTTCGCCGACGCCACCACGCCCTCGATCTTCAGCCGGTTGCGAACGATGCCTTCGTCCTTCATCAGCTTCTCGATCTTCGCCGGCGTGTAGCGGACAATCTTCTCGGGATCGAAGCCGTCGAATGCGCGGCAATAGTTCTCGCGCTTGCGCAAAATTGTGATCCACGACAGCCCCGCCTGCGCGCCGTCGAGCTGCAGCATCTCGAAGAGCTTCCGGTCATCCCGAACCGGCACGCCCCATTCGTCGTCGTGGTATGCAACGTAAAGCGCATCGCTCCCCGGCCACTTGCAACGCGGTTTGTCGGCAGCGACCTTCTTCATTCCCACTCGATCGTGCCCGGCGGCTTCGATGTCACGTCGTACACGACCCGGTTCACGCCGCGTACTTCGTTGATGATGCGCGTGGCGGCGCGGCCGAGGAAATCCATCGAGTACGGGAAGAAGTCCGCCGTCATGCCGTCCGTGCTCGTCACCGCACGCAGCGCGCAGACATATTCGTACGTACGCCCATCGCCCATCACGCCGACCGTCTTCACCGGCAGCAACACCGCGAACGCCTGCCAGATCTTGTCGTACAAGCCGGCCTTGCGGATCTCGTCGAGATAAACCGCGTCCGCTTCGCGCAGAATATCGAGCTTCTCGCGCGTGATCTCGCCCGGCACGCGGATCGCGAGCCCCGGCCCCGGGAACGGATGACGCCCCACGAACGTCTCCGGCAACCCAAGCTCACGCCCCAGCGCGCGCACTTCATCCTTGAACAGATCGCGCAGCGGCTCGACCAGCTTCATGTTCATGCGCTCGGGCAAGCCGCCAACATTGTGGTGCGACTTGATCGTCACCGATGGCCCGCCAATCGCCGACACGCTCTCGATCACGTCGGGATACAACGTGCCTTGCGCCAGGAACGCCGCGCCGCCAATCGACTTCGCCTTCTCCTCGAACACATCGATGAAGAGCTTGCCGATCGTCTTGCGCTTCACTTCAGGATCGGAAACGCCCTCAAGCGCGCCCAAGAAACGCTCGCTCTCATCAGCGTGGATCAGCGGAATGTTGTAGTGATCGCGGAACAGCGAGACGACTTGCGTCGCCTCATCCTTCCGCATCAGCCCATGATCGACGAATACGCAGTGCAGCCGGTCGCCGATCGCTTCGTGGATCAGCACCGCCGCCACCGATGAGTCGACCCCGCCCGAGAGCCCGCAAATCACCGTGCCGTCGCCAACCTGCGCGCGGATGCGCGCGATCGCCTCATCCTTGAACGCCGCCATGCTCCAATCGCCTTTGAAGCCGGCGATGCGGTGCGTGAAATTCTTTAAGAGCTTGCCGCCGTCGGGCGTGTGCACGACTTCGGGGTGAAACATCGTAGTGTAGAAGCGCCGCTGCTCATCGACGGCAATCGCGAACGGTGCGTTCTCGCTGGTGGCGATGACCTCAAAGCCGTCCGCCAGTTTCGTCACCCGGTCGCCGTGGCTCATCCACACCGGATAGCGGCCGCCGACGTTCCACAAGCCTTCGAACAGCGGCGATGCCTTCTTGATCTCGACGTCAGCGCGCCCGAACTCGCGCGCGTGCCCGCCTTCGACCTTGCCGCCGAGTTGCACCTGCATCGTCTGCTGGCCGTAGCAAATGGCGAGGATCGGCACGCCGAGTTTGAAGGCCTCTTCCGGCGCCCGTGGCGAGGGCTCGTCCAACACGCTCGACGGCCCGCCCGAGAAGATGATCGCCTTCGGCGCGTAGGTCTTCAGGAACGCGCCGTCGACTTTGTTGTACGGATGGATTTCGCAATAGACGCCGTTCTCGCGCACGCGCCGGGCAATCAGCTGCGTAACCTGACTGCCAAAGTCGATGATGAGGACACGTTCGTGGTGGGCGGCTGAAGCCGTGACCGGCTCGGAGGATTTCGCTGTGCTCTGCGCCATGGCCTGAAATGGAGTGCGTCGCGGGGGACGTCAATTCAGCGGAAATGCATGGCGCAGCGCCACGGACGGCCACCGACACCCGCCCCGGTTGCAGATTTATCCCCAGACGTTAAGGTTCGTTAACCATCTCGGGGGAGGCGGGGAATGGACGGAATTGTCCCGACGGTCGCGCGTGTTTCGCAATGGGCATCATCGGACGAGGCCAACCGGATAGCGTCGGTGCTGCTGCAGAACTGGTTTTTGCAGTTCGCGATAGTGACGTTGCTGGTCTGGATGACACTAAAGGTGATCGCCCGGGTTTACTCAGGCGACGTTCAAAACACACCGCTTGGCCCGATCGCGTTACGCGCACACGACGGCGAACCTGAGGGTCACATTCAGCGTGTCTGGGCTCCGAAGGCCATCTTGCCTAGCTCGATGAATGGGCAACATGCCTACTGCAAGTTTCTCTACGCGTACGACGACGCCGAAGGCGAGCGACAGTACGTGCAGCTTTCCGCGAAAGAAACGAAGGCCCGCAAGAAATGGCGCAAGCAGTTTCTCTTCGAAATTCGGGACAGAAGATACGCGAGGAGCGGAGAAGAGTTCATCGGCCGTGAGACTGTCGATGACGTTGCGTCGCGAGACATCGTCCTGCGAAATCCGGACCTGACGCAAGAGACGCCGCCGGATACTGGCCCTGCTACGCCGGACGCGGCGTCCGATTGGATCGCAGCGCAGTCTCCCAGAGACTTCCAAATATCGGGTACGGAAATCATCTCGATTCCAGACGGCCTACGGGCGTCGCTCGCGAACGCTCGCGAAACGTTTGTTCAAGAGAAAGCAAAGAAGGTCGCGAAGCGAAGAAGCGCGCTCGTCAAACTCGGGGACGATGCAAGACATCGTCCTGGCGTCATCGGATACTACTACATGAAGGTTTCATTTGAGACGAGCACGTGGTTTGTGCTGTTCCACCACCCAGACCGCGACCTGAAAATGACGGCGTGGCTAACGGTGCTGACTAGCTTTTTCGGCTTTCTGCTCGGGAAACTGCCGTAGGGTTTTGGTACCCGTCAGGCCAACTATCCCACACCTAGCTCCTCCAAATCCCACGCCACCAACACCGCGCACAAAATCTATCCGACCCCTCCCGCAGCGGGCGCATAATGCGCGCCCGTGCATTTCACCCCTAAGCCCACCGACCAATCCGCCCTCTGCGCGCCCGCTCTGGCCACGCTGAGGGCTTGGGTCATCGGTCTGCTGGCGTGGTTTTGCGATCTGCTCGACACGCTGCCGCCCGCTTTGACGCGCGCCGCGCCGGTACGCGCGTTCGTCTCCGCCAGGAAGGCGGGCATCGCGCGCGACCTGCGCGCCAGCGTGCGCCATCTGGGCCACGCGCTCATCATCCTCGGCACCGCGCGCATGGACTTCGCGCTGCGCCGGCGCGTGCAGCGGAGCTATCCAGGCGCCAAGCGCTCACGCTGCTCCGAGCGCCACCTCACCAGCGCGCTCGCCGGCATGAATGCGGGCACACTGCGCCAACGCGCGCATCGTCTCGCCGCCGCTCTCGCCGATCTCGAACCGCTGATCGCGCGCACACTCAAACTGATGCGTGCCATCTGGCGCGACGTCCGCCTGCCCGCACCCGGCGTCACCGCGTCGTGCGATCTCTTCACGCTGCTCTTCCCGCAAACAGCGCCTCAAGCCGCCGACAGCTCCTAGCGCGCGCGGCGCATAGCCCGAAGCGGTGACCCGATCTCACCAGCCACTAGGCCTGCGAGCACCGCGGGCGCAGGCGGCGTGCGCGAGAGCGGCGACATGATCCAGTCACGCAACGCGGCGAACGCAGCGCTGTCGGATTGGTAGGCCGGCGTGAACATCCAGGACGCCGTCTGATAAAGCCGGATGTGCCAGAGCCGCAGCCGCGCATATTCGCCAAGCGCCGCATCGAGATTGCTCTGCGTCTCCAACGCGCGCGCGAGCGCCAGCGCATCGAGCAACGCCATGTTGGCGCCCTGCCCAAGCTGCGGGCTCGTGCAATGCCAGCTATCGCCGACATGCACGCAATCGCGCGCCACCGGATCGGCCAAAGTGCGATGCGCATAGGTGGCGAAGACGAGGTCGTCGTGCGTGTGGATTTGCGCGAGCAGCGGCTCGGTCTCCGGCCAAAGCGCGCGTACCTCGTCCTTCCACGCCTCGATCGGCGTGCTCGCCCAAGCCGCGCGATCGGTGTGCTTCAAACTCCAAAAGAACGCCGCCTGCTTGCGGTCCTTACCCTTGAGCCGCCCAATCGGCATCACCCCAACCATCTTTCGCGCCTGGCGATAGCGTTGCTCAAGCGCGGCTCCGTCGAACGGACCCGTCCAATCCAAACTCGCCCACAACGCACCGAAAGTGAGCGGTTTCGGCGGCGCGCCAGCGAGTGGCGAACGCATACCCAGCGCATCAACGATCAGATCAAAGGCTGCACCGACGCTCCCATCCGCGAACACCAACCGCCGATCGCGAACGTCAACAACCTCACGCCCGCTCTCAATCTCCGCGCCGCTCGCCAACGCCGCCTCGTAAAGCACCTGAAACAACGCCCCGCGATGCACGCCCAGCCCGCACGGCGCATTTCGTCCTCGATCCGCGTAACGCACATCGAGCACCACGTTCTGGTTTGGCGCTGCCTTGCCGAACAGCCGCATAATTGGCGCGCCAAGCTCTCGTATTGCTGTGCCGGCGCCGATCAGATCGAGCACATGCAAACCAACCGGTTGCAGGATGATCCCCGAACCCAAAGGCTGCGGCGTTTCGAGCTTGTCGAAGATGACGACATTCGCGCCCATCTGGCGCAGCAACGTCGCGACGCTGAGGCCGGCGACGCCGCAACCGGCAATGGCGATGTCGAGCCGCTTCATATGGTTTCGCGCCGGTTAGCCTTGACGTGCGTTAGCAACACAACTGAACGCCACGTCAACCGCGATGTGACATGATGGCTCTCATGACGACTATTTCGCCCGTCTCTGCGCCCGTCGCAGCTCACACCGCGCACGATCAGCAGCCGCAACGCACGCCCGTGGATTTCGGCGGGGCGGTGACGCATCGCGACATGGTGCAGGAAAAGCTGCGCGTCGATCCCGCTTCGCTTGCGCACAAAAAGCGGCCTGCCGCCGACGCGCGCAGCAGCGATCCACCGCGCGAGGCTTACGAAGGCGACGAGGACCGCGAACGCCCCGGTCAGTACGTCGACATCGAAGCCTAAGCGCGCTGCAACACCGCGACGTAGAATCCGTCGCAACCCGTCTTAAGCGGCGTCATCTGTAGGCCGATAGCGCGCTGATACGCCGGCAAACCGGCGAGCTCCAATCCTACAGGCGCGAACGCGTCGTATGATCCGAGGAATGCCGCCACCGCATCCTCGTTCTCCTCCGGCAACACCGAACAGGTGACATAGACCAGGCGCCCACCTGGTTTCACCAGCGGCGCGGCAAGCGCCAAAGCTTGCTGCTGCTCTTCGAGGCGCTTGGCGAGTGCGTTGGGGCGCAGGCGCCACTTGGAGTCAGGACTGCGCCGCCAAGTGCCGGAGCCAGTGCATGGAGCATCGACGAACACGACATCCATTCGCTCTTTGAGGTCAGCCAGCACATCCTTCGTGCGCATCGGCGCGCGGATCTGTACGTTGCGGACGCCCGCACGATCGAGCCGCTCCTTCAGCGGCGCGAGGCGGCGGCCATCAATGTCATGCGCGAAGATCTGCCCCTTGTTCTGCATCAGCGCCGCAAGCGCGAGCGTCTTGCCGCCACCACCAGCGCAGACGTCCGCGATCTGCATCCCCGGCTCCGCGCCAGACACACGCGCCGCGATCTGGCTACCCTCGTCCTGCACCTCGAACCAGCCTTTGACGAAACTCTGCTCCGTCGCCCACGGGAATGTCCGCCCCTGCGACCAAGGAATGCGCACGCCATCCGGCGCATGCGGCGTCGGCTGCGGCGGCACCTTCAGCTTTGGACTTTCCGCCAACGCGGCGATCAGCTTGTCGCGATCCGCCTTCAGCGTGTTCGCGCGCAGATCGAGCGGCGCGGGCGCCGCAAGCGCGGCGCCTTCTTCGGCGGCGCCATCGCCAAACGCCCGCAAAAAGCTTTCGCCCAACCAGTCCGGAAAATCCCCGCGCACGTGCGCTGGTGCGCTCGCGATGTTGTCACCGTTCAGCGTAGCGCGTTCGGCGTCACTCATCGGCGCCGGCGCGTGCGGATCGTCGACCAGGCTTTGCTCGATCCATTCGGCACTTTGCCCAAAGCCCCAGCGCAACGCGCCCCAGACCCAGGCCCGCGGCGTGTCTTCGCCCATGCGCCAGGCGCTCGATTGCTTCCAACGCAGTGCGCCGAATACGAGGTCGCCAATCTCGGCGCGATCCTTTGAGCCGGCGAAGCGGTGCGTGAGCATCCAGGCCTTCACCGCGTCGGCGGCGGGCCGGCGTTCGGTTTCGAGGGAGGTCAGAATTTCGATGGCCGCCTGCTGGCGGGCGCCGGGACGCATCGGGAGAACCCCACAAATAGAACGAGGCGTTTGTGCCTCAGATAGATTGGCCGAATACGAGCAAATTGCCGTCCGGCGCAAGGATGCACAACTCGCGCTGGCGGTATTCCTTGTCAGCGGGACCATGCACGTCGCCGGGCGGCATCGCGTCGAGCTTCGGCTTCAGTTCGCGGTAGAGCGCTTCGATATCGTTGACGTCGATGTAGTAGGCAAAGCGCCGGTTGCCGGGTGGCGCGCCATCGTCGCCTTGGTTCTGCAGCAGGCGGACACCAGCGCCTTCGCGTTCGAGATAGGCGTACGTGCCGGCGTGGAAGTACAAGGTGAAGCCGAGCATCTCGAAGAAGTCGATCGCCTTCTCGATCTTCGGCACGTGAATGAAGGGCGTGATGCGTATGAAGTTGCCCTTCTCCATCTCCTAGCCTCCGAGCGGATAGTTCGGCGCTTCGCGCGTGATCGAGACATCGTGCACGTGACTCTCGCGGAGGCCCGCGCTGGTGATCTTCACAAACTTCGCCTTCTCGCGCATCTCTTTCAGGTTCGCCGCGCCGACATAGCCCATCGACGCGCGCAGACCTCCGATCAGCTGGTGAATGATGTTCGCCACCGGCCCCTTGAACGGCACGCGACCTTCAATGCCTTCCGGCACCAACTTCATTTGATCTGTAACTTCCTTCTGGAAATAACGATCGGCCGAACCGCGCGCCATCGCGCCGAGCGAACCCATGCCGCGATAGCTCTTATAGGAGCGGCCCTGATAGAGGATCACTTCGCCGGGCGCTTCTTCGGAGCCCGCGAGCAACGAGCCGATCATCGCAACTTCCGCGCCGCCGGCGAGCGCTTTGGCAAGATCACCGGAGAACTTGATGCCGCCATCGGCGATCACAGGTACGTCGGCTTTGCGCGCGGCCTTCGCCGCATCCATCACCGCCGTGAGTTGCGGCACGCCCACGCCCGCCACGATCCGTGTGGTGCAGATCGAACCTGGGCCAATACCCACCTTCACACCGTCGGCGCCCGCATCGATGAGCGCTTTGGCGCCATCGGCTGTGGCCACGTTGCCGGCGAGGATTTGGGTTTTGTTTGATGCGCGCTTGATACGGTCGACCGCAGTGAGCACGGCGCTGGAGTGGCCGTGCGCAGTGTCGATCACCACCACATCGACGCCAGCTTCGATGAGCGCCAGCGAACGCTCGTAACCCGCATCACCAATCGTGGAGGCGGCGCCGACCAGCAGACGCCCGCGTTCATCCTTGGCGCGGTTCGGGAAGGCCTGCGCCTTTTCGAAATCCTTCACGGTGATAAGGCCGGTGACCTTGTTTCCACCATCGACGACGATGACGCGCTCGATGCGGTGCTTGTGCAGCAGCTTCTTCGCGTCGCTCTCATTCACACCGTCGCGCACGGTGATGAGATTGTCCTTCGTCATCACGTCGGCGACGCGTTCGTTCATGTCGGCGAAGCGCATGTCGCGATTGGTGAGGATACCGACGAGCTTGCCGCTCTCGCGATCGACCACCGGAAAACCCGAAATCTTGCGCGCTTCCTTGATCAGGACGATTTCGCCGACGGTCATATCCGGATGGATGGTGATCGGATCGATCACCATCCCGCTCTCGAACTTTTTGACCATCTTCACTTGGTCAGCCTGCTCGGCGGGGGTCATGTTGCGGTGAATGACGCCGAGGCCGCCCGCCTGCGCCATGGCGATGGCGAGGCGCGCTTCCGTCACGGTGTCCATGGCGGCGGAAATGAGCGGGATGTTGAGGGTGATGCCGCGGGTGAGCCGCGTTGCGGTGTTCACGTCAGCCGGCAGCACTTCCGACGGGCCCGGTTCAAGGAGCACGTCGTCAAAGGTCAAAGCTTCACGGATTTCCATGGACGGCTGGTAGA